>CAZAGD010000234.1:0-6849 GCA_964484485.1 uncultured Syntrophaceae bacterium
CCCATAAGATTACAGTTAAAACTGGATAAATCCAATAAACCCAGATGGCCCAGAAAGCCATAGTGATAGAACCTTCGAGGAAATAACGCCAAGGGGTTTTCAGTTCTGATTTATCTATGATTTTATGGTATGTAGACCGCGGTCGGGGCTTTTCCACTTTACCGAGACTCCTTTTTTCTTAATTTTTAAATTATACATGCTTACGACTACTGCCAGAGAACAGATGATCCAATAAACGAAGGCATACCAAATTACCCAGAAGTAATATTTTAAGAAAGACTTCCCTTCATAACGTAAATCTATAAAAAGGCTAACTAAGAATTGCAGTAAGCAAGCGAGGGCAAGAATAGAACCTTTCCATTTAGGAATAAAAGGCGCAAAGGGGAGAACCATGAAAATGCCAAAGAAGTAATGGAGCAAATAGCTGATCAGCCAAATGATAGAAAGAAAGATAAAGACATGCCCCCAAATTACTCCTGTCACATATTCAGTATAAACTGGCCATAAGCGGCGCTGCCTACTATCTTTCCATATGCGGAAGTGTTTTTTAAGAACTTCTAAGCCACCCTGGGCCCACCGCAACCTTTGCCGCCAGAGTCCACGCAGAGTTTCGGGAACCAAAACCCAGCAAACCGCATTTGGTTCGTAACGTACATCCCAGAAGCGCTGTTGCATCTTCCAAGTCATATCTATGTCTTCAGTCACTGTATCGGTGTCAAAAAGACCACATTCAATCAAAGCACTTTTTCTAAAAGCAGCAATCACTCCTGAAACAGTTAGTACTTTGCCTAATAGACGTTGAGTTCTTTTTATAAGCCCAATGATGCTGGAGTATTCGCCAATTTGAATCTTGCTTAAAAGGGTAGTGCGGTTCAAAACCCGGGGATTTCCGGTAACTGCTCCCACCCGAGGTAACTGTAAAAAATGCCACATCATCCAATTAAGGGCGTCATTATCAAGAAAACTATCTGCGTCCATGGTTAAAACAAATTGCCCGCGGGATAAGAGAATGCCCATATTTAAGGCTTGCGCTTTCCCGCTATTTGGTTGCAGATGGACAACCTTCAACCAATGGGAGTGTAGGGTTGTTAATTTATTAAGAATTTCGGCCGTCCTGTCCGTGCTGCCATCATTTACGACGATTACTTCATAATTGGGATAATTCAGATCGCGAAGATTATCCACGACATCTTCGATCACTTTTTCTTCATTATGAGCAGGAATCACAATGGAAACTAAAGGAGAAGCGAAGAGCTGGGGAGAGCCTTTCTTTTCCCAGCGGAGGTAAAAAATTAACCCTCCCAATGTCCAAACTATACTCATGAAAAGGGGGTAGAGAAAAACAAAAGTGCTTAATATTTCCCAAATATAAAATACAATATTCATGGTAAAGTCTTGGCCGAAATATCGTAAAGCTTTTGCAAATTCGGCTTATTTTTAAAAACATCATCAGGATAATAACCAAGATGATTTATTCCATTAGCTAATAAAAATTTAATCTCTTTTTGTAGAGTCTTTTCTTTGAGCCAACTTTTTTCCTGCCAATCATAGCTTTGAATTTTGAAAAGGACTTTTTCTTTGGCGTTGTGGCGGTCTACTTCTTCTTTAAGTTTCAAGAACCATCCTTTAATTTCCCTTAAATTTTTAATTCTTTCCATCTGGGGATAGGCCATAATTACGGTGTATTCATAATTCTTTAAAAAATCGGCAAAATTTTGGCTAAACCAATTTTGCGCCTTCGGATTAATGACTACTTCACTATATATATTGCGGGCAAATTTGGCGCCCGGCCGATATTCGCGGACTAAATCTATTAATTCCTGCGTATGCTGAATTAAGATATTGGTTTTAAGGGAAAGCCACTTTTCTTGGATGCGTTCTTCTGGCAATTTTGGGGGAGTCAATTTAATTCCATGCAGCTCTTCGAAAGACTGCAGGGCAGCGGGATGAAAATCCTCTTCATCGGTGAGATACAAATCATCCTGGAATAAAATTCCATCCAGTTGCACATGAGCTGCCAGGTCCCGATATAAATTCCGCACCAATTCTAAAGTCCTTTTATCGAATGGAGAAAGTCGTCGATACCAGGAAGTAGTAATTTTGACTTTCCCATCTTTATATTCTCTTACTTTCAGATCATCATTCAATTTTGCGTCTGGAAGTTCAAAACTCAATACGGGCATCCAGACATATACTTTGATCCCGCGGATTCTAATTTGATGAACTGCGTGACTCAGAAAATCCATTTTTACAGGTAAAACTCTATTGGGAAAATAAACTGCACGGATATTTCCCGTACCTTCCATATCGCAGAAGCCTTGCAAAAATACCGTATTAACTCCCAGAGCTACCAGCCGTTCAATTAACAGACCTAAATTGCGGTCACTCTCCTCATAGGAGGCTGGATTGACAATTAAATCCAGGTCAATTTGCACCGCTCTTATCTTCGGTTTGTCGGCAAAATTTTTTTTCAAAGCTTGGATGAAGTAAGGAATTCCTAATTCATTAGTGATCATATTACGGTTTGTTCTTTCTAAATGCTTTAAATCGGCAAAGCCACTTTCCAGAGTGAAAATTATTTCAAAACCCAGTTTTTGAGCTTCGATCAAAGATAGATTATTAAATTCCCCATAAGGCCAAGTTAAGAGATGAGGCCTCTTTCCCGTTTCCTTTTGGATAATTCTTATGCTTTCTTGCAAATCAGCCGCAATGCGCTGAGAAAACATTTCTTCAGTTTCATAATTTTTAGTCTGGGGGTCAAAGTGGAATAAACTGGAAGCAGGCCCAACATTACCCGCAGAGTTATAGACAATTTCTTTATGGAGGTCATGAGTATGGGAAGAAATAAAGACCAATCCCGAATCTATAACTTCTTTAATTTGTTTCCAGGACATTAATTGATTAGAAATTTGTTTATCCGGTTGGTCAATCCAAGAAGTAGCAATGGAGATGACTGCTGGAATTTTATAAAGCTTAAGGAAAGGAAAAACAAAATTATAAAAAGAAAGATAGCCATCATCAAAAGTAAGCAAAACAGCTTTGTCTGGAAGGGTGATGCGTCCTTGCTTAGCTTGGCGAATCTCTTCAGGGCTGATGAAGGTATAACCATTTTGGCGCAGGTATTCCAATTGTTTGATAAAAATGTGCTGCGGAACATCGTAAGGAGTAAAAGCTACTTCCGGAATATCATGGTAGCAGAGCACAATGAATTTATCAGCCCCCGCAGCAGAGATGGGAATAAAAAGCAGAATTAAAAGAAAAATTATGCTTTTAAAAACTCTTGCTGAGACTAAGGAGCCCACTCCATACTCCTGTAGAATTGCCATCATAAACTTTTTGATCCCAGGAAATACTTCCTTGCAGGTAAAAAGTTTTTGATAATTTAATACGCATTTCATAAGTTAAACCGCCTATGGGATAAAAGCTGTAATCTCTTTGTTTATACATTCCTATTCGCCCATACAAACTGGAGCGAACCTCTTTGTCATAAAAAAGATAAGGAAGCCAGTGGAAGCCAGTTGTTATGAGAAAACTAAATTCCTCCGCGGGGCTGAAATAGGGGACATCCCTTTTTCGATAACCACCATAATAAACCTCTCCACCTAATCTGATCTTGAAATCAGGGTGATTGAAGATATTCTGATCATAATAAAGCTGACCATAAAAGCGTTGGTTATCATCGGAGAACCAATCTGCTCCTACCGTGGCTCCGTAATAACGCAAGTCGCTTTCTAAATAATGGATATTTAAGTAAGCATTCTGCCCTTCTATTCCCGCTGCCCTAGCTCGTACAGGAATTGTGGTGCTGAAAGAGTCAAAGCCGGCAGTAAGGCGCAATGGGTCAATGGGCCAGAAAGTGAGCGTAGTGTTATAACCCCAATCTTGCATTTTTTGATAATCAAAAGTTAAAGCCTGTCTCCAGATTAGTTCCGGAAAGACAATCCATTCTGCTCCCAAGGCTGCCCGATTCCAGGTAAAATTTGTGTCTGCTTCATTGGCTTCCTGCCAAAGGATTTCTTGAAATAGTTTAAAAACAGGTATGATCGGCTCGGTCAAACGGAATTTAGCCCAATATTCTCGCGCCCCAGAAATTTCTTGAATAAACCCACCTTCAACATAAAAATTCCACATATCTTCTACCTGAAATGTTTTTAGCGTATTTTGAATATGTTTATTAGTGGGATACTGTTCCGCGAGTTTTTTGGCTAAATCCCGCGCCTCCTTTTTATAATTTAAAGTATTAAGCGTTAAAGCCATGCCATTGAGGCCTTTCTGAAATTCGGGATTAAGATTTTCGATAATCTTGAATTCTTCTAAGGCTTGCCGGGGACGGCCGCGACTTAGATAGGTATGGGCAAGGCCATTACGAAATTCTAAGCTTGAGCCAGCTTTTTGCAGGTAAGATTCAAAAAATATTTCTGCTTCTTTTATTTTATCCTGGTAGATAAGGAACCATCCTCTTGATTCCAGATACCCAAAGGAGGTTTCATAATATTCAAGAGTTTCCTTCAAGCGATCTTGATAAGTAAGGAACCAGCCATCTTCCAAGATGTGGGCGACTTTGTTCCATTTATCAGGCTTCAGATTTTTTAAAAAATTTTTTACCTCCCCCAGAGCTTCTTCAGCTTTCTTCCACTCCCGCAAATCTTGGAGAGCATAAAAACGACCCATAAGAGAATTAAATCTTTTTTCTTGGGCAAGGACCTGGTCATAAATTTCTAAGGCCTTTTGGGGATTTTCTAAATAAAGATGTGCATCAGCTACTGCCTCTAATACCCAAGGAGGAATTTCTTGGGTTAATAATTTTATTTTTTCATATTGGATCAGAACTTCTTTCATTCGGCCCAGAGTATGCAAAACAATTAGATAATCGTAATGAGCTCTTAAATTTTCAGGACGTTCCTTTAATTTTCTTTCTAAGAGAAAGCCTGCTTCTTTTGCCTGACCCCATCTTAAATGATCTACGGCTTTATGTCCTTCAACGAAATCTTGAAGCTCATCATCTTTTATTTGCTTATCTTGAAATTCTTGTTCGGCCAGGCTGGTAGCGCCCAGTTCCGCCAGGTTATATATGCGTAATTTGGCCGCATGAATATTATTTGGGCGCAGCTTCAAAATTTCTTCATAAGTCTTATAAGCAGATAAATAATTTCTTTCTTGCTCATACAGAAAAGCGCGGGCAAAGAGGAGGTCTATTGGAAAACATTTTTTTTCTTTAATTTTATCTAACGCTTGATGCCCTTCGGTAATCTTGCCCGTCATGGCCCAAGGGTAAACAATCAAGATGCGGGGAAGACAGGCCGAGGGATATTTTTCAGAAGTTAAAGAGTAAATCCTGAGGGCTTCGGCATATCTTTTTTCTTTAAAAAAAGCCCAGCCTAACTCTATTAAAAAACCGAGAGGGAGGGGGCTATAATCTGCGGGTAAATTTTTTAAGGCCTCTTTAAAATTTTTAATATCAAACAAGAGCAACTGGGATAAAAGGGGTTGCGCCGCAATTTCTTTAAAGAGCAGCTGGATTTCTTCCTTTTTTAAAGAAGCAGCGACTGCTTGCCTTCTTTCTTGGATCTCTTTTAAAAAAGTTTCTTCTTCAATTTTTAAAGTGAGTTGGCCATATAACTTATAAGCCGCACTTTGCTGGCCTTCTTTTTCCAAAGTCAAAGCTCTAAAAAAAGTAGTAATCTCCGGAAGGTATTTTTCGCTTTTTTCTAAAAAAGAATAGGCTAGGGCATAGTTATTTAGGTGGTGTAAGCTAATAATAAGTCCTTTTAAGGCTTCCTTATCTTTACGATCAATTTCCCACGCCAGCTCATATAAGTCTTTGGCCCGTACATAATCTTTCAGTTCCAAGAAGGCTCGGCCAATATTTTTGGGTATATATTTTAGTTTTAAAAGCTCTTTTTCATTTTGCAGATAGAAACGGACTGCTTTTTCATAATCTTCGGTCCAGATTAAACATAATAAATAATCGCCTTTTAGGAAGAGATTTTCTGGTGTTTCTTGAAGAGCCTGTTCTAATAGTGGTAGAGCCTGGCGGTATTGGCCGGCTTTGATTAAGGGGATCGCTTTTTGATAAGAGCCGGACTCGGCCCCAATTTCGTCATATAAAAAGTTGTTAAAAGCTAAGAGAAATAGAAAACAGCAAAAAAATTTAGGTATAAATTTGATCATTCTGCCCTCAAAATGATGAAAAATTCTTTAAATTTTATCGGCAGTTGATTAAAAATTCTGAACTCAAAAATATAATAATCCTCACTAAATTGCCTCTTTTTCCGAGAATTATCTCTCTTTTATTCCGATGACCAAGGACAAAATGGGGGTAAATTTACAAGGTAAAAGTGGCTTAATTTTTTAGATTTTATAAGGTTAAAGGCAGCCTACTTGATAGCAATTTTAAGGCTCTTATTTTAGAGAAGGAAAGTTTGCTTAATTTTTTAATTCTTTTAACGCTTTATTAATTCTGCTTTCCAAAGCCATCTCTTGTTGATATTCCCCTTTTTCTATATAGTCCTCCATAAACCCCCTACTTAATTCAAGTTGGGCAGTTTTATCTTCTTTAGTCAGAGTTATGCGCCATTTTCCTTTTTCTAATTTAGCTTCAATGGTAATGCCGGGCCCTGCTTTTTCCGCCACAGCCCTGATGACATCTTCTTTGCTTACGGCCATAATTACCTCATTCTGTTTGCAAAAGAGTAGCTATTTCTCTTCATTTTTTTAACAATTTATCATTGCCTTTCTTTTTAAGCAAGAGAATTTCTGAAGGCTGACCGTCGATCAGTTTTTAAATTGCAGCTTAGTTCAGGCGGGAGGGAGAGAGGCGAGCCTCTCCCCCTCCCGCCTGTTTCCTGC
>CAZAGD010000235.1:0-30984 GCA_964484485.1 uncultured Syntrophaceae bacterium
GGGCATCTTTCTCTTTGCCATTTTTCATCATAAGTGCCCAAATATTTGTACCTGGGCATCCAGGATTTCCCGTAGAAACCAAACCCTACTGGTTTAGGATGGTCATCCCAATTTTTAATCAGATGGTTAGGATCTTCCAGATTTGGTAAAGGAGCATTATTAATAGTCTTGGCAGACTTTTTATCAAAATATCCCTTCCCTAAAGGATTCTCTAAACAGCGCCCACCAGTTAAGGGATCCATTCCGCCAAAGGCCCGCTCATAAATTAGCTCCAGGGAGGTGAAAGGTACAGGTAAGGAAATCGAAGGAGGCAGAAGATCACTCGTAAAATCCCAATGCCGATCACCATAAACGCGGATAGTCTTTTTCAATGATCCAACTTGCAAGGTCACCTCAACCTGCGCAGCAGCCCGTCCCCCAGGCGCATAAGCCTTGCCTATGAGCACCACATCAGCTTTGGGTTTAAAAGGAGCCGTATCTGCTTCAAATTTTACGCTTCCCCCTTTTTGGGCATCATAAAACTCATCACCAAAGAAAATGGGGATCTGCTTATAAGCTATTTCCGCTAGGCCTTTTGCCGGCATAGTAAATGTTCCTTTAACAATTATGGTTAGTTTGGGCCTTCCCTCCAAATCTCGAAAAGGAAGCGCCTCTGTTAAAAAAGGGGTATAATTTTCCATCTCCATAATTACACCAAGCAACCTGGAGGGCTATTCCCTACTCCACCCACCACCGGCCCCACAGGCACAAAAGGAGGCGCATAAGTAGGCACGGGTCCTGTGCCTAAAACATTCTGGACTAAAGTACTAGCTTTGAATATTTGAAAAACTGTGTTGAAGGCCTTAGCTATGGCCTCAAAAAGCTCTTGGGCATGCAAGGCCTGGGCATCTCCCAGATTATTCTCCATGGTTGACTTTAGTGTGGTTGGCGACAAACCACTCTCGCCTGGCGAAGATAAAGCTATTAGAGGTAATGGTAAATTGGGCGTGGGTGGGTGGACCGGCGCGGGACAGGCGGCAAAAGTTGGCGGATACATAATGGTACCACTTAAACCCAAGTGCCAGGACTGCCAAAGATTTCCCAAAGCGTTGGCTATAGCTTGCGCATACTTCAATTCTTGCGGTTTTTCTTTGGGCGCGGAAGCCATGATTAAAGGGGCTAAAGGAGGACCTTTGACTCCGCTGGGAGTAAGCATTCCTACCGGGCCGTTAATGATTACGCCAGTTATCGTAGTTAATTTCATCCACTTATCAATAGCATCACATATGGCGCCGCAGATCCCGTCTATGAATTTAGCAAAAGCTTCCCCTATAGTCTTAGCTGCTTCCACATGATATTTATTAAGGGTCGCTTCCAAAAATAGATTAGTGGGCGGATTGGGTATATAAAACAACTCGGGCAAAGAGAAAGCTTTGGGAAATTGATCTCCCGGATGGGACCAATCAGTAGGAATTTTGATATTTTTAGAAATAAAATTAGTTTTGGCCAGCTCTGCCAACATTACTTTCTGGGGTGCAGGCATCCTTCTCTACCCTCCGACAATTACATCCGGACTCCCTTCGACGAGAAACCCTACTCCCCCGCAATGTCTATCCATGTCGCCAAAGCGATGAGCAGGTTTATTGTTGATCAACACTGTAGCACTTCCAAATACTGCCTCCCACATGTTCGGCCCACAACAAGGGGCATGAATACCTTTATCTCCTACGCGTAAAGCTGGCCGATTATTAACCAAGACATTGGGCGACCCTTGCACTGCCGGGCCAATCACGGAATGTGGGCAAGCTACACAGCCATGGACATCTATGGGCGCCTGCGATTTATCCCCTAATCTTCCTTGAGGGGGCATATCTTTTCTCCTTCTTCTAATAAATTTTTACACCTTCTCCCAGGCATCTTTATCTAAGTTGGGGAAAGTGATCTGGCAAGTTCCTGGATCAATACCACTGATGCGGGCAAAACCTTTCTCATCTAAAGTTCCTTCGGCCACAGTTTGACCATCTGGCAAGATGACTTTGTATCTTTCCCCAGGAACTGGATTTCCTTCTTCATCCACTAATTCAATTTCAATCCAACTCTTCTTCTCTTTCTCCTCTTCTGCAGTTGGTTCTTTATGGGTAGGAGCTTCATAAGCAACATCCTTCCCCGGAGCAGCACTGGTAGCAATGGCTGCCACCAAAGGCGGCATAGGAGGAACAGCTTGCAGTCCTGGCGAAGTTACGGGCGGGCCGGCGCCTGAATTGATATACACCATAGTGCCTTTTATAAATATACCAGCAGGCGTAAGGATTACTGTGCTATCGCCACATTTAAGCTCTAAAGTAGAAGCTGCTTCGATATGACAATTCATGGCTTTAACAAAATTAGTTTGGGCTACTTCTTGCTGATGATTGGCTTTAAAGAATTCCATAACATTTCCGGTCACGGTAAGCGAGCGGGAGCCAACTATTTCAATCGCTTCTTTTCCGCCAATCTTTAAATGGTAATCTCGAAGAATTTCCTTTACCTCGTCCCTTTCCACCTTGCCATGGCTATCTCTTTCTACTTTTTCTACTTTATCTCTTTTGACGGTCAAATGCCGGTCATGGCCCACCCACTCCCGCCGATCACTCTTTACGCGGATATCCATATCCCGCTCCGCGTGAATAAAAATCTGCTCTTTCCCTTTCTCATCTTCAAAACGAATTTCATTGAAGCCCTCACCACCCGGCGAACTATTAGTCTTTATCGTACTCTTCGTCTTTTCATCAGGAAGATTATATGGAGGCATATTATCGGCGTTATAAACTCGGCCAGTAATGATCGGCTGATCAGGATCCCCTTCGAGAAAGTCGACAATTACTTCCTGGCCCACACGGGGGGTGAAGATAATCCCATAGTTTCCGCCAGCAAACCCATTGGCCACTCTAATCCAACAAGAACTTTTTTCATCTCTTTTGCCTTCTCTATCCCAGTGAAATTGCACTTTTACTCGACCATATTTATCAGTGTATATTTCTTCACCCTTGGGCCCAACGACAATGGCTGATTGCAGACCTTCGACTACAGGTTTAGGAGTTTTTCTTTCCGGACGGAAGGTGACGGTGGCGGGAATGCAGACAAACTGGTTTTCATAACTGAATTCTTCGCCAGCGGCCGCCATCTCTTCTAAGGTCTGCGGCTGAGCCCCTTTATGGCGCACCTCTACCAAAAAATACTCTTGATTAAAATTTTTCCGCTCGTGGTCCGTAAGCTTAAATTTAAAACCTGGCACAAGGCGCGGACAAACACTTTTCCCATCAGCTCTTTCCTTAAAAGTCATGAATTCCTGGAGGCGAACTTGGGCTAATCTCTTTCCTCTTTCTTGGTCGACGTACCGCCCCGGATAATCATAAATCTCCTGTTTTTGGAATTTTTTGGCTTGTTCCTGCGCAGTTAGATCCAAAGAAGGCTTCTCAAAATTAAAATCCCGCTGGGTTACTTTTCCCGAAAAAATTTTTTGCGAAAAAATAAATTCCTGGACAAACTCCTCTTCGGGGACTAAGCCTTCTCCAGGATAGTATGGTACCTCCCCATCTCCAGGAATGGCTTGGTAAGCTACCGTGCTATCAGCAAAAACTAAGAGATGTTTATCTTTGGCATGCTCAAAAAAGTAGAAAATACCTTCTTCTTCCAATAAGCGGGAAATGAAATTTAAATCAGTCTCTCGGTATTGGACGCAATATTCCCTTTCTTTATATTTATCTTTATCCTGCAGGCGGAATTCATAGCGATTGCTGGGGATCCCGGCGTCCTGGAGAACCTGCTTAATTATCTCTTCTATTTTCTTATTTTGGAAGATACGGCAATCCTGTTCCAAGGAAAGAAGCCAGAGATAAGGTACCAGGGTAGCGCGATAAAGAATAAACCGCCCCCTACTGGTCACCTGCATAAATTGATTAATAATCCCATGCAGGTAACGTTCTTCTTTTTCGCCCAAGATGGTGAGCAAACCTTCCTGCGCCACTACTTTATCGAAATCTATTTCTTCTTCCGTGGCCAAGAGCAAGTGCCCTTCAAAGGGAGCAGAAACTTTTTCTAAAGCCGTAAATTCTACTACTCCCAAAGAAAGCTTTGCTTTCGGGATCTCGAATAAAAATCTGGCTTCGCGCGCCGATTTGCCCCAAATCATTTTTAACCTCCAAAATCAATCCTAAAGGAGCCATCTTCCGCCAGACCGAGATTAATTTGGGCCGGCATTTCTCCTTGACCCATGCGGGTTAAAATTTCTCTGGAGATTTGCGGAAGGATCGTTCCCCGCATTATGTGATCTATATTCCGGGCCCCGCTTTCCACTTCTTGACAGCGGCTGGCAATCTGTTCTACCACTTCGGGCGCATAAGTGAATTTGATCTTATTACTCTCAGACAGGCGGCGGGCCAGCTTGTCTAATTTGAGGATAACTATCTCTTTCATAAAACTTGGATCCAACAGATAGAAAGGTACAATGGTCATCCTGGCTAATAAAGCAGGCTTAAAATGGTGACTTAAAATGGGACGGATAGCCGCAATGACCGTCTCCAACGGTGGTCTACTTCCTTGGGAGCAAAGCTGCGTAATAACATCCGCAGCTAAATTACTGGTTAAGAAGATAACCGTATTTTTAAAATCAATTACCCGCCCTTCGCCATCCGCAAGCATTCCTTTGTCAAAAACCTGATAGAAGAGATTGAGCACATCGGGATGAGCTTTCTCGGTCTCATCGATGAGCACCACAGAATAAGGACGCTGGCGCACAGCCTCAGTCAAAACCCCACCTTCACCGTAACCAACATAGCCCGGGGGTGATCCAATCAATCTGCTCACGGTGTGGGCTTCCTGAAATTCACTCATATTAATCGTTACTAAAAAACGTTCTCCCCCAAAAAGGAGGTCAGCCACAGCCAACCCTGTCTCGGTTTTCCCTACCCCACTAGGCCCGACTAAAAGAAAAATGCCCAAAGGTTGCTGAGGGTCAGTCAAACCTGTCTTGGCTGCTTTGATCACTTCGCTTATTATTTTAATGGCTTCATCCTGTCCTTTTATCCTTTGCTTAAGGTTCTCTTCTAATTTGATAATATTCTGGGCCTCATCCCGTAATACTTTTCCCAAAGGAATTCCCGTCCAGTCCGAGACGACTTTAGCTACTACATCTGGATCAACTTCGATGCGCACTAAAGGATTATCTCCTTGCACCTTGGCCAATTCTGCCGTATTTTGGGCTATCTTTTCCTTCAATTCTTTAACTTTTGCTTCATCTCCATCCTTGCTTTTTAGTTCATAAAGTTCTTTTCTAAGGGCGACTATTTGGCGCGCTAATTCTTGTTCCTTTTGCCACCGGCCATTTAACTCCCCAATTTCCTGCCTTAATCTTTCCAGCTCTTGTTCAATCTCTTTTAGCCGTGTCTCCTCCACCGGTATTCCATGCAGTTGATCCCTTTCCAAAGCTTTCTTTTCCCTTTCTAAGGCCTGCATTGTCCTTTCTTTATCGTCGATAATATCCGGCTTAGCCGTCAAAAGAATCTTCACTCTGGCCGCGCTGGTATCTAAGAGGTCCACCGCTTTATCCGGAAGTTGCCGGCCAGAGATATAGCGGCTGGAAAGCTCAGCCGCAGCCCTGATGGCATCATCTCGGACTACTACTCCGTGGGATTCCTCATACCTCTCTTTTAATCCGCGCAATATTAAAATAGCCGTATCTACGGATGGTTCGTCTAATTTGACTAGTTGAAAACGCCGCGCCAAGGCTGCATCTTTTTCGAAATACTTCTTATATTCAGACCAAGTCGTAGCGGCAATAGTGCGCAATTCGCCCCGAGCTAAAGCGGGTTTTAAGAGATTGGCCGCATCACTCCCTCCGGTGGGCCCGCCAGCTCCAATCAAAGTATGGGCCTCATCAATAAAGAGAATGATGGGCTGCGCGGATGCTTTGATCTCATTAATCACTGATTTCAAACGATTCTCAAATTCTCCTTTTACCCCAGCTCCAGCTTGCAGTAAACCCATGTCTAACCCCAAGATAGAGACTCCTTTAAGGATATCCGGGACATCTCCTTTAACAACTCTTAAGGCTAAGCCTTCCACCACGGCGGTTTTCCCTACTCCGGCCTCGCCTACGACTATGGGATTATTTTTGCGGCGGCGGGCCAGAATATCGATCATCTGATGAATTTCCCGATCGCGCCCGAAGACGGGATCAATTTCTCCCGCTGCTGCTTTCCGCGTAAAATCAACACAAAAACGAGCCAAGGCTGTGCCTGCTGCTGCCACCCCTGCTTCACCTGCAGGCACCTCTCCAGGAGCAGGCTGCTCCACTGATCCCTTAACTAAATTTCGAAATTGGGCTAATAAAGCTTCCCGGCCGATTGGCTTTAGCAGATCATAGTAACGGCCAGTAGTTAACTGGATCGGTTTGGTAAGCAGGGCTACCAGAAGGGCTCCCGAACGAATGCGGTTTTCGCCTAAGTCAACGGAAGAAATTAGGTAAGCATCTTGGAACCACTCCAGAAGGAGGGGGGAAAAAACTGGTTTACCCGCATTGCCGGTGCGAAATTCTTCAATGGTCTGGGCCACTGCTTTCTGCACTCTCCCGGTATCAATATCAAAATGGCGAAAGATTAAGGGAAGATCAGAAAGGGGTTCTTCTAAGAGCTTGGCTAATAAATGTTCTACCGTAACTTCGTAATGAGTACGGGAGACGCAAAGCCCAGCCGCTCCTTCGAGCGCCCGGGTACAATAATTGTTCAGTAAACTTAAGAGCGACTTAATGTCTACGGTAATCATAAATTAAACTCCTCTTCTAAGATATTAATCGGAGCAATTAAATATTTACAGTTATCACTCTTATCTTACTCCGTGGTCTGGCTTTATCGAGTTTCCCCAATGAAATTGGCTCGTAATTCCACAAAAGAAATAAAACCAATTGCGGCAAGGGTCAAGCCCTTGCCCTACATTTGAGGTTTTTTTAATTTCTCGCAGGGCAAGCCCTTGGGGCTTGCCGAACCACTCATTAAGATGTCGTTTATTTTATGCTCCCATTAATAAATTTAAGAAAATTTATTTCATTTTGGATGCCCGTCCCTGAGACCCGACCGCTGGCTGACGCAGGAATGACCATTCAAGAGCAAAAAGGTCATTCAGATAGACCAAGTGGGAATTTTAGCCCGCCCTTCTTCTGCCCAATCCCCAGCATAAACCCAAGTATCCCAGCCTAGGCTCGACCATTGCGGACTACCCAAACAAGTGGGCTTCATTTCTCCTTTAGCTAAGATAAGCTCCACCTCATAGGCCAACGGTTCAGCTAAGTAAAGTTTTATCAAAAAATTAAGTCGCTTAAAGGTCAAATTTCCAGGAAGAAGCTCATGAAAATCTTTAGCGCCTAAGGGACCTATGCTCAAGAGAAATTTTCCCAGGCGGTCAGGAATCTCTTCACCTATATAGATGTCCTCCCCCAAAGTTGCTGAATTAAGGCCCAAGCAGGACCGCTGTTCCAGAGGAATTTTGGCCTTTCTTATCTGACACGGAATTATCTCTATAGGAACTCCAGCTAAAAAATCCCGAAGCATAGTGGTTAGACCCAAACCCGAGCGAGGGAATTGCGTGAAGAGGCCTAAATAACGGAGTAAGGAATAAGGGTTATCAATATTTTCCCGCAGCTCAACTTCCCCGAGCCCTAAAAGGCAGAAGAGACGTTCGAGGTTTAAAGGATTCTTTTCTTCAACTACTTGCAGGAATTGTCGATATTTAACCCAACACTGATAAAGCAGGTCATAAACACGTTGATTGAAGATATCTATAAAATCTCGGGTAACAGTCTCTTCTTCCGCAGCTTCAGCTAATAGGTCTTCCGTATAAAAGGTGGGCAAAGGGGAAGAAGAACCATATAAGCCCAAAAATGTAGCTGTTACTATGAAACTAAAAGGGCCCTCGACATTTTCCTCAATCTGGGCAATGTCTGCTGGGGGGAAGGCTAAAGAAAGATGCGGGCGAATTTTAATATATCCTTTGTCTGTGGCAGAAGGTTTCTCTATTTCCTTAGTCAACCGGCGTAAAAGACGAAGCGCCTGGAAAAATGAAAACTCGTGTCCTTTCTCCAGGAGATCTAACTTTAAATTAATGGACGATCCCCTATCCTCGCCGGCCATTGATAAAGATCTCCTTTTAGGATTTCTTGAACTGCTATCCGCGTATAAGTATTAATGGAAGCGTATCCGCCAAAAAAGTGATCTAAGATACACCCAAAGAGGTAAAGGTCTCCCGGACTGGCAAAATGATCCTGACGCATTTTTAGTTTAATTTCTTGACCGCGCATCAAAATTCCGGAAACAAGGCGATCTGAGGGAACTGTTTCTATGCTTTGAATGCCCGCGACTCGTCTCCTATTGGCTAAAGTGGCGGCTCTTTCTCGAGTCTCTGGAAATAGATAGAGCTCTAAGAGGGCCCGTAAATTTTCCACCCGGGCTAAAGAAAGATAGTTTAAAGATAAATGCGCTAAAAGGCGCCAGAGAAGATTAGTACCCAAAGGAGGAGAAATACTGGGCGTGGGCGGAGAAATATTCTGGAACTCAACATATTCGGGTGTGTTATTAGTAGGCCGCCCTACATCCCCCACCCGCAAATTTTCCGGCAAAGAACCGTTCGTGCAAAGAAGTTGGATAGAAAGAGTTTCGGCAGCAGGCAAACCGCTCCCCGGAGGATAGGCTACGGATAGGTAAAAATCGAGGCCATTGTTTAGCGGCGATTGTTTAATAGAAACATGGTAAGCTGGCCGTGATTGCGGATCTGGATTGAAGAGTTCAAAAGGAGCATAAACCCGTTCTTCTGCTGTTCCCTGCACAAACCCCGTAACCTTTTGCACCGCATAAACTTGGTAATGTTCAGGGTGAAAACCAGCCGGTTTGATTAAATAATGCGTCCGGCGATGGTCTAATAAAATCGGGTCTGCTTCGTAAGGAAAGATGTTTATAGCTGGAGTGACAAATAAAGAAAAATTTTCTTTTTTTAGCCGGCTAAGAAGAAAAGGTAACTCCCCCAATTCAAAATTAATCTCGAATTTACTCCCTTCTCCTCGACCTCGCCACTGATCCCAGCCTACCAAATCTACAAAAAGAAATTTTTCCGGACAGATAAAATATTCTTGCAATATGCGGTAGCCAGGAAAGGCCTGGGTCGGATAGGGAATTAAAGATTCCCCCGCAGCAAACCCCACTGGTTTCAAGGAAGCGGGGGGAAGTTGACAGATATTTCCTTTCTCCAGTGGCCGGATGGTGATCTGTTGCAAATGCCGCCGTAAAAGGAAATATAAATCCGCGGAACTAGCGTACTCTCCTGCGAGAAAAAATCTCAATTTTTGGGGTTGCCAGGCCGAAAGTTTTAGCCCATTAAGTTCCAAAAGAATTTTTATTGTTGGTGGTTTACCAGCCGGTTGGGCAAAAGAAACGTCTAAGATCTGCAAGGGATGGATTTCTACATCGTAAGCTGTTTGAAAAATGCAAGAAGTCCCTTCAATAGGGACAGAGGCAACCTGGATGCCGGCCGGAATAACCAAAGACTGTTTAAGAATTGACTTAGGGGTAAAGGCGATCAAAGTTGTGGAGGGAATGGGTTTCAAATAATGCGGCCAGATTATCTGCATGACTTCATTGATAAGTTCGGGAAACTCATCATCTAACTTCTGGCGCAGCAGAGCAGTTAAAAAAGCTACCCCTTCTAATAACCGCTCCACATCTGGATCGGCAGTAGGGCCAGACAACATAGGAGCTAATGAAGGATGTGCTTTGGCAAACTCGGCTCCTAACTCTTTGAGGTTGGCTAACTCTTCTTGAAAATATTTGTTGATCATAGAGTTAACCCCTTATCTCCACTTGCCCATCAGCATCCACAATAGTTTCTATAAATACCTGGGTCTTGGAGTCCATAGCTAAGCGAGCCGTAATCTGAAAGCGCAGGGACAGCGGATCATCTTCTTGAGGAATAAAATTAACCCGTACACCAGTTAGCCTTGGTTCATATTTCTGAATAGCCGCCCGGATATTTTTTTCAATGTCTCTTATGGAATCAGGCAAAGCATTCAAAAAATCGGAAAAATCAGGCACGCCATAATCTTCGGCAATTAGAACATTCCCTTGCTTAGTGTTGAGGATGCGCCGAAGGTGCCGCAAAACAGAATCAATAACTCGCCGCGGTTCTTCTTTTCCTCGGCGCAGAGGTTCTTTCTTCCAGGTTTTAATCCGCTCAAGTAAACGCTCTTCTCTCATAAGTGATTATCCAGAAGATGAAAAATTTTGCTAAAAAATTTTTAGCGTCCTTTGGGGCAAGCCAATAGGCAGAATTACTCCTTCGGCATCCTAAATTCGTACCCAACCAGAAAATAAATTTATTCTTTGCTCCTTAGAAGCAAATTTCAAAATTCCATTTTCTGGCCGCTCCCCGAAGGGAGAGGCCAGGTCAGGATGGAATAATTTTTACTGCTTTGGCGCTGTCCAGGAATCTTGGGCTTCAATTCCATCGGGTACCCAAGTCCAAATTATGTCCCGGTAAGTAAAAGAGACATCTTCCATGTGCGTAAAACTCTCGCGGCTGGGATCCAGAGTATTCGGCACCCAAGGTTTAATGGAAACGATGATGGCATTCTGCAATTTAATGGTAAAGTAATGTTCTTCAGTCCCTGCTGGGGTAATTCTATAAAATTTGAGGGTCACATCTTTCATTCTTTCCCCGCTACAGAGCGCCTGATATAGTTTGGGACTCGACTTATCGTAAACCTTGGTAATAGTTAAAGGCTGATGAACTCTTTTCCCGGTAGGTAGTCCTGTCTGCGGATCACGAGGTATGTAGACTTCATGATTCAAAGCCTGGCAGAGGATAGTGTCTTCCCGCCCCTGAATGTCACAGGCTTTTTCGGAAATATTCCCTTGCTTCTCTCCGGTCAAAGACATGTGAAATGGCATTGGCATGGCGATTTCCTCCTTTTTTAGCATTTAAAATACCGAGGCCTTAGCGCTCGGCGAAATTTATTTCTTATCTAATTTGCCCACCAAGGAAAGAGTAAAGAAAGCACCCATGTATTTGAAATGGGGCCTTACTTTTAGGTTCACCCGGTACCATCCTGGCTCTCCTTCCACATCCTCTACGGTTACTTGAGCCTGGCGTAAAGGTCGGCGGCTGCGCACTGCTGGCGAAGGGCTTTCTTGGTCCGAAACATACTGCCGAATCCACTCGTTGAGTTCCCTCTCCAAGTCAACTCTTTCTTTCCAAGTACCAATGTTCTCCCGTTGGATAACCTTTAAATAATGGGCCAGACGGCTGATAATGAATATATAGGGCAATTGGGTGCCCAGTTTGTAATTGAGCTCGGCCTCTTTCCCTTCTTTACTTATCCCAAAGAATTTCGGTTTCTGGGCCGAGTTAGCCGAGAAGAAAGCGGCATTGTCTGTCCCTTTGCGCATGGTTAAGGCCATGAACCCCTCTTCCGCGAGTTCAAATTCGCGGCGCTCGGAAATCAAAATTTCTGTAGGAATCTTAGTTTGCACTGTCCCCATGGCTTCATACTGGTGTAAGGGTAGATCCTCTACAGCTCCTCCTCCTGCTGGACCAATTATATTAGCGCACCAACGATATTTGGCAAAACTGTCCGTTAAGCGCGAGGCAAAAGCAAAGGCCGAATTCCCCCAGAGATAGTGGTCGTGACTGGCGGAAACGTCTTCTTTGTAATTGAAAGCTTTTACAGGTTTATTCACGGGATCATAAGGCGCGCGCAAAAGAAAGCGCGGCAAAGTTAAACCCACGTAGCGAGCATCTTCGGACTCTCGAAAGGACTGCCATTTGGCATATTGGGGACCTTCAAAAATAGATTTAAGATCTTTTAGATGGGGCAGAGTGTTGAAGTCAACTAAGCCAAAGAACTTGGGACTGGCTGCGGTAATAAATGGCGCGTGCGCCATAGCCGCCACACTGGCCACATTCTTCAGCAAGGTCATATCTTGCGGATTTGCGCTAAATTCATAATTACCAATCATGGCTGCGTATGGTTTTCCTCCAAACTGGCCATATTCCGCAGTGTAAACAATTTTGTAAAGTCCGGATTTGGTAATCTCCGGAGCATCCTCAAAATCAGCGAGCAGATCTTCCTTACTTACATTGAGCACATTGATCCTTATATTTTCCCGAAAGTCAGTCCGATCGATTAAAAACTTTAAGGAACGCCAAGCTGATTCAATCTTCTGAAAATCGGGGTGGTGGAGGATGGCATCGAGCTGAAGCGAAAGCTTCTGATCAATCTCGGCCGTCATCTCATCGAGGAGCGCTTTAGAGACACGCACCGCTTCCTTCCCCGGTTCTAAGAGCTGGGCAATCAGAGCCTCCACTCCTTTTTTCGCCAAAGAATAAGTCTCATCCGTAGGTTTGAGCTGCGTAGCTTGGACAATCTCATCTAAGAGAGAGACCTGTTCCATGGTTTCCTTTTGGCCGGCCATAGCTTTTTGTTCTTCTGCCATATTCATCCCTCCTTACTCCCCAACTCCAATTTCTTTAAGGAGCTGGTTGCGCGTATTTTCATCCTTAATCAATTCTTGGATTTTCTTCCGGAATTCCGGAATGTTGCTCATCGGCCCTTTTAAAGATTTCAAAGCCTCGCGTAATTCTAAGAGCCTCTTTAATTCTGGAACCTGATTAACTATTGCTTCCGGCTCTAAATCCTTCATTGATTCAATGTTTAGTTTTACCTTCAGATCTTCATCGGGCTTTCCGGAAAGTTTATTGGGGACGATAAGGTTCAGACTAATTCCATGGGCTTTTAAAACGCTGTTAAAATTATCTTTGTCAATTTCCACTGGTTCTCTTTTTTCTAAAGGTCGATCATCTGGCTGGCCTGTAAAATCGCCTAAAACCAGCAATTTTAAAGGCAGCTCTACCTCTTCTTTGGCCTCTCCGGTGGCCGGACGATAGACGATGTTTACTCTTTCCTTCGGGGCAACAGATGCTTCGCGGGCCATAAATACCTCCTTTTAATATTTTTTATTTCTACGAAAATCGTAGACCTTCATTAATTCAGTCCCAAGCGCATGGCTTCGGCCAAGTCGAGCTTGGCAATGCGTAATATAATATCACTTAATTTTTCTTTTAAGCCCGGCTCAGAGGCATTATTCCAGCCAAGCCAAATTGTTTTCAACCCTCGCAAAGCTAAGTCCGGATCCCATTCTTCTAAATGATAATTATCTATATCCTGCAATATTTGCTCTAAATAAGGACGCGCCGGTCGGGGTTTTTTCATCTCTAATAAGAGTTGGGCAACGGCTAACCGCCACAGAATCTTCTCTTTGCCGGAAGAGCTCTTATGCATCTGCTGCTGCAAACCAGAAATGGCCTCCAAAAGCTTTCCTTCTTTGATCATTTCTCTCGCCTTCGCTACTTCTTTACTCATAAGATCTTCTTCCTGAATGCTGGCCGCAGAAAAGCTCCCTAGAGGAGCGGATAAAGTAACTGCCGTACTGCCGGCTATTTCTTTCAGCCATCCTTTGGTCTCTAAGTCGGCAAAGGGAGTACCATCAGCAAAAGCAAGTTCCTCTAAGCCCGGCAGGCGGGAGATTAAATAAGCCGTTTCTCTTTTTACTGCTTCAGCCGCCGCTTGGTAGGTTGGACCCAACATAGTCAAGGCTTCGACTACCAGCCGGTTTAAATCTAGCCAGAAAATAAATTGGCTAACTTTCACCTCCGCAGCTTTTAACAAGGCTTCGTAATTTCCCTTGGCTTTCAAATCATTTAGACTGTTTTTTACTTGACCAGAGGGCGATGGTATTTTGGTCTTCCCCTCAGAAGCGGGAGGAAGATTATCTACGATGCTCCAGGAGGCCATTCTATTCAAGCGGTAAGCCTGGGGATTGGCCATATTTTCTTGGAAGAGATAAGCGGCAATCTCCCGCATCTTAGCCAAGACCGAGTTGAGGGCTCTTTGCGCTTCTTGGGCAGAAGAGATTACTTCTGGCTCATCTCGCGCAGGCGCTGGGGGAGTTGTTGGAGGCCTGGGCGAAGGTTTCTCTTCTTCAACCTTCTTTTCTTCCGCCGCTGGTTGGGTTACGGCCGTTTCGGCAATATTTCTAAAGTAATCCCGCAAAGGGCTTAAGGCCGGAGGCTCTTCCACATGCTGACTGATGAAGTCATCAATCTGATCAAAGTTTTCCTTGATTTTTTGAAAAAGTTCCGGGGAGAAAGAAGCGGGCGCCAAAGACACCAGAGCCGTTTCCATCTTTTCCACCCACCATTCCATAGTGCGCACGCGTCCCCGCATGCGGGCTTTGGTGGGATAAAGAGTTTCCCAGAAATTCTCCAAAAGATCTCGATAAATTTGCAACCCTATAGCCAATCCCTCCACTTGGCGATTATAGATAAGAGCTACGGCTAAATAACTGGCCACAGCCAAGTCTTTGGATTTTTGAGACAAAATGATGCCGGCTAAGTTCTCTACTTTTCGCCAATCTATGCCGCTGGAGGCCGAAGGCAAGGAGAGCTTGTCAATCTCCGCTTGTAATTGTTCATACTCTGGGGTATAGCGCGCTTCTTGTCCTGCTGGCTGATCAGGTTGAATCGGTTCTTTACCCAAAACTAAGAGATCCATTTAAGCCTCCCTGGCCTGCTTTTCAGGCAAAGAATCAGACCACAAATCAGAAAAATCTCTGGGGAGGAGTGGTCTCCGATAAAAAGCTAAATAACTTTTTTTTAAACTCCCCCCCATGAAGATAGAATTGGGGATAGTTTCTCCACCTTTTCTCCAAAAATAATGATAGAAAGAAATTAAGATAATCGGATCCACTGCAAAGGTTTGATCTAAAGTTATAAAAAATGGATCTTGAGCTAAATTTTGACGCACTTGTTCTTCTATCGTTTGCCAATCTTTCTCGCCCTTTTGCTCCCTTCTTTGCGCCATCTTCTCCCACGAGTCCGCCGGGGCAGGAATCTGCCTTATCTCTTCTTCAAAGTCTTTCAAGGTCTTAAAAGACTTGGCCGTTAAGCTTTCCATCTGATTCCAGCATGCCTCAAAAGCTAGGGGCAGAAGGTCCCAATTTTTCTCCCAGTGGGGAAGAAAACCTATCCCCATAAGTAAAATAGGGTAAGAACGCCCCAGACCATCACTACTATCCCGGAGGAGTCCACAGGCTAACCCTTGCTTTCCCAACCCTCTCATCCAGAAACGCCAGGAAAAAAAATTCCCTTGATCTATTTTAATCTGCGCAAATCCGTTGCTCATCCACTCCGCCACACCACTACTCAAGGGATTTGTAGCTCCTACCTGGAAGTAATCTTTAAATGCGGGATGCTTTCCCCAGGCGCTCCATTGCCATGGCATAATTTTATTAATCCCAGCAACGGACGATATTCTTCGGCGCTTGTTTGGGAAGAGTCATCAGCTTGCCTAAGGCCGGCAACTCCCCCGTAAATTCATATTTCACCCGAATAAACTGCACTCCTAAGCGGTCCAAGGCCGCTTTTTCCGGCGGAAATTCGTTAGCAAAGAAAGTACGTATACCTCCTTTGAAATCCTGGAGGAATTCTGGAAAGGCCTGGTAGCCTGTATATTTCTTTTTCAAAACTACATCCCCTATTTCTATCTGTAATAAAACATCGCTGCAGGTATCGGGTGACCATTGAAAGTTCTTGCTCACTGGGTAGTTATAGTTAACTAAGCTTTGGGTAGTTCCCCCACAAAGTAATTCTAACTTAGTGCTCTGGGGCTGTACTTTTGCTTGGGCATTCGCGGCCGTAGGGAGAGCCTTGATGCCCACCACGTAATTAGTTTTAGTTACCGTCTGTTTACTCGTCGCCGTCTGCTTTAGGAAAGCAAAGAATGCTGGATCAAAGGGAATACTTCCCCCCAAAGCTTCTTTACTATAGTGGCCTCTCTGCACGTTCCAGCCAATAAATGGAGCAGCAGGGCCTTTGACAAATTTCCATACTGGCCCTTCCGGACTTAATAAAAGTTGCGTGGCCTGTTGATCGGCTGCTCCTTGAGTCTCGGCCAACACCATCTGTTCCCACTGGCTCTGCAAGTGGCAAGCTGCTTCCATCCGCATAAAATGAGCAAAAAATTCTAAGGGGCCAGCCAGGAGTTTAACTACCATCCCATCCAAAGGTCTTCCCCCTACCGAAGCTTTCAATTTGTTTAAGGCGGCCTGGGCCATGAAAAAGGGTGATTTGCTCGTTACCGGGTCTTCGCCGAATACTTGGGTAGCCAATTGAAAAGCCTGTTGGCGAGAAGTAGCCATAGGGGCTAAAGCAGACAGGGCGCTGCGATATTCTTGGTAAATTTTATTAGTTTGCGCAATATCTTCACCGGGGAGAGGCTCCTGGGTGATAGTCTTTTTCCCTTTACTAATTAATTTCTTTCCTTCTTCGGCAGCTTTGGTGAGGATACCCGAGACCGCTGCCGGGGCTTTAGCTACCTGGATTTGATAAACTTGGCTGACCCACAAAGGAATGCCTTCGGTCTTAATTTGGGGCTCTAACTCTTGGGTTAAGCGCTTCAAAAACTCAAAATATGGACTTTGGTCTGTACCCATTTTAGCGGCCATCTGTTGCCATTGATTTTTGTCTTTTATTCTTTCGGCCCCCTTGGGGAAGAAAAGGCCAAATTGGTACCAGGCTTCCCAGCAAGCTTTTTGGTAAAACTTCTCAAACTCGGCCTTTTGTTTAGTGAGCGCTATAGGATCTGGAGGAGCCATCTCTACTTCTTTGAGAAATTTTTCCATCAGCTCTTTCCCTTTGCGGGTATAAGCAGGAGGGATAATTTTTTCCCCGGCCTGAGTTTGTCCTCCCCAAAACTCAGTAAGGGTTACCGGCGGAAGGCCTTGGCCGTTGGCCCAAGTGACCAACCATTGCAATTGGCCGCCCTTCAAAGCCAGGAGGTGTTTGAGCCAGGATTGGAGGAGGGCAATCTCTTTATTAATTTCTCCCGGATCTGAACGCCAGAGGAGATAATACAGGTATAAATCACCGAATTTTTTCTTCACTTCCGGAGAAACCGCTGGGCCTTTAGCAAATGGAGATTCATACGAGGGTTGAGGCCTTTTCTGCAATCCCTCCATATCCTCGCCCGCAAGTTTCGCCTTCAATAAAGATATCCGCCTTACTAAATGCCCTACATAGGGACCAATCGCTTCGTCTGGAGAAGAATCCGTAAGGCGGGTGATTAATCCCCCCATTTCCTTATCAAAATTAGCCAAGAAATTCTTTTGGAAAAGAGCACAATATTTTTCTTTTAAGCCTATTTCTGCTTTCAGGCTTTCATTTAGCCCGAATCTCGGGATGCGCCATCCTCGATTCTCTTCTTCTACTTTAAGGATCGCCAAGCGAAAGCGATCCATGGTCTGCAAATCGGCTTGAATTTCTCCTTGGAGCACAGGTGGTTTAGCAAATTCCCGCGTCACTTCCCGCAAAGTCTTCAAGTTTTTTACGAATGAAAAACTGAGCAGCCCGCAAACCGCAATGCCTAAAGTGACCCAAGAGATTAGACCTAAATTCCGCGTCAGGCTGCGCCATTGTAAGGCTCTTTGGGTGGGAGCTAAAAGACCTCGGTCTTTGGGCAATATCTTCTCGAAAAAATCATGTAAGAATAATCCTTTGTTTGTCCCCGGAAGTACCTCTCTTTCCCCGATTAACCCTAATTCTTTTAAGAAATGAGAATAGGGGGTACCCTCCTGGCGCCCACTACTAAAGAATAGTCCTCGTAAAAGAGGAGTTTCTTGGTAGGGGTTTTCGCGGAAGGCGACTTCCATGAAAACTTTTAGACCCCGCTTTAGATTAGCGAATTCTTCCGGAAAGAGCAAAAGCCCCGGTTCTATGGCCGCAGGTTTCATTTGCTGGAGGAGAATTATGCGCAAATGGCGCAAGTGATCGCTTATGGCCTGGAAAGCCTGTTCTAAGAATGGGCCAACTGGAGAAGTTAAGTCCTTCTTAATATGACCCATGGCTTGATCCAAACTTTCGGGGGGTAAATGATCACAAAATTGGGCCATTCCTTGAATCAAGTCACATTTGGTTACCAGGATATATACCGGGATTTTTGTTCCCAAAACCCGCATTAGCTCTTCCATTCGCCGACGAATATTGCGGGCATCATCTTCTAAGGCCTCGGGCGGAGCACTCAACAATTTATCTGCTGAAATGGTGACGATCAGACCGTTTAAAGACTCTTTTTTGCGGTATTTTATAAGGAGATTCAAAAATCTCTGCCATTCTTCTTTATCTTTACCTTCATCTACAGGAATAGTCCACCTACCGGCCGTGTCTAAGATGACGGCTTGTTCAAAGAACCACCAGTCGCAATTTCTAGTCCCGGAAATTCCCGAGGTTCTCGTATATTCCGCAAAGGGAGAAGAAAGACGGGCGCTGCTGATAGCCGTGGTTTTCCCTGACCCACTTTCCCCGATGACCAAATACCAGGGGAGGACGTAGAGCGGATTCCCATATTTACGCAAATGGGAGCGGCGCAAAGTCTCGATAGCCTCTTTCCAGCGATTCTGCAGTTCTTTAAGGTCTTCTCGCTCTTTTCCGGTCAAGCTTTTTATATGGGCTTCATCCTGTTCAATCACTTGCTGGACAAACTTCTGCTCCCGCCGGCGATGCCAAATTTTCCGCAAGAAAAGAAGGCCAATACCAACGCCGAAAAGGACTAATAAAAGAAAGATGCCCACCCACCATGGCCAATCTAAGAAATAAACTACTCCAAAGACTAAAGCGATGGCCAAAAGAACAGCCACCACTACCAAGAAAATCTTAACAAATTTTAATAATGTATCTCTCATTTAAAACCCCATAGATATAAAATTTTCTCCTACCCCTCTTAAAATAAAGCGGTAAATGAAGAAAAGCGCCCCGAAAAGCACGATGGGAGCCAAAATGCCCACTATAGTCAAAATAGGAAAAGAGCTTTTCTTAGGTACAACACTTGGGCCAATTGTCTCGGTAGGATAGGATTCCGGAAAAAGTTGTTTTTTCTCCAAAGTCGGCAGCCCTAAGGAGCTACCCGTGAGGATTTTTAAGTTAGAATTTTTTAATTGCTCCAGCAAAACTTCATCTCCAGGTTGATGGAAACGGCCCATGAAGCCTAAGGCTAAACAGAGATAATAAACCTCCCTAACTTCTCGCTGATGCAAACCCAAAGCATTTAGCCTTTCAAAAAATTCCTCGCCAGCTTCAGTGGTTTGATAATAAAGACGCTGGAGTTGTTCACGCTGCCACTGTTGTTTTTGTTGCCAATTAGAATTCAGGATGGCTTCATCTATCCAGGCGCAAACAGCAAAACGGCCTGCTTCAAAGTCTTCTGGGGAAACAAGGCCTTTTCTGACCGCTTCTTCAGCTTGGGTCAGAAGGCGAGAAACATCAGCTTTAACTTGGTCATAGAGGGGCTGTTGTCTGCCCACGGTTTTTAGAAAATAAAGCATGTAAGCAATTACCGGCATGAAAAAATCAGATAAAGGCATATTCTTCTCCCTAATTTAATTTTTTAACTAAGTCCTCCCTACCACCATTAATTCCACTTCCAAATCTTCGGGAGCCCGGTCCCAATACAAAGCAATGTTATTGCTCTTTTCTACCGCCGCCCATTGTTCACTGTGGTGGTCTATTTGAAAATACAAGCAAGAAGCTCTCCGCGGTAACTCCTGGGGCGGTACAGGCAGATGTTCTAAATTTATTCCCGGAAGAGCCCGGGCAATGAGCAAAGGTAAAGCGGCCCGGGAACTTAACTTGGCTGCCGTAACTAAGGAATGCAAAACCTCCCGCGGATCTTCTTCCGTCTTAAAGACCAAATAGAAGCGATTGCGCCCAGCAAAAATGGCGGGATTTAGTTCGGCCGAATAATAAGTGCCATCAAAGAGGAGGCGAATAATATATTCTGGCCCAGCCGTGATTTCGTCTAAGAGCTTTGATATTAGGGCCTGCGCCGCGGCAAAACATTCCCCTAAATTCCGGTGGTCATAAACGGGCAAGGCTTTTGCCCCACTCTTTAATTCGCCCAGCATATTCACATTTTCGGAAAAAGTAGAAAGCTCACCCACAATCTGCCGCAAAATGCCATAAACCCACCACGGATGGACCTGGGGAACTTCCGTAAAATGGAAGAGCATCGGAATATAGCGGTTCAAAGACCGCAGAGCCAATAAGTAAACCATATCTCGTGTCCCAAATTCGGCAGTCTGAATACCCCTTTCCCTCTTATATTCTTCTAATTGGTGGCCGCGTCCGGCTAATTGATCTCTGATTTCGCGCACCATGTTTTGCAAAGTCTCGGAGCTGGTTAAAGAAAGAGCGGGAGGGATAAACTTTTCCGCCAACTTAATCTCAGCCCCTACTCTTTCTAACTGGGCAAAGGGGATGAGAATATAGTCTCCCAACTGGGCTAATTCTGTCTCCCAGAATATTTTCAGGACGTAATATAGTCTCTTCACTTTCCCTTCTGGCCCGCCAGCATGGAGATCTTTTACTTCTTCCGGGTCAGCTATAGTTACAAACCTAGTGGTTACCTCGGCCACGTTCTCCAATTTAGGAAGGATGGTTACATTCTCGCCGTTATAATTAAATTTCTTTAATCCCACATAAACCGTAAAAGGCTTGCCGCCTTCCATCCAGGCCTCCTGAAAGGAGCGCGCTTCGATTAAGGCATTCCCCGGCAAGGCGGCATAGGTGCCATCAGGAAAAAGAAATTCTCCTTTCAAAATATTGAAAGTACGGTTAGCTAAGGCACCTCTCTGCACCTCCCATTCCCCAACTCCCCAGAAATAGGGTTGCAGAAATTGATTAAAGGGTATTAATAGAGATTGAAAAGACAAATCCAAAAGCTGAAAATGCTGGGGCTGCAAAAACAACCCCTGATGCCAGAATAATGGTCTTTGCGTATCCATTTATCTCCCTTTTATTTCTTGAATAGCCTGCGGCCCTAAATAAAGTTCTAAGTTAAGAATTCCGGGCTTAACCACCTTGGTCTTACTTAACCAACCCCCCTTAATCTCTTCTTGCAAGGGAACTTGTTTTAACTTGGTGGCGTAGTCTTTCTGGAGGTGATAGTAGCCGGCTACTACGCCCACATATTTAGCATTCTCGGCCCGGTCCAAAAGAAGTGTCGTATCCTGTCCAGGCTGGACAACTATCCTTTTCGAAGTGGCCACACTCGGATCAAATCGCGTACATTCTAACAGTTTGGCCACTCCTTCTTTCTCTTCTTTTTGTTGATTGAATGCATTAGGGTCCGTAAGCTGATAGATGCAGAAGAGCAAAGTATGGGGACTATCTTCATAAAGATTTAAGCGTGGATCACTCTTTAAATGAAGGCGAATAGCATCCTTCTCATAACGCCACTCCGGCGGAGGAGCAATGGGTGGCTTGGAAGCACAGGAAACAAAGAAAAAGCCTAAAAATGTTATTCCCCATAAATTAATGTGCTTTTTCATATTCCCCCCTGTCTACCATGGCATATAATTTTTGGCAACTTTTTTCAAACTCTCTTAATAATTCTTCCAGGAAACGCCCGGATTCATAATAACCTTTGGCCTTGATAAATTTCTCTTTATAGAGATCGAAAAGTTTAGCTTTCCGTAAAGGACCAAACTCAAATCCTCCCTCTCCCTCAGCCGCAATGCGCTCGGGATCGAGTTCCTGCAAAATCTCCCCCATTTTGGCTTGCGCAGCTTGCTGGAAAGCCTTATGGGAAACCAGAAAAGCATCTTTGATCTGCTTTAAATAATTTTGGAGTGAGTCCCCGCTGGGGCTTTCCCCTGCGATATTTGAGCCGATAACCAAACGTATTGTTTCCAGCTCCGTCTCCTTCCCCCTGAGCGTAGACTGGATTACCCCAATAATTTGATTTAACGTATCAAAAACTATATTCAAGGAGGCGGTTAGTTTTTCCAGAGCATCGGGAGAAGAAAGATCTTGGAGAGAATACCGTTTGCCGAAAAGAGCCGAGAGAAGGCCTGCTAACTC
Source organism: uncultured Syntrophaceae bacterium (assembly GCA_964484485.1). Lineage (GTDB taxonomy): Bacteria > Desulfobacterota > SM23-61 > SM23-61 > SM23-61 > CAZAGD01. The sequence continues at coordinate 21,967 of CAZAGD010000235.1, forward strand.
CCGGGGAATAGCGGAGTAGGAAAATCCCGCCGCAGTCTGATTAAAGCGCTGACTCAATTTTTTTAAGACATTAATCTTTTCCGAGAGAGGATAAGCCTGTAACTTTTCCGCCAGAAAACGGCCGATCAAATTTTCGGCATTAACTGGATCAGTTCGATAAATTCCGCGCAATTCTTCAGCCAAATTTTCCAAAAAGAGCTCTTTACTTTTTGCCTCCATACCTGCCCTTCTCCGAGGTTCTTTTCGGCTGAATGATAACAGTTTCTGAAAGTAAATCTTCTCTATTTTCTTCTTGGTCTTCTCTTCTGGCCTGAGCAATTTCTGGTATTTCTTCTTTGGCTAATTTTTCAGCATAAGTTTTCTTCTTTGCACTGGCGGTCTTTGAAGCGGGGGTAATAATAACTGTTTCGGCACCCAAATCATCTGGTGGTGGGGTCTGCGGGCCAAGAATAACCGTCTGCGCTACTTCTTCATCTGCAGGTCTGGCAGGAGGAATGGATGGTTTTTCCGGCCTTTTTGCTTCTGGACGGAGAATAACCGTTTGGATAGCTTCTTCTTCCAACTCTGGTACTGCTGAGGGCTGGGTCTGTTGATAATCTACTTGAGAAATAATAACTGTCTCCGGAGTTTCCTCAGTCACGGTTGGCGAAGTAGCCTCTTTTTTTACCGGCCCTGAAGTCAGGATTATTGTTTCTACGGCTTCGGCAGCAGGAAATTGGGCGGCTTTCGTCCATTCCACTAATAGCTTTTTTAAAATTTGGCTTATGGTGGCATCTTCCATGATAGGTGCAGCCTTAGGTTCAGGCCCTTTTAACTGGAAAAGGTAATCTTTAATTTCTTCCCGAATTTTGCCTAATTTGTGGAAAAAATTTTCAGAGGAGAAAGTAGACTTCTCCGACAAACTTAAGCTTAACAAGGACCATCCTAACTGCAGAGATTCTTCCCATAAAGGCAGAAAGGAGGCCGGAACCTTTTGGCCATCTGGATTCCAAAATATATTCTCTGGCCGAAAAACTGGGGAAAATTCCACAAAAGAAAAAGACTCGGCTTTAGGGATAATTTCTTGCGCTTTTCCTAAGGCAGCGTAGACTTGAGAAATTTTTTGTTTTTTATTCGTTAATAGCGCGTAAAACCAAAGCTGACCAAGAAAATAAAAAGTCTCCATCGAAGGAAGGTTAGGAAAGGGAGACGGATTAAAGGCGAGGGGCAAATCGATAATCTCCACTTGAAAGTCCCAGAAAGTTGGTAATAGACCTGGGGCGGGCAAGTCTACCCAAATCCGATCTAAAGATAAGCAGATTTCAGGGTGAGGCCCAAAGCTCTTTTTATCCAAAAGCTTTTGCATGACCTCATGCAAGAAAGTCAGCTTTAGATAAAGAACTTCTCCAAAAAAGCTATCTTTGTTATTAAATAAGTGACCGGCGTGCTGATCTTTATTTTGGAAAAAGGATTTTAAACTTTCTCTTCTGCCCCATTCCTGCTTTAGTCGGAGCTCTTCTTGCAATTCTCGCTCTTTAGCGCCGCCGAGCAGAGGAACAAAATCTTGGGCATTCAAAGACATGGCTTTGAAGATAAGCATATAAAAAGGATAGAAGGAAAAAGGCGCGATTCGCTCCCGGATTAAATTCTTTACGCCAAAGCACTCTGCCTGGTACGGACATGTTTTACAGGGGAATATGTCTTCTTTAAGTTCCAGTGAAAATAAATTACTGAGGCCGTCCATCAAAGCAAATCTATCTTGGACATGAGGTTGAGCATGGTTAGATGAGAAAGTAAAAAATTCTATCTTCCCTTGTTTAAAGCAAGATGGGCAATAAAGGTATCGTTCCAAAGTTTGGGAATAGGAAGGAAGGTTAAATTCAGCCAGAAGATCATCTTCGCGGCATAGGTGCAAGACCTTTCCACAGTAGGGACATAAATTGGGAAAAAAGAATTTTTGCTTTTTGCAAAAAAGTAAAGGCTCCCAGGGACTAATCAATTCATTTTTTCCATCCCTCGGGGTGGATAAAAAAATGGACGATTTCTCTTGCCAGTGCTTGCGCAAAGCCCTTTGCCAACTCTGGTCAATACTTGAATTCGTTATGGGGCATAATTCGTCTTTTTTAAGCAAATAATTGTCTCGGGGTACTAAAAGAAAAACCTCTTGGATCTCCGAGTAACCTTCGGTAATAAATTTGCCTTTTATTAATCTATGCCACGGGTCAGATTGGTTAGCTTCTAAAAAAGGAAAATTGCTTCTTTCCAGGATTTCTTGATTATCGGAGATTAAGGAGATTTGCAGAAAACATCCCCCTAAAGGAGGATTTAAAAAATTTCTTAAGGAAGGGTATTCTTTAAATATTTGCAAAATTTAAACCTCCTTAGGGGCCTTTGCGCTGCCTTGGGATTAGACCTTAATTCCCTTCCTCTATGTAAGGTGCACTGCTCAAAATCAGAAGGCTCTATTATATTTTTTAAGAAAAGGATCAAATATATTAATTATATATTTAGAGCTTAAAAAGTCAATATTTTCATTTACTCTAAGCCATTTCTTATAATTTCCCGCAAGCTCGTGGCCATTTCTCGGCCGTTTTGAAAGCGTTGTTGTGGAGATTTTGCTAAGGCCTTGAGCATAAAAACGTCCAGAATTGAAGGAATTCGGGTATTTAAGGCCGAGGGTAGCAATGGTGTTCCCTGGGTGATCTGGTAAGAAAGAGCAGAAAGATTCTCTCCTTTAAATGGTCTCGTTCCGGTCATCAACTCGTAGAAGACACATCCCAAAGAGAAAAGATCAGAACGGCCATCGAGTTCCCGTCCGCTAATTTGCTCCGGAGACATGTAGGCCGGAGTCCCCAAGATCGACCCTGTTTGCGTAAGGGTGGAAGTAGGCAGTTTGGCAATCCCGAAATCCATCACTTTAGCTTGGCCATTAGGAGTAAGCATAATGTTTGCCGGTTTAATATCTCGATGCACAATTCCATGGCGATGGGCAAAATCCAAAGCTTCGGCAGATTCTATTATTAAATTTATAACTTTCTCCAAAGGGAGCAAGCGATCTTTGCTCGTAAACTTACTCAAGGGTTCCCCTTCTACAAATTCCATGGCCATAAAAGAAAGCCCCCTATCTTCTCCCACATCGAAGATAGTGACTATGTGCGGGTGAATTAATTTTCCCGCTGCTTGTGCTTCATTGAAAAAACGTTCTTTTAAACCTTCTATTTCTTGAGCTTCATAAAGGCGGTCAAAGCGAATTGTCTTGATGGCCACTAATCGACCAATAATTGGGTCTCGCCCTTTATAAACAACTCCCATAGCCCCTTTACCTAATTCACCCAGAATTTCATAACGGCTAATTTTCTTCGGGGGGCCAGCAGCCTCTAATAAATCTTCGGTTACTGCTTTGGGTATCTTCTCTTCTATTTTAACTTCTTTTATTTCCTCGCCCACTTTACTCCGGAGACCCGTGTATAACAAATATTGCCCCACAGTTAATAGCAGCGGGAAAAATACTTTTACCCATATCCCCTGAAAGATGGCCCCGACCATTATCCCACCAATGACCACTATCGTCAGGCCCAAAATTAATAAGGCGGTAAACGGCCGGGCTTGGGGCATAATGAAGGTTAGAAATATCCCCACAACCACTAATAAGATGAATTCCCCAAAGGGTAGCCATAATGGCCGGGAAATCAATCTGTTTTGAATAATGGAGGCCACCTCTTGGGCATGTTTTTCTACCCCTGGAAAATTTGGAGAAAATGGGGTAGTCATCAGGTCTTGGACTCCCGCCGCAGTTCCCGCGGCCGTCACGCCCACAATGACTATTTTATTTTTAAAAACTTCTTTAGTTACTTTCCCCGCTAAAACATCAGCCGCTGCATAGTGGGGTACAGTTTGATTGCCCCCATAATAATTGATGAGCATCATCCCTTGGGTATTGGTAGGCAAAATTGTTTTTCCCAAACGAATTGATTGACCTACCCGCACAGCGATATCTCCTCGGGACAACCCTAAATAAGCAGCCGCTATCTGGAGACTAAAAGAGGGATAGTAATGACCCGCAAATTCGATAAACAAAGGATCCCAACGGACTTTGCCATCAAGATCAGGAATAACATTGATATGCCCTAAAGCTTTTGCCCCTTGCACTACTTCAGGGACTGGAGCAAATATTTCTTTTGCTGTTAGAGGAGGAAAATCAGAAAGTTTCTGGGGATCATCGAAAAGAAGCAAAGAAAAAGGAGCGATATGCGCCGGAGTCTTTAATTTTTTTTCGGCGTCTGTTTTTCCCAAGGTAAAGTAAAAAGGATAAATCACATTTCCCGCCCTCTTGGTAGCTTCACCCAAAATTTGATCTTCCGGGGAGGCTTCTTTGCCCGGAAGAGGCAAAAAGATTATATCAACGCCGATGATTTTGGCTTCACTCTCAGCTATCTTAGTAACCAATTCGGCCACCTTCGATCTGGGCCAAGGCCATCTCCCTACCTGATTCATAGAAGAGTCATCAATGGCTACGATTGCTATCTCTGGAGGGGGCTTTAGTGTCCCTCTAATTCTTAGACTCAGATCATAAAATTTGCCATGGACAGTATCCCAAGCTCCAACTGGCAGAAAGAAAAGGACAGCCATCAGGATAGTAAGGCCAAATCCCCATAACATGTCTTTTCTTTTTATTTGCATATATTTCTTTGTTTAATTATTAATCGGAGCAATTAAATATTTACAGTTATCACTCTTATCTTACTCCGTGGTCTGGTTTATCGAGTTTCCCCAATGAAATTGTGTCGAAATTACATATAAGAAATAAAACCAAATGCGGCAAGGGACAAGCCCTTGCCCTACATTTGAGGTTTTTTTAATTTCTCGTAGGGCAAGCCCTTGGGGCTTGCCGAACCACGCATTAAGATGTCGTTTATTTTATGCTCCCATTAATAGCTCTTTTTTCTTATTGCAGCCTTGCGGGAGGAGTAAAATCCAAATCCCTTTCTTCATTCCACCTCACCCATTCATCCTGCCGTTCTTTTTTCATGTCCAAAGATGCGGGCGTAGTTATATATTTGTCGGTAATGGTAATTTCCTGAAATTGGCGCAGCACAATCTGTGTCCACTCTTCCCGGGAAACCTCTTTGGGGCCAGCAACCTCATGGGGACCTGGCACTTCCTTGGGTGGATCTATATAAGGAGTTCGGCCAAGTTTAGCCGGTGGAGCTTTGGGGAATGGGTTGTATACATTAACCTCCCCTTGGTACACTTTGACTTTAGTCACCTTATTTTCAGCCACTATTACTTGATAAGTAGTTCCTTGAACTCCAGCGATGGCTGTAGGGGTGCGCACATCATAACGAGAACCGGGATTAAAAAATTTAGTGGCCTTAGTCCAGAGTCTGCCCAAAGAGAGATCCAAACTTGTGGCCTGTTTTTTAACAGCGGGGATCTCTTCTACTTTAGCGATGGTGAGCAGAGAATTTTCCGCAAGCCTTACTACGCTTTGATTGTCCAAAATAATCTCCGCGCGCGACTTTGCCAGAACCTTGATTTGGTCTCTCTCATACAAAATCATATTGGGTTGGGCTTTCGCCCATGAAGAACTATCTTTCTTTTTAACTTGTACCTCGCCGGATAAAAAAGTAACCACAGCTTTATTAGCCCGCACTCTTGTTTCCGCTGGTAATTCTTCTTTTCCTACCGGTACTTGCGGAGGAGTTAAGGAGGGAACCGGTTTCTCGATTCTCGGGCTCCTTTCTTGCAGCCATTTTTTCATGGCTTGTCGACTAGGAAATTTAATCGTTTGCCCTACATAAATTAAATTAATATCTTTTATCTTAGGGTTCTCTTGGCGCAGGTACTCGCCTATTAAAGGATCATACTGTCCATAGATTTTAAAGGATAAGTAGCTAATGGTATCTCCCTTACGAACCTTTATAAGTTGACCTTCATCGGCCGGCAAAGGAGTTAATATAAGAAGGAAGGAGATTAAAAAGAAGAACTTGTGGATAATGAATTCCTTCATGCGCAGGTTTCTCCTCCATGCGCTTCAGTTCTTAATAAGTCTTTTCTTCTCCAGCGATCAAAAATTCCTTAAAGAGCTGGCTGTAAAACTATGATCTCTAAATTTTCAGGAAGATCTTTCCTGGTAATTTCCAGCTCACTTGTTTGGTAGGTCTTCGCTTTCTTCCCTTTGGTAAATTCCTCTACGGACGCCAAAGGAAAACCACAGTGAGCAGTCTTATAATGCATAGGAATAGCGATCTTGGGTTGAATCTTGGCTACTGTTTTGCTGGCTTGGTCTGGATCAATAGTATATACGCCCCCTACCGGTATAAGAAGTAAATCCACTTGGCCAATCTGTTTTAGTTGTTCTTCCGTGGGCATATGGCCTAAATCACCTAAGTGGCATACTTTGATTTCATCGAGGGTAAAACAAAAGATGGTATTCTCACCCCTTTGGCTACCTTTCCCTTCATCATGAAAAGCAGGAATCCCTTTTATTTCCAAATCTTTATAATGATGGGTCCCTTCACCTTTTATAATCTGGGGGTTCCCTAAAAGTCCTTTGACATGATTGTGGTCAGCATGATCATGGCTTACCAAAACCACGTCGGCTTGGTCAGGAATTGGCCCATAACTTATGGCCCCGCCAAAGCCACCAGGTTCATAGGGATCAGTAATTAGGCGCAGACCTTTCTCCGCAGCAAAGTAAAAAGCAGCATGGCCATACCATTTAACTTTCATCGCCAGCTCCTTTCTTACCCTACAGAAACCTTCTTTTTTTCTTCAGCCTCCGCTTTGGTCTTACATTCAATACAGAGCGTCGTCACTGGGCGAGCTTTGAGCCTTTCCTCCGAGATCTCTTCGCCGCATTCTTCGCAAATACCGAAAGTGCCATCTTCAATTCTTTGCAGTGCTTCCTTTATCTTTAAAATTAATTTTCTCTCTCGGTCACGAATTCGGAGCAGAAAATTCCGATCAGTTTCCAAGTTGGCTCGATCCGTAGGATCAGGAAATGTATTCTTGTCATTGGTCATACCGGAGACAGTCTTTTCCGCTTCACTGAGCAAGGTCTCTAAACGCTCGCTTAGAAGCTCTTTAAAGAATTGGAGCTTCTCCTTGTCCATAAAATTATCTTCCTTGAATTTTGTATTATTTAATTAGTCAATATAGCATATGTGCTATGTTACCGTCTATCTGATTTTGGACTTCTTTTCGCCTATCCCCTTTTTTCGCTTTCATCCTCTGGTCTAATGAACGTACCGCGTTTACCCCCCGATTTTTTTAATAATTTGATATCAGAGATGATCATGCCTCTATCTATTGCTTTGCACATATCGTAAATGGTCAAAGCAGCAGCAGCCGTGGCTACCAAGGCTTCCATTTCTACCCCGGTCTTTCCTGTGTACTTCACCTTAGTCCGAATCACAACTTCAGATTTTTGCTCATCTTCCTGAAACGCAATTTCTACATTTTCTATGGCTAAGGGATGGCACATAGGAATTAGATCACTGGTCTTCTTTGCGGCCATAATCCCGGCTACCTGAGCTACGGCAAAAACATCTCCTTTCTCCACCTCTTTATCTTTAATACGCCTTAAAGTCTCCGGCTTCATAATTACCCGCCCTGAAGCTATTGCCTCCCTCTGGGTAACGGGTTTATCCCCCACATCCACCATGCGCGCTCTTCCCTCTTCATCAAAGTGACTAAGCTTAATCATTTTTTCTTCTCCCTATTCTTTTCGGCAGATTATTAGTGTTCCCTATATAAATTTTTAATTATTGCCTTGGTTTTCCACTTTTGTTATAAGTAATTTAAAAATTTTTTTTCGTCAATGGTTAAATCGGCTTTCTAAGAAAAAAGGAGCTATTTATGTTAGCCAAAGTTTTGAGTGGGGCTATTTTAGGTATTGATGCCTATATAGTTGAGGTAGAAGTGGATATAGCTCAAGGCCTACCTGTCTTCAACACAGTAGGTCTTCCTGATGGAGCAGTAAAGGAAGCCAAAGAACGCGTAAAATCAGCCATTAAAAACTCGGGCTATGAATTTCCGCCAAAAAGAATAACGGTAAACTTAGCCCCCGCCGATGTTAAAAAAGAAGGCGCTGGGTTCGATCTTCCTATGGCTGTCGGCATCTTGACCGCCTTAGAAGTCGTTTCCAAGGAACATCTTGCTGAGTATCTTCTTCTGGGAGAACTATCTCTTGATGGCCGGGTAAAACCAATTAGAGGCGCTCTTTCTTTAGCTATGGCTGCTAAAAATAATGGCAAAAAAGGAATTATCCTTCCTAAAGAAAATGCCGAAGAGGCCGCTGTCGTCCAGGACGTGGAAGTTTTGGGGGTTGATCTTCTTTCTTCGGTTGTTGATTTTCTCAATGGCCAAAAAGCCCTTACGCCCACTACTGTGGACATCCAGGAAATTTTCCATCGCGAAAAACATTATCAGGAAGACTTTAATGAAGTAAAGGGGCAAGAGCATGTGAAGCGCGCCCTCGAAATAGCGGCGGCCGGCGGGCATAACATCATTATGATTGGTCCTCCTGGCGCAGGTAAAACCATGCTGGCCAAGAGGATTTCCACTATTCTTCCTGATCTTTCTTTTGAAGAGGCGATCGAGATTACCCGCATCTATAGCGTCATGGGATTACTACCTCCCCACAGTTCTTTGATGGCCACTCGACCTTTCCGCTCACCGCACCATACAATTTCGGATGCCGGACTTATTGGCGGAGGCCAGATCCCCAAACCAGGGGAAGTAAGCCTCTCCCATAACGGTGTTCTTTTTTTGGATGAATTGCCCGAATTCAAGAAAAATGTGTTAGAAGTCCTGCGCCAACCACTGGAAGACGGAAAAGTAACCATCTCGCGAGCCCTATCTTCTTTAACCTTTCCAGCATCTTTTATGTTAGTAGCGGCCATGAACCCATGTCCCTGCGGTTTTTATACCGATCCTAATCGCGAATGTACCTGCACTTTACCTCAAATATTGCGTTACCGCTCCAAAATTTCCGGGCCGTTGATGGATCGTATTGACATCCATATCGAAGTCCCG
>CAZAGD010000236.1:0-3777 GCA_964484485.1 uncultured Syntrophaceae bacterium
GCCACATATCGCTGGCGCTATCGAATCTGTCGCCTCCACTGGTGGCCAGTTGATGCCGCCGGTAATGGGGGCTGCCGCCTTTCTCATGGCGGACATTCTTGGGGTGCCGTACCTACAAATTTGTAAAGCAGCCCTGATCCCAGCGGTGCTTTATTTTTTATCCATATTGTTCATGGTGGATTTCGAGGCTGCACGTTTTGGGATTAAAGGGATAGAGGCTAAGACTCAACCATTATTAAAAGATGCCTTGAAGCGGAGTTATCTTTTAGTTCCCATTTTTGTCTTACTCGTGATCATGATCATGGGCTACACCCCATTCCGAGCGGCCTTCGTAGCCACAGGTTGTACTGTTTTGGTTTCTCTCTTTTCCTCCAAACATCGGATGGGGTTCCGCCAGTGCTTTGAGGCTCTGGTTGTGAGTGGAGAACGAACCGTTCTGATCGCCTCCGCATGCGCCGCAGCGGGACTCATCGTTGGTATCGTAACCTTGACGGGAATCGGGCTTAATATTAGCAGTATGATTATAATTTCCTCCGGGGGCATTACTTTTGTGGCTTTACTTCTGGTCATGATTGCTTCCGTCATTATGGGTATGGGAACACCGACGACTGTAGCCTACATCATTGTAGCCACCTTGGGAGTCCCCTCATTAGTGGAAATTAAGTTTCCCATTCTTGCGGCCCATTTTTTTGTTTTTTATTTCGGCGTACTCTCCATGGTGACTCCACCGGTCGCGGTTGCCGCATACGCAGCGGCCGAAATTGCCAAGGAGGACATGCTCAAGATTGGATTCAAAGCCGTAAAGCTTTGTTTTGTAGCCTTTTTAATTCCTTTCATGTTTATCCATGAACCTGCCCTTCTTATGGAAGGGCCTTGGACAACTATCCTTTCCGAATTCACCTCCGCGATTGTCGGGGTGGTTGCGATTGCCGCATCTTTCCAAGGCTGGTTTTTGCTACCGCTGGGGTTTGGGATACGGCTGGTCTTCTTTTTGGCGGCCTTCCTGTTAATTATGCCTGGTTTGGCCACTAACATATTTGGCTTGACAGTCTTCTTAAGTATTTGGGGATGGCTTTATCTAAAAAAAGCTCGCACGGAAAATGAAAGCCACAGAGGGCAAAACATAAACTAAAAGGAGAAGGAAACATGACAACCAAATTAATTTATCCAGAAGGGTCTTGGGTAGCGATTATCACCCCCTTCGATAAGAATGGGCAACTGGATCTGGAAGGAATGAAGGAACTGGTCAACTTCCAGGCCAATAACGGTACAAGCGCTCTGCTAATCATGGGATCCACAGGCGAGCCCATGGCACTCTCCCTTGAGGAAAGAAAGCGCATTATTAAAGAGATGGTTCCCTACTGCAAAAATAAGATTCCTACTTTCTTCGGGGTAACAATGGGATCCACCAAGTTTACCATTGAACTGGCTAAGTTTGCCGAGGAGAACGGTGCCGATGGCATCGTGATTGTCGTTCCGCCGTATATCGCTCCGCCTCAGGAGGCGGTGTTTAACTATCTTAAGGATGTTTGCACGTCGGTCAACATATCAGTCGCGCTTTATAATAATCCTGCGAGGGTCATTGTCAATATTGAACCTTCGACTATCATCCGCCTTTTTAACGAAGTCCCCAATCTCGTCGCTGACAAGGAAGCAATGCCTAACGTAAGCCAAATTGCTGCGGTTTATGAGGGGACGAAAGGGAAACTCCCTATTCTTTGCTGTGATTCGCCGGCCTATGCTTTGACCATTCCCACCTTGGGGCTCGGGGGAAAGGGAACGGCCAATATTACGGGAAATGTCCATCCCCGAGGCATGGCCGAGATGTCCAAACCATGGTCTTCGTGGCAAGACGTTGAAAATTCCCGTCGGTGGTATTATAAACTACTACCACTAATGGAAGCCGCCTATTCCTGTCCCAATCCCGTAGCGATAAAAGCCATGGTAAGGCTCTTGGGCCTTCCTGCTGGATACTGCCGTCCTCCCTTGCCAGACCCCCCTGCCAATATCCTGAAAGCTATGGAAGATTTGATTGCTCGTTTTGAACTCAAGAAAATTTATGGATTGAAGTAAAAAATGGTGCCTCATGGATATTGTCAAATTTAATAAAATGACATTTTACCACCTGCGTCTGGGGCCAGGAGCAGATCTTTTTACAGCTTTGCGCGACTTTTTACAGAAGGAAGGGTTGAATCGGGCCTTCATCTTATCAACCATTGGATCGCTACGCAAAGTGGTGATCAATTATCCCGAGACGACCGAAATGCCCCCGAAAGTGGGTAAGATTGTGTTAGAAGGACTTTTCGAAATAAATGGGATATCGGGGGAAGTTTGGCGTGAACATGCGAGCATTCACGTGCATTTACATGGGTCGGTTAGCGAAAGAGGAAAAAACCTTTATGGGGGCGGCATGACCGAAAGTGCGATAGTATTAAAATTGGCGGAGCTTTATATTGTCGGAGAAAAGTGAGAGGAATGACCTATGCCCCTTTATCGTTTTCAATGCCAAACCTGTGGCCAGGATTTTGAGGCTTTCCTAAGTCTAAGTGAAGCTCAGGAAGGAGTTCGCTGTCCAAAATGTGGTTCATTGCAAGTTAAAAAGCCGTCACAGAACTCTTCGTCCTCATTGATGGAGAGTTGCGCGCTGGACAAAAAGACCTGACTGAAGCCGTAAAACCCGGAGGGTTCTCCGGTTTAGGTGATCGGATGGCTTTGGCCGAATTCCCATGTTTATAGCCATACTATTTCCGATACATGCGTTGGTATCGGAAAGGGGTTTTGGGCAGCGGGGGAAAAGAGTCCGTGGGTTTTGGACGGATGGTGAGTAAAATATCGCCTTCTTGTGGCCCTTGGACGGACTGGATTCCGCTTCTGACCAAAGATTTTTTAAAGAATTATTTTCTTCGCGGGTAAGCCACTTTGGCAGCGCTGGTTTTCTACATGGCCAAACCAAAACCGAAGGTCTTCAATTTGAAATAGCAGAACTACGCCTCCCCAGCCTCATAATCCTTTACTGCGACCAATTTTTAAAGACATTTTTTTGCCCCAAAATTGTAAATGTTTCATACTATTAGTATTAAAGCCCTCTCATCTAAAAATAGAAGTTCTTACCTCAGCAACCGAACTTTTTGACCAGCCATGTTTCCAAGAATCTCTTGATTTTCTGAAATATCCAGTCTGATAAAACCTAAATTCCCATCGCCTATTTATTCTTTGCACTCGTTTCTCAAAAACTCCAGAACAAATATAAAAATAATAAGGAGGAGGATAGAACCATGGAAACTAAAAAGGTGCAATTAAACCTATATATCCCCGAAGAACTCCGGGACATGCTGCAAACAATGGCAGCTAAACAGATGCTGGAAAATCCCAAAAGAGTAGTTTCCGCGACCAAAATAGCCACAGAAATCATCTGCCAATACCTAAAAAATCTAAATAACCAAAAGAATTAAAAATCAGGAGGAAAAACAAATGAATGAAATGAATAATGAACTGGACATGGATTTAGCTTACAAGAAAGAGAATAACGAAAGTATAGAAACAAAGGGCAATAATGGCAATGGTTACAGATCAGTTGGATCAGTGCAGATGGAAGAAAAAAGCCAAAAACCTATAGATATCTCTTCTTTCCTTTACGATGAAGCTAAAATTACAGCTGAGTTATCTGGGGAATATTATCGAGTTCCCTTTGCTGGCTCTAATTTTCCTTCTTTGGAAGAGAAAATGAATGGGGGATTATTAGGGGGAAGGCTTTATGTTCTGGGTAGTATCCCTTCT
>CAZAGD010000237.1:0-10883 GCA_964484485.1 uncultured Syntrophaceae bacterium
GTCCGAGTTTTCTGTGGGCACCCTCTACAATTTTTTTAAAAGTAAAGAGGAAGTATATTACTCTTTAATCATGGATAAGCTCGATTCCATGCTGGAACAATTAAGCCGGGAAATAAATAAGCTACCGGAGGGTTTGCCGCAAATCAAGGGTTTGATCGAAGGGATTTTTAAATTTTTTCAAGAAAATAAGGAATTTTTTCAAATCTTCTTCGCGGAGCGCTTTCATTTAGTAACTTCTGTTGGTCCCAAAGCTATGCGCGAGTTAAGGCGCAAATATCTGGCCTATATTCAATTCGTCACTAAAATCATGGCAGGAGCCATTAAGCAAAAGGAAGTTCAGGCCGTTGACCCCCAAAAGCTAACGTTTTTCTTAGTGGGCATAATGAATGCTTTTATTTTTCATTGGACTGTATATGCCCAAAAGAGCGAATTAATTTCGGAAGTCCCTTTTATCTATAGACTTTTTTTAGAAGGGGCAGGCAGAAAGAGGAGTAAGCAGGATGATGCTTAAGGCTATTTTATGGGCTGGATTAATTTTCCTTTTCAACATTAATATTTCGGCAGCCGAAGAAATTAAACTTTTGGGCCTCCAAGAAAGTATAGATATGGCGCTCAAGAACAACTTAGGATTGCTTTCGGCTAAAGAGGAAATTCGGGGGGCCGAATTAAAGAAAAAAGCAGCCTTCTCTGATTTTTTCCCTAAATTAAACGTGCAGTATGGCTACACCAAGCTTAATGAAGCTCCAGCTGTCTTCGTTCCCAAAATTGGCTATATCCCTTTAGGGTGGGAAGAAACATATCAATTAAGTTTAGGCCTTGAGCAACCTATATTTACTGGATTTTCTTTAAAGCTACTTTATGAATTGGCCGATTTGGGTTTAGATCTTTCCAAGATCAGATATGAATTTTTTAGGCAAGAGATTATTTACCGCGTCAAGGAAGGCTATTTCCAAATCTTAAAAGCTAAGAAATTGCGGGAAGTAGCCGAACAAGCCTTGAAGCAAATAGAAGCCCATTGGCAAGTAGCCCAACAATTTTATGGGGCGGGGATGATTCCTAAAAATGACCTCTTGCAGACCGAAGTGCAGCTGGCTCAGTATCGCCAAAATTTGATTAAAGCCGAAAATGCGGTTGCCTTGGCGGAAGCTAACTTTTATACTATTTTGCGTTGGCCCACAACCGCAAAAATCCAGTTGCAAGAAGCGCTGAGCTACACTCCTTTTCCGCATCCGCTGCTGGAATCCCAAAACATTGCTTTAGCCAATCGGCCAGAGATAAAAGAATTGGCTACTATTTGGCAACAAGCCCGCAAAAATGTAGATCTGGCGCGCAGTGCCTATTATCCCAAGATCGTCTTATCTGGTAACTACCTTAAAGCAGAAGATAAACCTTTCCCCAATGCCGAAAGTTGGCAGGTCTTGGCTCTGGCCAAATGGACCTTTTGGGAGTGGGGCAAGACCAATTGGCAGGTCGATGAGGCAAAAGTGAGAGTGAAGCAGGCGGAAAATACGCTGGAAGAATTAAAAGATAAGATAAGATTAGAAGTTAAGCAGGCCTATTTAAGTATGCAAGAAGCGGAAAAGAACATCCCCGTTGCTCAAAAAGCTATCGAACAGGCCGAGGAAAACTTGCGGATCAATCAGGCCCTCTATCAGGAACAGATGGCCACATCCACCCAAGTTTTAGATGCCCAAACGCTTTTGGTTCAGGCCCTGACCAATTATACAAATGCGCTGGCTGATTATAATATTGCGCAAGCGAGATTAGTCAGAGCCATGGGAATTAATTAAGGAGGAAGAGTGCGCATATTTTACCTTTTATTTTTGTTAATATGGATGGTGAATGCCTGTTCTCCATCATCTAGTAAAGAAACCAAGGTTAAGAAAGAAGACGAGATAATTCCGGTGGAAGTAACTTTGGTACGTAAAGTCTTCTTTCCTTTGGAGATAGTCACGGTAGGTTCAGTTCTTCCTTGGCGAGAAGTCATCATCACTCCTAAAGTAGCCGGGCGAATTGAAAAAATTTTGGTTAAAGAAGGTGATTTGGTTAAGGCAGGCGATTTGTTGGTCAAATTAGAACAGACTGATTTCATTTTGGGATTAAAACAAGCGGAAGCGGCCTTGGCCACAGCCCAGGCAAATTTGGCGAATCTATTAGCCGGCACGCGGCCAGAAAAGATCGAACAGGCCAAAGCCGCTCTACATCAGGCCGAAGCTAATTTGGTTAATGTGGAAAAAGAGTACCAAAGGATAAAGAGGTTGGCGGCTATAGAAGCGGTGGCGCCAAGACAGCTTGACGCGGTGACCGCTCAGTACGAATCATCCCTTGCTCAGGTTAAGCAAGCCCAAGAGCAATTGGAAATGCTCCAAAAAGGGCCCACCAAAGAGGAAATTGAAGTAGCCAAAGCCCAGGTTAAACAGGCCGAAGCTACAGTAGCGGTAGCGCAAAATTATTTACGTGATAGCCAAATTAAAGCTCCTTTTTCCGGTTTTATCACAGCCCGGTTTGTTGATGAAGGAGTGCAAGTGTATACCGCTCCCAAGACAGATATCTTGAAATTGACCGATGTCAGTCATGTAAAAATAGAAGCCTCTGTTCCGGAGCGTTACTATCAGCGGATAAAAATAGGAACGAAAGCCCAAATAAAGATAGATGCCCTTCCTGGAGAAATTTTTCCAGGCCGGGTTTCGCGCATAATTCCCGAGGTTAATCAGGTTACCCGCAATTTTAAAGTAGAAATAGACATACCCAATCCCCATCTCCGGTTAAAGAGCGGTATGTTCGCCAATGTTGTTTTTTCTGTGGGGGAAAAGGAGACCTTGGCGGTCACCAGAGATGTGCTCATCGTCGATCAAGTTACGGGTATTTCTTATGCCTTTGTTATCGCCGGAGATCAAGCTGAGCAGCGCAAACTTGCTCTCGGCGAGCGCAGCGGCGTTTTGATCGAGGTTTTGGATGGTTTAAAAGAGGGGGAAAAATTGGTCATTAAAGGCCAGAGTAGGCTCAAGGCGGGCTCCAAAGTAAGAATAGTGGCCGAAGATAAGGAGACCACCAGATGAATCTTCCGGAGTTTGGCGTCAAACGAGCAATTACCACGATCATGATCTTCTTGGCCATGATTATCTTGGGCTTAGTCTCCTTAGCTGGGTTAGGCATAGACTTGATGCCCGAGATTGAGATTCCTACGATTGGCGTCGTTACCAAATATGAAGGGGCTGGTCCCCAGGAGGTAGAAAGTCGGATCACCAAGCTATTGGAAGCCCAATTAGCCACGGTCGCTAACTTGGACAAGATAGAATCCATCTCCCAAGATGACCTTTCGATAATTACGCTGCGTTTCGACTGGGGCACGAATCTGGACGCCGCCAGCAACGATGTACGCGACAAGATTGGCTTAGTTAAGCCGCTCCTGCCGCGAGATGCGCAAGAGCCGTATATTTTCAAATTCGATATTTCCATGTTCCCCATAATGTTCATTGGCTTTACAGCGGAAGAAAGCTTCCCCCAGCTCCAACATATTATCGACAAGCAAGTATGCGACGTGTTGAAGACTATTCCCGGCGTGGCCGCCGCTGAAGTGCGCGGTGGATTGGAAAGGCAAATTTCCGTTGAACTCGATCGGCAAAAAATGGAGGCCCGTCACCTATCTATTTTGGAAGTAGTGGAAGCAATTCATGCAGCTAATTTAGATTTGCCCGGGGGACATTTGAAAACCGGGAAAATGGATTTTTTAGTGCGCACCCCGATGGAACTAAAAGTAGAAGAGGTAGAGCGGGTGATCGTGGGAGCGCAAAAAGGCCTGCCCATCTATTTGAAAGACATTGCCACGGTGAAAGACGACTTTAAAGAGCTCACCCAAGATGTGCGCGTAGATCAGCGGCGGGGAGTTTACGTTTTAGTGCAGAAGCAATCGGGGGCCAATACCGTAGCTGTGTCCGATCAAGTGCTCAAAGCTTTGCAGGAAATCCAAAAAAAATTGCCGCCCGATGTGCGCATGAGCTTAGTTCGCCACGACGCCCAAAACATAAAATTAGCTATTAATCGAATGGCAGAGACAGCGTTCATCGCCCTGATACTGGTTGTCTTAGTTGTCCTAATTTTCTTACGCCATCTGGTCAGCGGCCTGATCGTGGCTATTTCTCTGCCCACTTCCTTAATCATTACTTTTGCCTTGATGTATTTTGCTGATTATACTTTGAATGTTTTGACTTTGTGCGCTTTGACGATAGCTATCGGCTTAGTGGTCGATGATTCTATTGTTGTTTTAGAAAACATTCATCGCCATCAAAGCATTGGCGAGAGACCAGTAGCCGCCGCCATTTTTGCCCCGGCAGAGGTAGGGAATGCCGTAATCGCCGCTACGTTGACTATGGTGGCCGTTTTCTTCCCCATTGTCTTCGTTAAAGGAATTTCCGGGATTCTCTTCCGGCAGTTGTCCTTTGTGATTATCTTAGCCATGCTGGCTTCTTTAGCTTCCGCCTTGATATTAGTACCCATGCTTAGTTCGCGCTTCTTGAATTTAAAAGGGGAGCAAGAAAAAAGCAGGTGGAGCAGAATTAAAGTTTGGGCCGAAGAAATTTTTAATGGCCTGGATAATAGATACCGCCTTTTTTTAGGTTGGGCTTTGCGGCATAAGAAAATAGTTATCGGGGGCGGGATCATTTTTCTAATTTCGAGCATCGTTTTGCTTCCGCGGATAGGAACCGAGTTTATGCCCGAATCCGATATGAATCAATTCCGCATTGTGGTTGAGCTTCCCGTAGGCACCAGGTATGAAGAGACGGAAAAGGTCGTAAAGGCCGTAGAGGAAATAGTAATTAAAAACACACCCGAAATGGAAACTTATTTTTCCCGGTGGGGATATGGCCGCGTAAGCTTAGGAACTTTTTTAGGAGGAAAAGAGGGAAGTCATGTGGGTTCCGTCTGGGTGCGGCTTATTTCTAAGAACGATCGTCAAAGGTCCAATAAAGAGATTGTGCAAGCGCTAAGGCCGTTAACGAAAGATTTTGCCGGCTCAATCATCCGCTTTAGCACTGATGATCCCATGGCCGGATTGCTTTTCGGGGGAGGGAGGGCCTTTCAAGTAGAAGTGTGGGGGTGGGACTTGGATGAGGCCAGACGAGTGTCTAACGAAGTGGCCAATATATTATCGGGCATTTCTGGCCTTACCGATATAGAGATCAGTCGCGAGGAAGGGAAACCGGAATTGCGTGTTTTGGTGGATCGCGAAAAAGCTTCTCTCTTGGGGTTAGATGTAGCTACCATCGCCAATACGGTTAAAATAGCCATTGCTGGGGAAGGCGAGCGGGCCACAAAATTCCGGGCTGGAGGAGAAGAATTCGATATCTACCCTCGGTTACGAGAAGAAGACCGGCAAAAGATAGAGGATTTGGCCCGCCTCTATGTCAAATCTCGTTTAGGACAAAAAATTTATTTAGCTAATGTGGCCAGACTGGAAGAGGCCACTGGCCCAGTGCGGATTGAAAGAAAAGGCCAGCAAAGAATTGTCAAAGTAATGGCCGATATTTATCAGCGCGACTTGGGGAGCGTAGTCGAGGAAGCCAAAGCAAAGCTCGCGCGTTTGGCTCTTCCTCCAGGGTTTAGTCTGCATTTTGGCGGAGCTCGGGAAGAACAAGAAAAGGCCTTTCAGTGGTTGTTGCTGGCTTTAGTTTTAGGGATGGTATTAGTGTATATGGTGATGGCTTCTCAATTCGAATCTTTACGTGACCCATTGATTATGTATTTTGCCATTCCCTTTGCCATTAGTGGGTTAATTTGGACTCTATTTGTAACCGGCCATCGCCTTTCTGTCCCGTCCTTCATTGGTTTAATCATGTTAGTAGGCATAGTGGCCAAGAATGGGATAATCTTAATCGATTACATTAATATATTGCGGGCCCGAGGAATGAGTGTGTCGGAAGCAGTAATGACTGGCGGAAGAACGAGATTGCGGCCCGTGTTGATGACAGCTTTCTCCACCTTCTTAGGCCTTCTTCCTTTGGCTCTCCGGGGTGGAGAGGCAGCGGAGTTTTGGCAACCATTGGCTGCTCCAGCAGCGGGTGGATTACTAATCTCCACTTTAATCACCTTGATTTTCGTCCCCACGCTTTATGCGGCTTTTGAAGAACGTACGGAAAAAAAGAAAGCCAAAAAATTATCTGCCGAAGGGGATAACCTCAGATGAAAATGGTATGGATTTCTTATTATGTGGGTCTCGAAGATGAATTGTTGGAAATTCTTTCTTCTTTACATATAAATGAATTTACTAAGTGGGAAAGAGTATTAGGCCAAGGAAAAACTAGTGGGCCTCATTTAGGCACGCATATTTGGCCTAAGACCAATGCACTTTTAGCTATAGCCGTAAATGAGCAAAAAATTCCGGCTCTATTAGATAAAATTAAAAATTTGAAAGCCTCGCCTTTGGGCCAAGAAGGAATTAAAGCTTTTATTTGGCCTCTGGAAGAAACAGTCTAAGTCTCCGCATCCTACCTCTTTCCTATCGATAAAAATTATTAAAACTGTTAGACGGCCAGCTCCGAAATAGCTTGACAATAAATATTAACTTTGCTAATTAAACGACGAGAGTTCGGAATACAGCTGTTAGTTACCCTTTTTTAATTAACCAATAATGAAAAAATAAGCAAATAATTCAGCTCGAGGGAGGACCTAACATTTTTTTTGGGAAAGACAATTTTTTAAGGCAGAATGGTCTTCTATATTTATAAAGAAAATCCTGGAGTCCGCAAAAAAGAATTACTTATTAACAAAAAGGGGAGGTGTTTTATGGGAAGATTTTATTATTGGGCAGGAAAAAGGACAGGATGGCTGATTTTAATATTTTGCGGATGGGCCTTAGGATGCGCTGGGATGATGTATAAGCCCGCTGGCCCGGTCTTATGTGAGGCAAAGATAAAATGGGATGTGGCTAGGGAAGCGGATATTACCTTTTTAAAATGTTTTGTGGACAAATATGCAGGCTGGGGAAAGTCAGTCCTGCATTATGAGATAAAAATCAAGAATAAATCAGATCAGCCGCAAAGATTCCGCGTGCAGTTTATTTTGCCCGAGGAGGGAATTTCTGGAGGGGGATTGATTCCAGCTGCTGGTAAACCTCCGGCGTTAGAACCGGGGAAAGAGGCTAAAGGGACTTATCCATTGCATTTCGAAAAAATGCCTAAAAAGGTAAATATTATTGTAAGGACAATAACAGTTGATTAAGGCAAATTGTGAGGAAAGGAGGCACCATTATGCAGAAAAAAAATTATAATTATTTGTTGATTAGCCTATGCGTGGCTTTGGTAATAGGGCTTTCTTTTGGAATAGAAGAGGCAGAAGGGAAAGCTAAATTTATTTCAATCGCTACCGGAGGGACTGGCGGAGTATATTATCCTTATGGAGGCGGTTTAGCAGAAATATGGACAAGACATGTGCCTGGAGTTCAAGCAGTAGCAGAGGTTACCGGGGCCTCAGTAGAAAATACGCGCTTGGTGCACAGAGGGGAAAGTTTAATCGGGGAAATTATGAACGATGTTGCTTACCAAGCTTATTTCGCCGAAGACCGCTTTAAGGGCAAACCCCAAAAAATCCTGGCTATGTTTCAAATGTACCCGCATCATTATCATATAGTTGCTTTGAAAGGATCGGGAATTAAAACCGTTTATGACCTAAAGGGCAAACGGGTGTCGGTTGGCGCGCCGGGTAGCGGAACCGAATTCAAAACAAATCTGGTTTTTAAAGTACTGGGTATTTCCTATAGTGATTTCAAAGTCCATCGCCTTTCTTTCACAGAACAGGCCAATGCTTTAAAAGACGGCACAATAGATGTGGGCATATGGGATGTGGCTGCCCCAACCTCATCAATAATGGACCTGGCGACCACGCGGGATATTGTAATAATATCTTTTAGCGATGAAGATATTAAAAAGATTGTGCAAGCTTATCCTTTCTATTCGCCATATGTTTTGCCTCCCGGAGTTTATAAAGGGCAAGATTATCCAGTCAAGAATCCATCGGTTTGGAACACAGTGATCTGTAATGCTGACCTACCGGAAGATCTTGTATATAAATTAACGAAGGCGGTTTTCCAACATAGGGACTATTTAGAAAAAATCCACCCCTTTGCCAAATACACTACCCCGGAGAATGCCGTAAATGCTTCTCCCATTCCCCTTCATCCCGGGGCGATTAAATATTATCGCGAATTAGGCCTAAAGATACCTGATCGGTTAATACCCAAAAAATAATCAATGAGCAAAAGAATGAAAAGGATGATCATCACGATTTTAATTTTGGTGATGATCATCCTCATTTTTATGCCCAGGCCATGGTTATTAATTACCGAAGTAAACGGAGGGTTGAATTTGCAATCAATACCGATGGGCTGGTTTGACCATTTTAAAATTTGCTATACCCACTCCGTGGATAGACAGAGAGTTTGTGAAGTTTTTAAGCCCAGCTGGAGCAAGGGAATTGTATTGCAAGAGACATATTTCCAAATGTTTGGAGCAGGTATGGGACATTGGGAAGGGCACGGCACAGTTATGGAAGAGAAGGGATGGATAAAAATTAAGAACATCAGCAAGCCTTTGGGGAAATTCTTTTTGCGGATAGGCAGTCGGGGTATTGATCACACACTTTCTTTAAGAGGAAAAGATATTAATTTAAGCAGACAGGCCGAGGGAAAATTAGTAGAAGTAAAAATTAAAATAAAACCCTATGTTTATCAATTGGGCAAATGAGGGGAAAAATGGCCGAGGAAACCGCAAAAGTAGGCAAGAAGAGAGAGCTGCGGGGAACAATTTTCGTGATTGGTTCGGGAATGGCCATCGCTCTTTCCCTTTTCCAGCTTTATACTGCCGGTTTAGGAGCTTTGACGGCCATGTTTCAAAGGGGCATCCACCTTATGTTGATATTGGCCGTTGTCTTTCTTTTTTATCCCCCCACCAAAAATGCTTCCAGAAATAAGCTAGATAAATACTTTATTTTAGACCTCTTGCTATTTTCTCTTTCTTTTGTCGTGGTTCTTTATATCTTATTTTTCTTTGAAGAAATTATAGTTAGGCAAGGAGAGTGGACCATCCTGGATATTATTTTGGGTGTAGTGATCACCATCCTGACTGTGGAGGCAACACGCAGAATAATAGGATTAGTTATGGCCATCTTATGTCTGGTTTTTATAGCTTATGGCTATTTGGGGCCATATATCCCTGGAGTACTGGCTCATAAAGGGTATAATACTTACCGCATAATTGGCCAATTATACTTAACAACAGAAGGAATTTTTGGCCTTCCTTTGGGGGTGGCAGCAACTTTTGTGTTTATCTTTGTCCTTTTCGGTTCCTTTTTGGAAGGAACAGGCGGAGGCACCTTTTTTACGCGTTTGGCCTATGCCCTGACCGGGCGCATGGTGGGTGGACCAGCTAAAACAGCAGTGATTGCCAGTGGATTTATGGGTTCGGTTTCGGGAAGTGCTGTAGCTAATGTAGTTACTACCGGTTCTTTTACAATTCCCATGATGAAAAAGACTGGTTATAAGCCGCACTTAGCGGGAGCCATAGAAGCAGCTGCTTCAACTGGGGGCCAAATTATGCCCCCTATTATGGGAGCCGGGGCATTCTTAATGGCCGAATTTACCAATACACCTTATATAAATATTGTTAAAATCGCCATCATTCCGGCCATTATGTATTATTTTACTTGCTATTGCTTTGTCCACTTTCAAGCAAAGAAATTAGGTATAAGACCACTGGATGCCCAAGAACTTCCTAAATTACTCGAAGTAATCAAGGGTGGCTTTCAATTTCTTATTCCCATTTTTGTGCTAATCTATTTTCTAATTGCTAATTACAGCCCCATGATGGTCGGATTTGCTGGTGTGTTATCAGTCTTAGGTGTTTGCATGTTAAGCAAAGATACAAGGATAGGATTAGCTCAGCTCTTAAAGCTACTTGAAAATGGTACTCATAATGCAATTATGGTTTCTGTGGCTTGCGCCGCGGCAGGCATTATTGTAGGAATGGTAACCCTCACGGGACTTGGCTTAAAATTCTCCAGCTTGGTGCTTTCATTCTCTGGAGGTGTAAAATTAATAGCCATTGTCCTAATTGGAATTGCCGCGCTATTTCTGGGAATGGGCTTGCCCGTTACGGCTGCCTACATTGTCTTAGTGATTCTGGCCGGCCCAGCTCTTGTGGAAATGGGCATGTGGCTTTTGGGAGCTCACATGATCGTTTTCTGGTTTAGCCAAACTTCGAATGTAACTCCACCCGTGGCTCTGGCCGCCTTTGCCGGGGCTGGCCTTGCTGGAGCAGGACCAATGAGAACAGGATTCGCCAGTTGTCGAGCCGCCCTTGGTCTTTACATTATCCCCGTGTTAATGGCTTACCGCCCATTGTTATTAAATGGCCCGGAATTCGAAATAATTTCAACAATTATTAGTGGCAGTTTAGGATTATTGGCTTTATCCTCTATAACAGTTAGGTATTTTATTAAGGACAATAATATTATCGATGATATTTTGTTGGGGATAGCTGCTCTGGGTCTTTTCCTTCCTCATTTTGGGGCCAACGTAGCCGGATTAGCTATTCTTATTTTTGTCTGGCTACTTCAAAAAAGAAGGAAATGAATTATTGATCAATAGCGAATGAAGAAATCAAAATAAGAGTTAGGAATATTTCTTTTTAACTTTTTGAAACGATAGCTGGTGATGATTAAAAGGGATCCGCTAAAAATTAAGAGTAAAGCAACGATTATGGATAGAAGCGGTGGGTAAATAGCGATAAGCACGCCGGCTAATATGAACATGATGCCAATGACCATAAAACCTCCTCATTGAAAATTTTTGAGTCTCTTTACTTTTTAATCCGTCCATAGTCATCTTCCAA
>CAZAGD010000238.1:0-4753 GCA_964484485.1 uncultured Syntrophaceae bacterium
TTAGGTGTTGTTTATGATCCCATGCGCGAAGAACTTTTTATAGCCGAAAAGGGGAAAGGGGCGAGGTTAAACGGACAAAAAATTCACGTCTCCTCTATAGCAAAATTATCTCAATCCCTTCTGGCCACAGGTTTCCCCTATGATTTGCGGGAGAGTTCTATAAATAATTTTGATCATTTCCGTAATTTTGCCTTACGCGTCCATGCGGTAAGAAGAGCCGGATCTGCGGCTTTAGATTTATGTTATGTAGCTGCCGGGCGATTTGATGGTTTTTGGGAAATGAAATTAGGACCTTGGGATTTTGCTGCGGGAAGCTTGATCGTCAAAGAAGCTGGCGGAAAAGTGACCGATTTTGTTGGCCATTCCTTGAAAATAAATTCTGGTCACGTCTTGGCCAGCAATGGCAAAATTCATCGAGAAATGATGGCCATTATAAAAATGGGTAAATATTAATGGCTAATTAAGGAATCATAAATAGACAAAACCTTTTGCGTAATGAGGGGCCAGGCAAAATTTTTTGCTTTCGCGAAAGCTTTTTTCCTAATTTTATTTTTTAAATCTTGATTCTCGAGTATTTCCCAAATTTTTTCCCCCAAACAAACCCAATCCCCTTCTGGAATTAAAAAGCCATTCTCGCCGTCTTTTATAGTGAAGGGGAGCCCGCCGACATCTGAGGCGATTACCGTTGTCCCGCAGGCCATGGCTTCTAAAGCTACCATGCCAAAAGATTCATAGCGGGAAGGTAAAATTAAAGCTTGGGCCGCCGAATAAAAATAAGGTAGTAAATCTTGGCGCTGGGGACCCCAGAAGGCAATCTGCTCTTGCAAACCTAAATGGATAACCAAATTTTTTAATCTTTGCCACTCTTGATTTTCTTCTCGATTGTTTATATCAATTTCCCCACCGACAATTATTAAACCTAACTCTTTTCTCCATTTCAAATTTTTTCCCATTAAATAATCAAAGGCTTTAATTAATACATCGATTCCCTTAATAGCATCAATCCGTCCGACGAAAAGGATAAAATCTTTTTCGGCCGAAAGGCCCAAAAATCTTTTAGCTTCGCTCATGGGAATAGGCTTAAACAACTTTAAATCAACTCCACAAGGAATAACTTTAATTTTGGCCGGATTAATATTATTAAAAGATACAATTTTCTTTTTTTCCCATGGGGTTGAGGCTATTAGATAATCTGCCTTGGCCATTATTTCCTTTTCTATCTTTAACCTTTTCTTAGATTCTTTTTCTTTCCTATTTCCCTTTGTAGAATTTTTTAAAAATCCTAAGGTATGAAACATGTGTAGTAAGGGAAGCGACCATTTTTCTTTTAATCTTTCTCCTACCCATCCGGAAAGCCAATAATGGGAATGAATTAACTTATAAGAGATTTTGTTTTGGAAGGTAAATTCTTCCAAATTCTTTATGAATTCTGGTAAAAATTTTAAAATTTCGATTTTAGGGAGGGGGGCTTCTGGGCCGGCGGGTAGATGAATTACGCGGGCATTTCTACCTAAGGAAACTACGCGCGAAATGTGCGGATTTTGGGAGCGGGTAAATACATCAACTTGCCAACCCTTCCGCCCCATCTCCCGACTTAGCTCCCGGACATAAACGTTCATGCCGCCGGTTTCTTTTCCGCCTAAGGCAGCCAAAGGACAACTGTGAATACTGAGGACCGCTACTCTCTTCATCTTTTTTCGACTCTTATTCGAAATATTTTTTCTTCTTGCCCGCCTAAGCGATATTTATAATCCTCTCTTCCCCTTAAAAAATTAAACTTTTTTTTTCCTTTTTTTATGGCTTCTTGAATAGAATAGGCAGCTAAAACTATGCCCGGGCTAAGCCGCCCATATTCAGGATCATATCCCGAGTTAAACAAATAGTAAGTATCTTGAAAATTAAAGGAGAAGAAAGCTGCCGCTTCTTTACCTTTTATTTTTAAAAAGGCGAGATCCAGCCATCCTTTCTGGTGAAATTCTTTAGCCAGATCGCGGAAAAAAGATTCCATCTTGGGGGTCATGAATTCTGCTTTATCCCTACTTGATTTGCGATGTAAAGCAAAAAATTTTTCTATATCTTCCGTGGGCGAAAATAATTCCCGAAAGGCTTCCACGCTGAAGTATTCTTCTCTCTGCAAACGTCGGATCTTCCGCCTCAGCTCATGCCTCTCTTTGGCTTTAAGGTTAGCCAAAAATTCATCCCAAGAAGCAGGTAAGTCGATATAAAGAGAAACTTCTTCTACTTCCTTCGATAAAAACAAACCTTTATTTTCCATAATATTAGACAGATTTTTAAAAGTGGGAGAAAACTCGGAGATCCCATTGAGCTCCAAAATGTCCCAAGGACCTGCGCAAAAAAAATTGGTGAAATTTTCTAAAAATTCTTTTTCTCTGCCCGCTAGGATTATAAAATCTCGATAATCCCAAACATCTAAGCTCCCCAGTAGGGAAATTTTTCTTTTTCCCCCACGGCCATTTTCCTCTTTAAAGATACCTAAGCCGGTTATTTGGCCATTATCTTCTCGAGCGAAGTACACCTTTATCTCGGGTGGGTTTCCAAAATGATTGAACCATACTTTATACCAGGTAGGGGTGAAGAATGGTTGCGCAAATTTACTATTCGCCAAGAGAAAATCCCAATCTCTTTCCAGTTTGACCCAAGGAATTTCTCCATTCCCCAATTCAATTTTCATAGGCCATCCCATAATTTATTAGGCAGCGGATAGAAAGGAGTAGCTTTTTCTTTGCCCACAGTTGTTTCGGGGCCATGACCAGGAAAAATTATGGTCTTTTCAGGAAGGGTAAAAATTTTTTTATGGATGGATTCTAAAATTTTTTCATAATTGGCTCCAGGAATTGTTGTGTTTCCTGGTCCATTAGGAAATATGGTATCACCACTGAATAAGATTTCGTCGATTAAAAAACAAACTCCCCCGGGCGAATGACCAGGAGTGTGGATTACTTTAATTTTAAGCAGGCCCATTTTTAACTCTTGCCCATCCTCAAGGAGAAGATCGGGGGGATTCCTTAAGGCCCGAGCATCCAAAGGATGAATACCCACTTGGGCTTTGGTCTTTTTTCTTAACTCTTCTAAGGCACCTATATGATCATGATGGCCGTGGGTAATTAAAATAAAGCGCACTTTTTCTGGGTTAATGTTAGCTAAAATATTTTCTGCTTCTGCCCCCGGATCGATGATAGTCATTTCTCCGGCAGAGAGGCATTTTATGAGATAACAATTATTTTCTAAATAGCCCACCGGCAGTCTTTTTACTTGCTTGTTTGCATCACTGTAAATAATCATTTATTTATCTTGCCTGGAATTAAAGCCCCTGAAATGGTATAGGGATAAAAGTTAAAAAGAAGATGACTATGGTGATCTGGCCAATAAGCTTGCGCTTAGGGTCTAAAGGTACCCACCACTCAACTAAAGGGGGATGGCGAAAACCCAAGATAAAAAGTAAAAATGCCCAAAAAAGCCATCCCGGCCAGCCAAAAACTCCCAAAGCCAAAAGCCCTAAAAAAACATATTTCGACCATCTATTTTGTCTTTCTCCCCAAAGGGCGTAAGCTACATGTCCCCCATCTAATTGACCGATGGGGAGCAGATTGAGAGAAGTAACTAATAACCCAATCCAACCGGCAAAGCCTACCGGATGGATAACTATATCATAACCTTCGGGAAGCGGCCCTACTATCAACCAACTCAGGAAAGATAGAATAAGCGACGAACCAAGACTAGTGCCCATTTGTCCTTCCACCACTTTAACCTCAGAAAGCTTCAGCCCCAAGATAAGGAATGGAATAGCCACGGCCAACCCCACTAAAGGCCCAGCAGCGCCCACATCTAAAAGCATACGCCGATCTCTCACCGGCGAACGCATTTGAATAAAAGCGCCAAAAGTCCCAATAAAAGATGGAGCGGGAATAAAATATGGCCACGTAACATTTAAGCCATATCTCCGGGCCATTAAATAATGGCCAAGCTCATGGGCCAGAAGAATACCCATTAAAGAAAAGGAAAAAGGAATACCTTTATAAATCAACTCCGGATTCTCTAAAGGATTTACTCCTTCTTGCAGGGCTCCGGCTAAGGTGGTGGTTAAAAGTGTCAAAAAAAAGAGGATGATGTTAACTGTTTTTCGTGGTTGCGGACGGTGAGATATTTCAATATATTCTTCTCCATCATAGGGCCGCCTTCGGCGCAGCCCTAAAAGCCCTGTTTCTAAGAATTTACGTATATCCATTACATTTTCCCTTTGACCCACCGGTTCTCTTTAATAAAAATAACAAATGCCTGCTTTCTAAGCAATATTAAATTCCAAATTAAAGAAATCCCTCAATGAAACATAGAAACTTTAATTTTTTAAGCTGCAAATTCGGAAATAATAACTTCTGAGGCATTTAGCCATTTTTGTATAAAGTTTTATATAAGCATTAGGCAACGGAGTATGGCGTAGAGCAAGGGTTCATCCCTTGCCGTATGCGACAGGCCATAAATGCTGAAATGTTTCACTTTCAAGAGTGCCGAGGACACAGAAAATTATTTTCTTAATATTAGCCACCGAGAGCCCAGAGCACACAGAGATGAATTATTTGCCCAAGGGAATAAAAAGATTAAGAAAATTATTCCAATTTTCCCCCATTCCATTCTTCCAATATTCCATTATTCCACTATTCCAGATTTGCAATTTTCCATTATTCCATTATTCCATATTTGCCCGTAGGGTAAGGGCTTGTTGTCTGCTAAATAT
>CAZAGD010000239.1:0-38291 GCA_964484485.1 uncultured Syntrophaceae bacterium
AAAAAACGCAAGAATAAAATTTCCATCTGGCGATTTAAATCCGGGGTGATCAACTCATAAGAGATTTTAGAACCGGGTAAAGTCAAGGTTTTACGGCGATTACGGCGCACCACTTTGACATCCTGGACATAGCTCCGACCATCTTGTTTCCGAGCTTCAAAAGCAGGTACTACATTTAAAAAATTACGACTATTTGCCTCGTTAGAAAAAAGGCTAACTACACTTATCCCAAATTCTTGGGCAATTTTCTTTAATGAACTAACCGAGGGTTGAGCTAAACCCCTTTCTATCTGGCTCAAGAAACTCTTGGAAAGACCAGTTTTTTGCGAAAGAAGCTCTAAGGTTAATTTTCGCTTGCGCCTTTCCTCCCTGATTTTTTCCCCTAAGTTTTCCATTTGAAATCAAATCAAAATTTTTTTCAATTTTATGTTCATTTTTTCAGTATGTCAAGAAAAATTTTGATATAAATTAAAATCTTGCCTTTTATCCTTTTTTTATGATAAATTAATTTGCTTTTTAAAAAACAGAGAAGTCTTTAGCATATTTGCATATAAGGAGAAAAAATGTCAGAAAAATTCGAGAAGTTTTTTGCCCCCCAAAGTGTTGTTGTTGTAGGGGCTTCTGCTATTCGCCATAAGCCTGGGAATGATGTCATCCGCAATATTTTAGCCAATGGGTATAAAGGAAAGATTTATTTAGTCAACCCTAAAGGAGGGGAAATTTTAGGCCTAAAAGTGGAGAAATCCATTCAAGACCTCCCCGAAGGGATTGATCTGGCTATTATTATCCTTCCAGCCAGCGCTAACCCCCAAGCCATCAGAGAATGTGCAGCCAAAGGGATAAAGGCCATCGTCTTAGCGGCGGGCGGATTTTCAGAAGTCGATGAGAGTGGAGAAAAATTACAAGCAGAATTAGTCCGGGCCATCAAAGAGACAGGGGTGCGGGTTATTGGTCCGAACACCTCAGGGCACACTTCCACTCCCCATAATTTTACCTCCAGTTTCTTTCCCCTGGGCAAAATACCGAGAGGGAATATCTCTTATATCGCCCAGACCGGAAATTTTGCTACCCATACCATGAGATACATTGCCACTGCCGAAAATTTTGGCGTGGCCCGGGTGGTGGGATTAGG
The DNA here is from genome assembly GCA_964484485.1 of uncultured Syntrophaceae bacterium. GTDB lineage: Bacteria > Desulfobacterota > SM23-61 > SM23-61 > SM23-61 > CAZAGD01. Next base: position 1,133 of record CAZAGD010000239.1, read on the forward strand.
CAATAAAGTGGATATTGAAGAAAGCGAAGTGCTCTCCTATTTGGGAGACGATGAAGAAACAAAGGCCATCTTCATTTATTTGGAAAGTTTTAAAAACCCGAGGAAATTCTTGGAAGTTGCCAAGGAAGTAACTAAGAAAAAGCCGGTCATTCTCTTGAAAGGAGGAAGGACTCCTGAAGGCGCCAAGGCTGCCGTGGCCCATACAGCAGCGATGGCTGCTGAAGATCGCGTAGTTGATGGAGCGTTAAAGCAATGCGGAATTGTCCGCATTCATAAATACTCTCATCTCTTCCAAGTAGCTAAAGCAATTTCTTTCATGTCTCTTCCTTCGGGAAACAAAGTGAGTTTTTTAGCTCCCTCTGGGGCTATGTTAGTCGTCCTGACAGATTTATGTTTATCTTTGGGACTGCGCGTCCCAGACTTTGCCGAGCCAACGCGCCAGTTCTTACAGGATATCAGCCCCCCCATTGTGCGCATGCGCAATCCCGTAGATATATGGTTTGCCGCCGGCCTTCATGGAGTAGAATTTGCTTACCGCGAAGGAACAGAGGCTGCCCTGAAAGATCCTAATATTGATGCCGTAGTTCCTATTCTTCTTTTGACTGATGAGACCGGAGTGCCTCCTCTGGATTTCTTAGTTGAGTTAGCGCAAAAATATCCCCATAAGTCCATCTACGTCACTTTTACGGGGGAGAAAAAGCATATGGAGGCGGCCAAAGCATTTTTAGAGCCTCGGGGAGTGCCCACTTTTTTTCTTATTGAAGAACCATTTGAAGTTTTGTCCATCTTAGCCAAATGTCGCCAAGCGATTAGCCAGGGAATTTAGAGATAAAATAATCCCTCATTTTCCCTCCCCTCATTGCGAGCCGACTCTCTTCTCGCCCTGCCCGGCGAGATTGGGTCGTAATTGGACAATGGGAATAAATATGGGATTTAGCAAAAAGGGGAATTGATAAAAAGGGAATTTGCAATTTCCCAATTTTCCACTATTCCATCATTCCAATATTCCCTTATTTCACTATTCCAGATTAGCCCGGTCGGGTCCCTTGCCGATTATATAATCCCCAAACGTAGGGCAAGGGCTCGTCCCTTGCTTCATTTTGCAAGCCACAAGGGCTTGCGCTATGAAAAATTAAAGGAGCCTTAATGTATGGCAAGGGTTCGTCCCTTGCCGAATTTGGCAAGCTCTCGCGAAAGCGGGAGTCCAGAAATGCTTTGAAAATACTGGATTTCTGCCTGAGCAGAAATGACTCAATTGCATCCCGAAGGACTTTTCCAGAGATCTCATAAAAAAATCTTGACTAAAATGGGAATATTGGATAATTTACTTTTAATTTTCATTGCTAAAATTAATTTTAAGGGAGGGAAATATGAAGAAGAGACTATTAATTTTGAGTTTATGCGCTGCTTTCTTAATTTTTGCTCAAGGAGCTTTTGCCCAGAAAATTGACCTCAAAATGATGACTGGCCCCATGGGTGGTTCCTGGTATCCCTTAGGAGGTGCCATCGCTGACGCTGTTCAAAAAGAAATCCCTGGAGTTACTATTGCCGTTGCTCCTGGCGGCGGAGTTGCTAATGTAGAAGGGATAGAATTTGGCAAGTGTGATATTGCTTTTTCCAATTCCAGTTCAGGGGTAGACGCCATTTACGGTCGGCCACCTTTTAAGCAAAAAATACAAGGCATGCGGCAATTGGCCAATTTATACCCCCAGTATTTTCAAATGGTGGTTTTAGAAGATTCAGGAATTAAATCAGTAGCAGACCTGAAAGGAAAACGCATTTCTCCCGGCCCTAAAGGACATACAGGAGAATTTGCTGCCCAGCAAGTGTTACAAGTTTATGGGCTTTCTTATAAAGATATGTCAAAAGTCCATCATGTTAGCTATACCGATACTGTTGCCCTTATGAAAGATGGTCATTGCGATGCTTGGCTGTTGACGACAACTATTCCTGCCTCTTCTATTATGGACTTAGCCTCGGCGCGGAAAATCCGGCTATTGCCTCTTCCCGAAGATAAAATACAGGCTATGCAAAAGCTTAATGCGGGGTATATAAAAAGAACTGTTCCCAAAGGCACGTACCCCGGCGTTGATTACGATGTTCCTGGAATCGGTTGGTTTACGCATTTAGTGGTGAGCGCTAAGTTACCTGATGATTTAGTCTATAATATTACAAAAGTTCTGGCAAAAAATTTAGACCGCTTTGGCCAAGTGGTTAAAGATATGAAAGGGGCTACGGCAAAAGACTTAGCTATGGACATTGGCATTCCCTTCCATCCGGGAGCATTGAAGTATTACAAAGAAATTGGAGCAATAAAATAGGATTATAAATTTACTCTTTCCCCGGGGAAACTGTTCCCCGGGGAATTTTTTTGTTTGAATTCTTAATTTTAAAGAATTCTTCATTTTATTCGTTCCTTTTCACCAACGGGATGATTAGTTTTAACCTAAGACCTTGAATCGAAGACATTGTTTAGTAGATGATTATAGAGGAAGCTAAATGGAACCTAAAGCGCGTGGATTGGTCGTTAAAATAACCGCCATTATAGCTATTGCTATGTCTACCTATCATCTTTTTACAGGGGCTTTTGGGGCTCCAGAGGCCCTTTTACATCGCTCCATCCATCTTCTTTTTACTTTAGTATTAGTGTTTCTTATCAACCCAACTAGTAAGCAGCAACGAAAATGGTGGCTGGATATTACCATTATCTCTGTTTCTTTAGTGGGCATATTCTATCTCTTTTGGAACTATGAATATTTCATTACCCGTTACCCTTATGTTCATCCTTTAAGTAAATCTGATCTAATATTGGGTATTATTATTACTTTAATACTTTTAGAAGCCGCCCGCCGCAGCATTGGTATGGCCATGCCGATCACTGCTGTTATTTTTATTATCTATGCTTATTTAGGGCCTCATATGCCGGGTCTCTTAAGGCATGCTGGCCAGAATACAGAAAACATAATCGATCAATTATATATGACTACCGAAGGAATTTTCGGTATCCCCTTAGGAGTTTCCGCAACTTATGTCATTCTTTTTGTTATTTTTGGGGCTTTCTTAGAAAGATCAGGCACAGGAGAATTCTTCATGGAATTAGCCGCCTCGACAACCGGAAAAACCCGCGGTGGACCTGGAAAAATCGCTGTAGTATCAAGCAGTTTATTTGGGACTATCTCCGGGAGCGCCGTGGCCAATGTTATGGTCACTGGTCAGTTTACTATCCCTATGATGAAAAAAACAGGTTTTCAACCTCATTTCGCCGGAGCAGTAGAAGCTACTGCCTCAACGGGAGGACAGATAATGCCTCCGGTTATGGGAGCAGCTGCTTTTGTAATGGCGGAATTTACTGGACTTCCTTATATTACCGTGTGCAAGCATGCTCTTATTCCGGCAATCCTTTACTATTTGTCTTGTTTTATGGCTATTCATTTTGAAGCTATTCGCACTAATCTCAAAGGAATTCTGGAAGAAACCCCCAATCTGGCCACAGTACTCTTAGGGAAAGGGCATCTCCTCTTTCCGGTGGCTGTCATAATTTATATGATGTTCGCCGGCTACACGCCAATGTATGCCTGTATTTTTGCGATTATTTCTGTGGTTATCCTGGCCAATTTTAAAAAAGCTTCGCGCATGGGTGTAATAAAAATTTTACAAGCCTTAGAAGAGGGAGCCAAAGGGACAGTTAGCGTAGCCATAGCTTGTGCTTGTGCCGGCATAATTATAGGGGTTATTAACCTCACTGGTTTAGGATTGAAGTTTACCAGTTTTGTTCTTCTTTTGGCTGGCGAATCTTTGGCCTTGGCTTTGGTTTTTACGATGATCGCGGGCATTGTTTTAGGAATGGGACTACCAACGACAGCGGCCTATATTGTGATGGCTGCTTTGCTCGTTCCTGCTTTAGTAAAACTGGGAATTCCCACCATTGCTGCCCACATGTTTGCTTTTTATTACGCCATTATTTCCGCTATTACTCCTCCGGTCGCCTTAGCTGTATATGCCGGAGCTGGCCTAGCGGGCTCAAATATGTGGAAAACCGGTTTTGCCGCTGTGCGCATCGGTGCTCCAGGATTTATTATCCCTTTCATGTTTGCTTATGAGCCTTCCCTTCTCTTTATCGGCTCATCTTGGTCCATCATCACTTCTTTTTTTACGGCCTCTATCGGCGTAGTCATGCTGGCTGCGGGCATGATGGGCTGGTTCTTGCGCGAAACGAATTGGATCGAAAGAATCTTGCTTATAGCGGCAGCTATTTTATTGATTAAACCAGGATTTTATTCGGATATTATTGGCTTTATCTTTTTAGGTTTGGTGATCTTCATGCAGAAAATACGCCAGAAAAAATAGGTAAATACTCCGGATAGCTTTATCACCCCTGAACGAAGAAAATCCCTTTATCTTTTTCCTTTCCCCAGCGGGAAATTTAAGGGGCCAGGAGGAAAAGTAATTTACAGATTAACCACTAAATTTTCCATGTGAGGAATTAAAAATGAAAAAAAGAAGTGATCTGCTTATTACCGGTGATGCCCGCGTAGCTAATCGGGCCCTTTTGCGAGCTCTCGGCTTGACCGATGCTGACTTCGACAAACCTTTCATCGGCGTCATTAATACTTGGAGTGAGATTAACCCCGGGCATGTCCACCTGCGCCAACTCGCGGAGGCTGTGAAACAAGGTATTCGCGCTAATGGTGGCGTACCCTTTGAGATAAATACTATTGCCCTCTGCGATGGCATTGCCCAAGGGCATGAAGGTATGAAATATATCTTGCCCAGTCGTAACTTAATAGCCGATTCCATTGAACTGGCCGTCCAGGCTAACCGCTTCGATGCGCTTGTCTTATTAGCTTCCTGTGATAAGATCGTCCCTGCTTGCTGGCTGGCTGTAGCACGGCTGGATATCCCGGCTATTATGGTCACTGGGGGACCGATGATGCCCGGACGCTATAAGGGAGAAGATTTAGTCCTGCCTCAAGCCCGTGAGGCAGTAGGACGTTTACGGCGGGGAGAAATTACTGAAGAAGAATTTAAAGAAATAGAGGAAAGTATCTGCCCGGGCCCAGGTTCCTGTTCGATGATGGGTACGGCTAATTCCACCAGTATTCTAACTGAGGTCCTGGGTCTTTCTCTTCCCGGATGCGGAACAGCGCACGCCGTAAACGCCAAAAAGATCCGTTTAGCTCGCGCCAGCGGCGAACAAATTATGGAGTTATGGCAAAAAAATCTGCGGCCTTCCCAGATCTTGACGCTATCTGCCCTGCGCAACGCCATAACCGTCAGCATGGCCCTCGGCGGGTCTACTAATGTAGTCCTGCATCTCTTAGCGTTGGCTTATGAATTAAACATTCCTCTATCTCTGGAAACTTTCGATGAGATCAGCCGGCAAGTTCCTTTTATCTGCAATATTCGGCCAAGCGGTAAATATCCTATTTTAGCCCTAGAAGAAGCCGGTGGCGTACCTGCTATTTTAAACGAAATTCGCTTCCTTTTGGACCTCTCGGTCATGACCGTCACGGGCAATAACATGCTGGAAAATATTAAGGGGGCCCAAAATAGGAATCCAGAAGTGATATGTTCTCCTCAAAATCCTTTGCGCAGAGAAGGAGGTATTGCTATCTTACGCGGCTCCTTGGCTCCGGGAGGGTCAGTAGTCAAGCAATCTGCTGTCTCTGAGAAAATGCTGGTGCATACAGGACCTGCTCGCGTTTTTGAAAATGAAGAGTCAGCTCGCGAAACTGTTTTGACAGGTCAAATAAAATCAGGAGAAGTGGTCGTCATTCGCTATGAAGGACCTAAAGGCGGGCCAGGTATGCGGGAAATGCTTAGTGTGACCGCTTCCATAGTCGGTATGGGCCTGGCTGATTCTGTAGCTTTAGTTACTGATGGTCGTTTTTCTGGCTCCACTCGGGGACCTTGTATCGGTCACATAGTCCCAGAAGCTCAAGATGGAGGTCCCATCGCTTTGGTGAAAGATGGGGACTTGATAAGTATCAATATACCTCAGCGTCGGTTGGATCTCCTTGTCCCCCCCGCGGAGATGGAAAAGCGCCGTCGAGATTGGAGTGCTCCTCCCCTAAAAATTAATAAGGGCTATCTAAAAAGTTACGCCGAAAAAGTAAGCAGCGCAGACAAAGGGTGCATCTAAATTTTTCCTCCCCTTAAATATTGAGAGCTCATATCTCATTGCCGACAGATAATCAATTATCGACGCGCCTTGCTTAAAAAATATTTAAAAGGTGAGAAATAGCTGTTACAATAAATTAGTGATCCAAGCATGATCATCATCATGGTAAAAAGGAGGAATAGAAGTTAAAAAATATTTATGCTTGAAAAAAATATTGTTAAACGGCTACGCCAAATTCTTGATGGAGAAAATGTATATGATGATTACGAGACAAGAGTTTGTTACTCCTACGACGCCACCAACATCAAATACCTTCCCGATTTAGTGGTATTTCCTAAAACTCCCCAGCAAATATCGGAAATACTTAAACTGGCTAATTCCGCCCGATTCCCAGTAATTCCCCGCGGGGCCGGAACCGGTTTTACAGGTGGAACTTTGCCAGTGGAAGGCGGAGTGATTTTAGTTCTTACAAAAATGAATAAAATTCTGCATGTTGATCCAGCTAATCTCCTGGCTATCGTGGAGCCGGGAGTGGTCACTTACGACCTGCAGAAAGAAGTAGAAAAGATCGGTCTTTTTTACCCACCCGACCCGGCTAGTTTAAAGAGTTCGACTATTGGCGGAAACGTGGCCGAAGGTGCCGGTGGTCCGCGGGCCGTAAAATACGGAACGACAAAAGATTATGTCTTGGGTTTGGAAGTAGTCCTGCCCACTGGCGAAATAATTTCCACAGGAGTGCAGACCGTAAAAAGTGTCGTCGGCTATGACCTTACCAAACTATTAGTTGGTTCAGAAGGAACTCTGGGCGTTATCACCAAAATAATTCTGCGCTTAATACCGTTACCCAAAGCTAAGCGCACCATGATGGTTATTTTCCCCACCATAGAATCGGCTGCCAATGCCGTCTCGCAAACAATCAGCTCCAAAATAGTCCCGACGACTCTCGAGTTCATGGATAATGCCTGCATCCGCTGTGTGGAAGATTATTTACACATGGGCCTACCTACCGAAGCAGGCGCTTTATTAATTATCGAAGTCGATGGGGCTCCCGAAGCATTAGCCAGCGAAATTGAAGAAATTAAGAGAATCTGTCAACTAAATAAAGCGTTAGATATCAAAGTGGCTAATGATAACCAAGAGGCGGAGGAGCTTTGGAAGGCCAGAAGAGCAGTGTCTGCGGCCGTCGTCAAGCTTAATTCCACAAAGATCAACGAAGATGTTACCGTACCCCGCTCTCGCGTTCCGGATATTCTGCGCCGGGTAGAAGAAATCGCCAAGAAATATAATTTGATTATCGTCAACTTTGGCCATGCGGGGGATGGTAATATTCACGTTAACGTATTGATCGACCGTAAAAAGCCTGGTGAAGAAGATCGAGCTCATGAGGCGGTCAAAGAGATCTTCGCGGCCACTTTAGAATTGGGTGGAACCATTTCTGGAGAACATGGTATCGGCATAACCAAAGCCCCTTATATCGCCATGGAGCTTGGCGATATGGGCTTAGAAATTATGAAAAGGATTAAAAAAGTTTTCGATCCCAATAATATTTTGAACCCGGGAAAGATTTTTCCGGAAAAATGGAATTTCGCCGGTCAAGGATAAGGAAACGAGATTTTTTGTTAGTATGTGGGGATTAGCGATGAATTCATTAACCGCCTTAAAAGAAAAAGCCGGGCGATGCGTTAAATGTGGCAACTGCTTAGCCCAATGCCCGGTTTATGCGGAAACTTTAGAGGAACCGTTAAGTTCTCGGGGCAAGATGGCTTTAATCGAATCCCTGCCCCAGCAAAACCTAAATCTTAGCGAGCGCTTCAGCAAAATTTTTTCTCAATGTTTACTCTGCGGCACATGTGCTGAGAATTGTCCTAATGGTATAAGCGGGGATGAGATAATCCGTGAGGCCCGTTCTTTGTTGGTGAAAGAAAAAGGACTTTCTCTACCTAAAAAGGCTATCTTCAAATATTTGCTCAATAGTGATCATTTAATGCCCTGGCTTATAAAGGGAGGAACTGTTTTGCAAAACATTTTCTTGAAAAGAATCCCCGAGGAAAGCGGCTTACACCTGCGCTTCCCTCTCCCTTTCCTTGACCAGCGGCGGTTTATTCCCTCTTTAGCCCCGGATCCCTTCTTGGATATTTATTCGGGATGGATACGTGCCAAAAATGAAGTAATGCGGGTTGGCCTTTTTGTTGGCTGTGTAAGTAACTACCTTTTCCCGGAAATTAGTCGCTCAGCATTAGAATTAATGCTGCGCCAGGGTATTTCCGTCTTTATCCCCAAAGATCAACACTGTTGTGGTCTGCCAGCCTTGGGCTCTGGAGATGAAGAAACACCCCTGGCCCTGGCCCAGAAAAATTTCGCCGCTTTCGCCGAGGAAGACCTGCAGCAAATTATCGTTCCTTGTGCCTCTTGCGCGGCCATGCTTAAGCTGGACTACCCTACTATCTTCGCTGCAGATGATCCCACTAAAGAAAAAATCGTGACTTTTTCAGAAAAAGTGAAAGATTTTTCCAGCTTTTTAGTCCAATTGACCGATGGCAAACCAATAGGCCAAAATGAGAAAAAGAAGATTCTTCGCGTCACCTATCATGATCCTTGCCACCTGCGCCGCAAATTAGGCATCTTCCGTGAACCCCGCCAGCTTTTAAAAAACCTTCCGGGTGTGGAATACCTGGAAATGCCTGAAGCCAATCGCTGCTGCGGACAAGGAGGAAGCTTTAATATTGCCAACTATGATCTGTCTCTTAAAATTGCTGAACGTAAGATCAAGGCCATAGCCGAGACGAATGCGGACGTGGTAACTACCGCTTGCAGCGGATGTTTGCTTCAAATAATGGATGGCTTGCACCAAGCTGGGCTAAAAAAAGAGGTCCGCCATTTGGCTGAAATGATCAATCAGGCAACTCTACTTTAAATGGCCATTTAAAAAAATTGGCGCAAAAGAATTTTTTTTAACTCATGAATTATGAGGAGGATAAAAGAATGTATTTGTTAAATGAGGATCAGAAATTGTTTGTTGATCAAGTAAGAAGAATGGTCAATGAAAGGGTAATGCCCCGGGCGGCTGCTATCGACAAGAATGGAGAATTCCCCTGGGACTTAAAAAAAATATTCCAAGATATGGGGCTTTTGGGTTTAAGCGTTCCCGAGGAATATGGTGGCTTTTTTAAAGGCCATTTATTTGTCTGTTTAGCTGTCGAGGAAATTGCCCGAGCTTGCGTAAGCTCTTCCTTAATTGTCCAAGTTCAATCTCTTGGTTGGGAACCAATCCTTATTGGCGGCTCAGAAGAACAAAAAAAGAAATATGGACCTTTTATAGCTTCCGGAGAAAAAATGATCGCCTTTGGGCTTACCGAACCGAGTGCCGGTTCCGATGCTGCGGCCATGAAAACGCGCGCTGTCAAAAAAGGAAACAAGTATATTATCAACGGTTCCAAATGCTTTATTAGTAATGGTCCTGTAGCTGACCTGATCACTTTATTTGCCATGACTGATCCCACTCAAGGAGTTAAAGGAATCAGCGCTTTCATTGTGGAGAAAGAATTTAAGGGCTTTTCCGTAGCCAAATGGGAATCAAAAATGGGTATCAAGGGTTCACCCACGGGCGAGCTAGTCTTTGAGGAATTAGAAGTACCGGCCGAAAATTTAATTGGCGAAGAAGGCAAGGGTTTCCTCTATGCCATGCGGACTTTAGACACTTCTCGCCCGGTCATTGCTGCGCAGGCTGTCGGTCTCGCTCAAGGGGCATTAGATCAAGCCATTAAATATGCTAAGGAGAGAGTTCAATTTGGCCGCCCCATTGCTTCTTTCCAAGGCATCAGTTGGATGCTGGCCGATATGGCCGCGCAGATAGAGGCTGCTCGAGCTATAACTTACCAAGCAGCGGATATGGTGGATACTAATGATCCTCGAAAAACATACATGGCTGCCTGCTGCAAAATGTTCGCCTCAGATGTAGCCATGCGCGTAACCACCGATGCCCTGCAAATCGCGGGCGGCTACGGATATATGACTGACTTCCCCTTTGAAAGAATGATGCGTGATGCTAAAATTACGCAGATTTACGAAGGCACAAATCAAATAATGAAATTAATTATTTCTCGAGAATTATTAAAATAGGCTCTCCCACCTCTCCCCGGGATGACTATTCACAATTTGCTTTTCATCATTGCGCGTGACCGCGGGGAAGGTGGTTGGCGTTGACCCATACTTGATTTGAAACGGCTTCATGAAGAAGCGGCCAAAGCTCGAAAAATTCTAATCACTTTTCGTCAAAAGATTTTACATCTATAAAAGGAATGGCACCGCCGCCAGAAAAACGGGGAAGTTGTCCATTCCACTTTTCGATAGCCTTAATACTGGCCTCGATCTGGCGTAGTTTAACCAACTGAGGAGTTACATTCTCCTTCTGCAACCTTAAAGCTTCAGCTTCGGCTTTGGCTTGGGTAATTTTTTGTTCAGCTTCGATCTTGATTCGCTCCAAATCTCTTTGCGCTTTCATTGCTAATTGTTCGGCAACCTGTTTCGCTTCGATGGCTTTTTGGAACTCCGGATCCCACTTGAAATTCACTACCGAAAAGTCATCGACCACAATCTTATAAGGTCGGAGGGCCTCCTTGAGATGATCCTTCATCTCATTGCGAATCTGCTCGCGCTTAGAAATCAACTCTAAAGCGGTATATCGAGCGGTTATGGCTTTGACGATCTCTTGAATTTTGGGGAAAACTAATTTTTCTTTATAATCCGGTCCCACATTCTGATATACCCAACTGGCCTCACTGGGAATGACGTGGTAATTAACAGCGACCTTAGTATGGTTAACTTGTTGATCTTTTGTAACTGCATCACAATCTGGTTGCGTGACTTGGATCCTCACATCAGCCTTGATAACTTGCTGATAAATTGGCCAGCGAAAAGCTAATCCCTCAGCCAACACCTCCTTTTGCACCGCTCCCCAATTTAACACTACCCCTCTATGGCCGGCTGGAATGGTAACAAAAGGATTGGCGGCTAAAAAAATGATTAAGATGATAACTATCGTGGTTATTAATTTTAGCCCTTTATTTTTAACCACTCCGGCCAATTTTTCATTGACCTGCTTATCCATTTTACCTTCCTCCCACTTTGACCGCCACATCTTCCCTCCTTAGCTTTTATTGATCGCTATTTTTATAATTCTTATCGGTAAACTCTAAAAATTATTAAAATATTTGGGGTTATTACGCCGTCAGGCCCTGTCTTTTAAAACTTGCCCTTCTATCATTTTGGGGTCAGATCTTGTATTTTAACATTTGGCCTCTTTCAATTTTTAGTTAAATTTTTTCCCCTAAAAAGTATTCCTATCTTGAAAAAGTTAAGGGCCCCAAGGAATTACATATTATGGATGCTGCGAAACCATACCTGGCATATTTATCTTAAAAGTTTTAGTTGACCTTGGCTCAAAAAACAATCACAATATGAATGATATTAAAATTATTTTTTTCTTGGCCCTAAAAATGAATAGAGAAGAATTGGCTAAAGAATTAGGGGTAACCCCCTGGACAATCGATGATTGGTTGCTCAAAGGATGTCCAGCGATCAAGATCCGCACCCAATGGGAGTTTGATTTAGACCAAGTTAAAAATTGGCTGAAAACCGAGAAGATCAGGATTAGAAAAATCAAGCAACCTCCCTCATCCCCTCCTCCTTTTAATGAGCGCTGGTTAGGCAAAAGATGCCCCCTTTGCATTGACCGCGGTTTCTCCGGAGAAAAAGCCGGTTTACTCTATAATTTCGGTGAAGTCTTAAGTGGCAGATGGCAACTTAGAAGAACAGGAATACCCTGCGGCCATTCCCAAATTATCGACACCTCCCCTTTAGTAAAAGAAAAGGGGTCGGGTCTTGTATTTTAACATTTGGTTTTCTTTATTCAGAAATAAAGCTTTGCATCCTGGAATGCCCAAATAATTTGTCTTAAGATAAAAATTCAGGAAGATTAGAGGGAGAAACAAATGGATGAAGAAATAAAAAAAGCCTGGCATGCAATATATGAAGGTGAAGCAAAAGCGGCTCTAAGGCTTAAAGCCTATGCGAAAAAAGCGGATCAAGAAGGACTGCCCCAAATTGCCAAACTTTTCCGGGTAATCTCCTTTAGCGAAGAAATCCATGGACAACGGGCTTTACGGATGCTGCAAGAGGTTAGAGACACAGAAACCAATCTTAAAAAAAGTTTTCATTCCGAAACTCATATTGCCGGAGTTGCTTATAAAAATTATCTTGCCCAGGCGCAAAAGATAGGGGATAACGCCGCTTTTAAAATTTTTTCCCAATCCCGAGATGTAGAAGATGGGCACGCTCAACTTTATAAATACGCCCTCGACCATCTCCTGGCCGAGAAAGAAACCACCTACTATGTCTGCCAAGTATGCGGGTTTGTCGCCGATGGACTCTGCCCGGAAACCTGCCCCATTTGCTCCGCCCCCAAAAATCAATTTGTGGAGTTTAATTAATTTACTGGGGTCACGCATTATCTTCATCTGCCCTTAAATTCGGGTTCTCGCTTTTCTAAAAACGCGCGCACTCCTTCTTCGTGGTCGGCAGTGCCGAAAAGATGCACCAGAGCCAAGGTTTCGTATTGCAATTGGCTGGCTAGATCTGCTGCTCTTAGGCCCTGATAAAGGGCCCGTTTAGAAATGGCCAGAGCGAGCGGCGGCATTTTAGCAATTTTCCCGGCTAAGGCATAAGTTTCCTCCAGCAATTTCTCTTCCGGGAAAACTTCATTGACCAGCCTAATTTCTTTAGCTTCGTGGGCGTCAATGACCTTTCCCGTAAAAATTAATTCACATGCTTTTCCCATGCCTACTAACCTGGGAAGGTAATAGGTAGAACCAAATTCAGGTAAAATTCCCAGACGCAAGAACGGGAAAGTAAATCGAGCACTAGTAGAAGCCAAACGGATATCACAAGCCAAAGCCAGAGTAGATCCTAAGCCCGAGGCTGCCCCATTTACAGCGGCCATCGTCACTTTCCGCAACCTCGATAAAGCCAGCGCTCCTCTTTCAGCAAATTCGGCCGTGGGATCTTTCAACATCCCTTTTTTCCGCATTTCTATTTTAGGAAGAAATCTTTCCCGCAGGTCAGCACCGGCCATAAAAGCTTTACCTGCTCCCGTAAAGATCACCACTTGCGCATCTTCTTCTTGGTCAAGCTCCTCAAGGCATTTTACTAATTCCTCAGCCATCTGTTCATTTAGGGCATTCATTTTTTCTGGGCGGTTGAAAGTTACCGTAATGATTTTCTCCTTCTTCTCTAAAAGAATTGTGGCGTAAGCCATATTCCCTCCCTAATTATATTTGGCCTTTTGGGGTCACCGATGACAGCCCTTTTCATAGGTGACCCATTAACTCTAAATCATTAGGAATCCACCATCTATATTGAAGGCCTGGCCAGTGATGCCCGAGGCTTCTTTACTGGCTAAATAAACCACTAAGGGAGCGATTTCTGCTGGTTCCAGGCGGCGGCCGATGGGCGTGAGCGAGGCCTCCAATTCAGCTATGGACTTACCCGTGATTTTGGCTTCGTGCTCTAAACGCAAATTATTCATCCTGGTGCGTACCGGACCTGGACAAATAGCGTTCACTGTAATTCCTTGTTTAGCCGTCTCCATTGCTAAGGTTCTGGTTAATCCTAAAAGCCCATGCTTGCTGGCAGCATAGGCTGCTCCATGCATTAAACCAACCTTGCCATTGACCGAAGCCGTCATAATAATTCTTCCATATTTCCGCTCGACCATGGAGGGCAAAGCTTTTTTGGAAAATAAGTAAGGGACTGTTAAATTTACATAAAGCAACAGTTCCCAAAAGTCATCATCATAATTAATTATAGGTTTAGGATTAGCGCTGCTTCCTATGCCGGCATTATTAACTAAGATCTCGATATTCCCTAACCCTTCAATTGCTTGCTGCCAAACATGATCTACAGCCCCTCTTTGAGCTAGGTCAGCCACAATACTGATGCATTTTACTCCTTGCTGGCTAAATTCTTTTTCCAAAACAGCAAGCTCTGGGGCTGACCTTCCCGTAATAGCTATGTCTGCTCCTTCGGCTGCAAATGCGCGAGCTATAGCTTCCCCTATTCCCCGGCTTGCTCCGGTAATTAGTGCTTTTTGCCCTTTTAATTTCATACTTCCTCCTTGTGGAAATTTTTGCTGATATAATCTTCCTTGGTAGTCATGTATTAAAATCTCCCCTCTGGAGACTATTCGGTAATTTCATGGTGGAGGGCACAGAAACTAATTGCTGATCCCGAGTGAAATGAGCGAACTCGTTAAATAGCTGATGGCGAGATGGCCAAACCCTCCAGGTTCGCCAAGGCTACGCGGATGGCCACGTTCTTCTTCGTAATTGTCCCCCATGACCGCCTTTTATTTTCCCCAAGCGCTTAGGAAGATTTGGATTTGGTAATTCTTTCTCTTACTTTCTTCCAACTATTAGTAATTAGAAAGCTCTCATCTTGATTATGCAAAAGCTCTAAGAAGAGCTTAGTAGGCATGGCCAGGGTTAAAACATTTTCTTCGACAAAAGGACGGGCGGAAACATCGAACATTCCTAAAATAGCTTGAGGTTTTTCTTTTTCAGCTTCTTTCAAAGGGTGAGTAACTATAGAGCCACAACCAGAACTGAAAGGAAGCCGGATGGCTTCTCTGCTTTCTGTGGCATATCCGGTAAGTACCACCAAACCAGAAAGCACATCTGGAGTGGCGAAGAAAATAATCACCTCTGGCTTTTCTTTCTCTGTTAGCTTATCCAGCGATTTGAAGATAGCATATTTGGCTGGCGCTTTTCGGGGTTGCATGGAGGCAAAATATTCCCGGGCAATCTCGGGTGTCTTAATATAACGTTCACCTTCCATCTCCCCCGGAATGCCGCAGGATAAAAAATATTCTATCTTCGGCCTGGGGATTGGTCGGAAGCCAAGGTAATATGCTCCCCCTTCACACCCAAAATGTTGTTCATCAAAGTAGACCGTCTCTCCATGTTGCCGTGCTTGCCGCAGGAGGCCGATCATACATGTATGCCCTTTTTCTTTAGGTTTTTTTCCTGGGGCAGGTTCTTCATTGCTATAAAAAAACCCCAAAGGATGTTCCCACAGACCGAGACGTTCATAAAACTTTTCATATTGGGGTAATTGCATTATCATATAAAACACCTCCTCATGGGCACGTAGGTTATAATTATTTCAATCACCAAAGCTCACTCCAATGGCGCGAGCAGTCTTTACCAAATCACCATCAGGATAAACCTTTCTTTGTTCGCCTTGAATTTTTTCCAATTCGATATCTTCAATCTTCAGGCCCCGGAGACAAACCATCCGGCCAAATTTTCCCTGCATTACTAAGTCCACAGCTTTAGTACCAAACCTGGTGGCTAATATGCGATCATACGCTATCGGTGATCCTCCTCGCTGGGTGTGTCCCAATACAGTTACCCGCGTTTCTAGGCCGGTCCTTTTTTCAATTTCATTTCCCACTCTATAACCAACTCCTCCCAAACGTATTGGATCAGTGCTATCCTCCACGATCTTCTGCACGACCAAATCCCCTCCTTTGGGCACGGCCCCTTCGGCTACCACCACAATGCTCGACCTTTTACCATAACGAAATCTCTCCTTGACAACTTCGCAAACTTTTTCGATATCATAAGGAATCTCTGGAATGAGAATAACATCTCCGCCTCCAGCCATACCAGCTTCCAATGCTATCCAGCCCGCGTAACGCCCCATAACTTCGACAACCATAACACGATGATGGGAAGCCGCCGTAGTTTGAATTTTGTCGATCGCCTCCATGGCCGTCTGCAAGGCCGTGTTGAAACCAAAAGTTACGTCTGTACCCCAAAGGTCGTTATCGATTGTTTTGGGTATACCCACTATATGTACTCCTTTTTTATAAAGCTGGCAACCAATAGTTAAAGAACCATCTCCGCCCACGACGATCAAAGCATCAACTTTATTTCGTTTAAGATTTTTTATAGCTTGATCAGAAACATCTTGGAAAGTTTTTTTACCCCTTACCACCACAGGAAAACGGAAGGGATTATCGCGATTGGAGGTGCCCAATATTGTTCCGCCGCGGTGGAGAATGCCAGATGCATCAGCTGCTTCCAGTTTGCGGGTCATGTTCTTGATCATGCCCAAATAACCCTCCAGAAAGCCGATTACATCGAGCCCGTATTGGAAAATAGCTGTTTTAACTACTGCCCGAATGACGGCATTCAATCCCGGACAATCTCCCCCCCCAGTTAAAATTCCTATTTTTTTAATATTTCCTTTTTTGAGATTCATCTCTACCTCCTCAATCCTCTAAGGGAGAAATTTGGAAGGGCGCTATCATAGTCGGCACGGGTATTTCAATCACTACTGGTCGATCGGCTGATAACGCTTGTTCGAGCACCCCGCCCAATTTTTCTGGCGAAGTCTTTATTCCTTTTGCTCCGAATAATTTAGCAACCTCTGTAAAGTCTGGATTCTGCAAATCTGTCCCAATTATTCGCCCCTGAAAGTTAATCTGCTGATCGCATTTGGTAGAGCCGAAAGCCTGGTCATTAAAAACCAAGGTGATGAGATTAATGCCATATTTTACAGCCGTAGCTAAATCCGGCATGGCATACATAAATCCTCCATCGCCCACTACGGCAATTACCGGCCTATCAGGAGCAGCTACTTTTGCTCCTAACCCCGTCGGAAAGGCATACCCTAAAGTAGCAAAATATGAAGAAGTAAAATACGTACGGGGAAGCTCCACCGGGTAGGCCAAGTTGCACCAATAACCAACATTGGTTACGCCACTTATTAAAATAGTTTCCTGAGGCACTTTATTTCTGATAGTCTCTATGATTTCTGTTTGCAAAGGCGCCTTTCTTTTTAACCATTGGCGGTGTTTGTTTTTGGCCTCTTGCATCTCTTCTTCAGTCCAAGAACTGTTATAGACAAATTTCCCCTTGCCCAATTCCTCAATTAGCATCCTTAAAGCCTCTTTAGCGTCAGCTACAATAGCAACTGCAGCCGGAAAATTTTTATTAAAGAGACTTGCATCTGCATCAATATGGATCAATTTTTGATTTTCTTTAGGGGCTGTCCCCGGCCGCATCTGTCCCGTAAACCTGGTGCCTACAGCTAAAATCACATCTACTGCCGAAGAGATGTAGCGTACACTCCCAAACCCATAATAACCTCCACCTAAAGAAAAAGCATGGCTCTCCGGAAAAGCTCCCTTCCCTTCAGGCGTGGTTGCTACAGGCACTTTTAAAATTTCAGCGAGTTCTTTCAACTCTCTTGAGGCATTTGCCAGAATAACTCCACCCCCAACCCATATTAAAGGCCTTTTGGCCTCACGTAATAGTCGCGCGGCCTTTTTTATTTCATCTAATGGCGGAGACTTTCGGGAGAATTCTTCTTTTCTTGGAAATGATACTTCCTCTTCTTTTCCCACCACATCCCAAGGAATTTCAATTTCTGTGGGCCGAGGCCTCCCGGTATTCATCTGACGCATGGCTTCCTGGATAGCCTGCGGAATATCTCTTACCTTCATCACTCTCTGACACCATTTGGTAATTGGTCTGACGATATCTAATTGGTCGTTGATTTCATGGAGGGCCCCTCGATCTTGCCCCAGCTGGTAACTCTCTACTTGCCCGGCTATTAGCAAAACAGGAGAAGAGCACGCATATGCTGTTCCCAAAGCAGCCGAAGCATTTTGCACTCCTGGACCGGGAACTACTAAGGCCACGCCTGGCTTTCCCTTAACTCGGGCATAACCATCCGCCATATAAACGGCGGTCTGCTCATGCCGCACAGTAATTAACTTAACATCTGGTTCACCGAAAAAGGCATCAAAGATGCCCATTATTTGGACACCGGGAAGGCCGAAAACGATCTCCACTCCTTCTTGTTTCAAAGATTCCACAACAGCTTTTCCACCAGTCATTTTAGGCATAATCTAAACCCTTTCTGAAAAATAAATCCTATTTTACTTTAGCTTTTTATTTTTTCCCTTTGGCCTTTTGATAAATGGCCTCAATCTTACCATCTCGCTCTCTTCTTAACCTGTCTAACTCTATTTCTCTTTTTTCAGGATCGGTAACCAAAATTTCAACTTCGGCCACCTTGGCTGCATAAATCTGGCGAATTTCGGCAATCTCATTTTTTTGCTCAGGGGTCAATTGCCATGCCTCCTCTTCACCGGCAATTTTTTTACTCTTCTCTAGGGCAATTTCTATGGCGCTCTTCAGCTCAGCCATATTTTAAACCCTCCTTTCCCTGAAAATTAATATTAAAAAATAAAGGATGAAAAAAGTTTACAATAAATTAGCAGCTTTTTTCAATAAAAGAAATTCTAAATCTGGATCGCGATGGCGCATAAGCGCCTAAATGAGGACTTTTTGTAAATATTAAGAAAATTTTTGACAAAAGGCCATCCTCGTATAAAATGATAACTAAGAAGGAAATAATTCCTTTCCGGGGAAAGCTAAAAAAACCGATCACGTGAGCCTGGATAAAAGGAGCAAAATAATGCCAAATAAAATAAGAAATTTAGTTATGGTTCCCTTTTTTACATCTCTAACGGCGGTGGGTGCTTTTATAAAGATACCAATTCCTTATGTCCCCCTCACTCTGCAAACGCTTATGGTCATGTTTTCTGCTCTAATCTTAGGTAGCCGTTTAGGTGCCTTAAGCCAGTTTTTATATCTTATTATTGGACTCTTAGGCTTGCCAGTTTTTGCCCATGGCGGAGGGCCAGGATATGTTTTACAACCATCTTTCGGATTTATAATTGGATTTATTCCGGGGGCTTACCTCATGGGCAAAATCGTTGAGGATAGCCAAGATTTAACTTTTTTTCGGACCATATGCGCGCTCATCGCCGGCCAAATCATAATTTACCTAATCGGCCTATCTTATCTTTACCTCAACCTTAATTATATTATCCAAAAACCCATTTCCCTCTACACCACTCTAAAAGTTGGATTTTTTATCTTCATTCCGGGGGATATTTTAAAAACAATGATAGCTGCGGCCGTGATCTTGCCCGTACGCAAACGTTTAATCCTCTATCAACAATAACTTTTTGTATTTATTAAATAATTTTTTATTTTCTTTCTCCTTGACATATGCTCTTTTATTGCCTATGCTTAAAATAATCCTACCGGCCCTCACGCGATTATAAACAATCTACTAAAGAGGGCTTTTTTCTGCTAAAGAGGAAATTTCGGAAATGTCCATAACAAAAGAGATTTTAAATAATTGGGAAACCAAGCTGATGGAAATGAATAAGCCCATCAGCGAATTAAACTTAAAAATAAAAGGGTCCGTTTTAGAGAAATTAATTGATCGTCTATACTCAGAATTGGAAAGGAAGGGCATATCTTTCAAGCCCAAATGCTATTTAACCGATACCTGGGGATGCCCTAACAAAGTCCCCGTAATTGGCATTCCTTTTTATTACGCTGACCCTACCCTTTCTATGATTGAAGATGAAATGCATGGCGATTTAGAAGATGAAAAAGAACTTATCATGACTTTGCGCCATGAAGCTGGCCACGCTATAAATTATGCTTATCTTCTTTATGAGACCAAAGAATGGCAAGAAATCTTTGGCCGGTTTGATGAACCTTACCGAGATTTCTTCCGCCCTGACCCCAGGTCCCGAGAATATGTAAAACATCTCAGCCAGCGTGTCGGCCCCTATATGGGTAGAATTTATGCCCAAAAACATCCGGATGAAGACTTCGCCGAGACTTTTGCCGTTTGGCTTACTCCTCGTTCCAAGTGGCGGCAAAAATATAAGAATTGGGGGGCAATTAAGAAACTCCAATTTGTTGATCAAGTAATGAAAAAAATTGGACCTACTAAACCCCTAATAACTAATGGCGAGCTAATCAGGCCCGTAGAGAGCTTAAATTTTACCCTTCTTGAATACTATAAAAAGAGTGAAGAAAAATACCGCGAAAGGGCGCTGGGGTACGTAGATGATGTGCTAAAGGAAGTCTTCAGTGCCAACGGGAAAGGACAAAACCGTATTCCCGCTGGATCTTTTATTGAGAAGAATCGTAATCATTTAGTGGAACTGATTTCCCGCTGGACAGGGGAAAGGAGTGTTTCGGTAGAACCTCTTATTGATAAGCTTATCAATCGCGCTAAAGAGCTGAATTTAAATTTGAGTCCGCGTCGCCAATCGCGAAAGCTAATCGAAATTACTACTCTGGCAACCACTCTTATTATGAACTACATCTACGAAGGTAAGTTTATTCTCCGGTGAGACCATAACGATCTACGAATGCCTTTTTTTTAACCATTCTTGGCGATAGCCATCCAAATCTCTTATATAACTTTCGATCAAATCGATGAGTGGCCCTTTGGATAAAAGTGCACCTGCCGTGGAATAGACCTGCAACTGCCTCATTATTTGGTAATAAAGGCTCTGGCTATCAAAGCAAACGCCAGCTAAAGGGCAAAGAGGACAATGATTCTGATAATCGAGGCAAAAGATTATCTTGGTGGAGCCGCATTGGAAAGCCTCCTTGTAACGCCCTGGGTCGTCTTTTTCCAAAAGAAAGTCGCGAATGCGTACCCATTTTTCAATAGCCAGAGCAAAAGGGTCCTCTCCTTTTTCATGGCGTTTTTGCATCTCCTGCAAATCTAAAAGTTTAACCATAAATAAACCTTTTTTCTTCCTAACTGAGCCTTCTCTTATATTAGCCGGCCTGGTTACGCCAGCTCTTTTTCTCTGAGATTTCCAATCCCAAATCTTTCTATTTTTAACCTATAACTTTTCCGGGAATTTTTAATTATTCATTCGTCACTTTTTACCATTTGAGATCCCTCTCGCTCCCCCGGGGAGCGAAGAAAGATGAGTTTATTATCTGAAATCTATCGTCTCCTATCTAATTCACAGTTACGGCTTACTATCCAAAAAAAGTTGAGTTTCTTGGAAAAGCTGCCACCGGTTTTTTTCCGCATTTATAAAATGAGTACCATCTCCGATAAGAACATACCTTTTATAAGGAGCTGAGGTTAATTTTTCAAAAAGACCTCGGGCATCTACATCTAATGATTCTGTGTCGGCATCTCCGCGTAAAATCAAAACAGGGACTTTAATTTGGGAGGCATCATAAATTGGCCTTTCTGTAAAAATGTAATATATGTCCACCAATACTCCGTTTGGTGATCTTAAACTGGGAGGTGTTCTCTGCCACGAAGTAGGGTCAGATTCTAAAATTAGCTTGGCCCAGGTATCCCGCGCTTGGGGATCTATCCAGTCAGCAGACTTAACGCCAGTTAGCCATCTTTTTACGGCATCCTCTGCTTTGGTAAAACGGTATGCGCCAATTTTTAAATTCGGCTGCCCTGGATTGACTGGATCCTCAAATCTTTTAGCGGCGGGGTGTTTAACACTGTACACCGGAGCAAAAAGAATCAGTTTGTTTACTTTTTCATTATGTTGGGAGGTGTACATCCCCGTAGTTACTGTACCCCAAGACCAACCCAAAAGATTTATTTTATCTACCTCATGTTTTTTCCTGATATATTCAATGGCCGCGGCTATATCTTTAATAGCTACTTCGGCCCGTATGATCGGTGGGTTGGCACTTGGCGGTTGATCCATTTCTGGTGGTCGAGTAGAACCGCCATAACCTCGAATATCAAGGCAATAAGCTACATAACCTCTTTGGGCTATATAATCCATCCAAGAATACCCGGGGAGAGGAATATCAAAGCCGGGAATGGAAGGATAAGTGGCGCCATGAACAAAAAGAACAATTCTCTCGCCGGGAACTTTGCCCACATTAGCCATAAATTTTTCGCGAATGCGTAATTGAATTCCCGCATCAAAACTATCTATAAGATAATCCTTGGTGATTATTTCGGCCGCAGGAATCTCAATCAGAAAAAAGGTAGAGATAGCCAAGACAATAATTATCAATAGATTTTTAACAATATTTATAACCCTTGATTGCATAATCGCCTCCTTTCCTAAAATTTTTTCTAATTCTAAATATTTTCCCTAAATCAAGGTAATCTGCGTTTCTCTGCGTCCTTTAAGGAACTCATTCTACTTCTAAGATCATTTCTATTTCCACAGGAATATCATTAGGCAAAGACTGCATCCCTACTGCAGAGCGGGCATGTTTTCCCACATCGCCAAATATTTCTACTAATAAATCTGATGCCCCGTTGATTACTTTGGGTTGGTCCTTAAAATCTTCGGTACAGTTCACCATTCCTAATAGTTTGACCACTTTTTTAACTTTATCTAAGTCCCCCAACACATCCTTTACCGTAGCCAAACAATTCAGAGCTACATTGCGCGCTACCTGATACCCTTCTTCTAAGGTTAATTCTTTCCCGACTTTCCCGGAAATCTTGATCTTCCCGTCGTTATAAGGCCCATGGCCAGAGACAAAAAGCAAATTGCCTGTTCTTACGGCGGGGACATAGTTGGCCACCGGCCTGGGAGCTGACGGCAAAGAAATTCCCTTTTCTTCTAACTTTTTCTCAATCTTCATTCAGCACCTCCGTTTTTTTTGATTTATCTTCAAAATATTCTTTCTGCTGTTAAATGTCAACTTTTACTCTCTGATTGCTGGTAAGATTTCATTATAATAGCTATTTTATTACTCGGAGCAATTAAATATTTACAGAGATCACCCTTGCTTTTTTCCATAGTCTGGTCTTGTCTACTTTGCCCAATCGCACTGTGTCGCAAATCACCCTTCCGCCCTCTTAAATTAAGAGGAGGAAAAAGGTGATAAGGTAAGGGGGAAAAAGGAGGGTGGTAAAAATGGGTCATGTAAAAGCGGGGTCATATCTTTTATTTTGACAAATTATTGAATTTTCCTTTTAAATCCTCAAATGATCTCCTCAATCTCGCGTTCTCTTTCAGTCTCTACCTCAAACGTCTTTTAATCTGATTTAAAATTGAATAATCTACTCCTACTCCTTGGCTTCCCTTCAAAAAGAAATCTTTTTTATAATTACATTTTCCTATCAAGGTTAAAATTTGAGACCTGATCACATGTTTCTTCAGGAGTACAAGTTTCCCCTGAAAAATTAAAAGCAATTGTTAAAAATAAAGGTTTGACCCCCATTCTTGGGTTCGTATTGCGCTCTGAGTTCAGGCGGTTAAAATTTGGTTCCTCTCTTCGCCTATCGACTCTGTATGAAATCCCCCGCCTATTTCGACTTTCGATAAACTATCTCCCCGTTTACAATGGTCATCTCCACTCCGATTGAAGACCACCGGTCCGGTGGAATCCGAAAAAGGTCTTCGCTAAAGACCGTCAGGTCCGCCCAGCGCCCCGGGGTTATGGCTCCCAGATATCTCTCTTTGCGCGAACACCAGGCAGGAAGGGCGGTAAAGGCCTTGATACATTCTTCCAGTTTTATTTTTTGTTCGGGGAACCACCCGCCGGGCGGCTTCCCCTGCAAATCCTGCCGGGTTACCGCTGCTTGGAGGCTCAGCAATGGATTGATGGGCTCGACGGGCGCATCGGAGCCGAAGCTCAGCGGGATTTTCGCGGTCAAGAGCGATTTCCAAGCATACCCATTCCGGCAACGGGAAATACCCCACTTTTTCTCCGCCGTCGGCCAGTCTGTGGTCAAATGCACCGGTTGCACTGAGGCCACTACCCGAAGGCGCCGGAACAGGGGCAGGTCCAAGGCCCGGAAGAGCTGAACGTGCTCGATGCGGTCCCTCCGCGGCCCTGGGAAAACTTCCCTCGCCGACTCGATCGCCTTCAACGAATGGGTAACCGCTTTGTCGCCAATGGCATGGATCGCGACGCTGAAACCGTCCTGGTAAGCCTCGCAGACCCTTTTGCCCAGAGCCCGGGGAGTTAGAACCGCGAGCCCCCGATCGGAGGGGTTGTCCGCATAAGGAGCGTGCAGCAAAGCGGTTCCGGCCCCCAGAGAACCATCGGCATAGAGCTTGACCTGGCCAATCCACAGGCGTTCTCCGCCCGCCCAGGGTTTGAGGGAGCGTGACCGGGCTTCTTCCATAGCTTCGTAGGGGATTGTGTGGTGGACCCGGATCTTGAGTTTTTTCCTTTCCTCCAAGGCCAGGAGGGCCTCCCACTCCCGCAGTGTTTCCAGGGAATGGACGCCCGTAAGGCCAAAACGCAGCGCCTCCTGTTGAGCCGCCAGAGCAGCCCTTTGGCGAGTTTCAAGGGTGGGAGCAGGGATATATTTCTCCATATGCCGGCGCATTTCCTTCAAGTAGCCCGTGGGTTCTCCGCTCATGGGATCTTTTTCAATTCTGGCTCCCGGAGGATTGGGCGTATCCCGGGTGATGCCGGCCGCGGCCAAAGCTGCCGAATTAACCCACACACTGTGGCCGCAGGCCCGGATCATCATGGTCGGATTGTGGGGAGTAAGGTCATCCAGGTCGAAGCGGTTGGGCTCCCTTTTTTCCGCCCAAAAATGCTCGTTCCATCCCCGGCCTATAATCCATTCCCCTGGTTGAAGTTTGGCCACGGCCTCCCGAATTCGCTCCCGGCAGGCGGCCAGAGAAGGAAGGTTCCTAAGGTCCACCCGCTGGAGTGCCAACCCGAAATTTATGAAATGGGTATGGCCGTCGACGAACCCCGGAGTCACCAGCTTTCCCATCAGGTCGAGGATTTCAGTCTTCCGTCGGCAGGCCTTCTTTACCTCTCGATTGGTTCCCACGACGGCGATCTTATGGTCCTTAATGCCCAGCGCTTCGGCCCAGGGCTGCTTGACGTTCCCGGTAAAAATACGCGTTGAAATGATGGCTAGGTCCATATCTCATTCCTTTTTAAGATTTTTTGTCATCTCTTTTTCCTGGTCGTGTGCGGGTCGAGGATATCCCTTAAGCCATCTCCCAGGAGGTTCAGCCCAAGCACGGTGATGAAGATGGCCATCCCCGGGAAAATGGAAATCCAGGGAGCGGTGAAGAGCTGTTCCCGGGCGGTGGAAAGCATCCCGCCCCAACTGGGCGTCGGGGGCTGGGTGCCCAGGCCGAGAAAGGAGAGAGCTGCCTCGATGAGAATAGCGCCGGCCACTCCCAGCGTGGCCACCACAAGGATCGGCCCCATAATGTTGGGCAAAATCTGGGTGAACATGATACGGATTCGCCCATACCCCAAGGCCTGGGCTGCGGTCACGTAGTCGAGAGAGCGGTTGAAAAGAACCTGGGAGCGGGTGATGCGGCAGCTGTAAGACCAGTTGGTTAACCCCAAGGCAATAAAAATGTTGAGCAACCCAGGGCCGAGAACCGCCATGATGGCCAGGGCAAAGACCAGGGATGGAATGGAAAGCATGATGTTCGTTAGGCCCATGACGAAGTCATCCCACCGTTTACCCAGGAAGCCAGCGGTCACTCCCAGCAGGATCCCGATGAGGCTGTTAAGTCCCTGGCTGACCAAGCCCACGCTCAGGGAAATCCGCGCTCCGTAGATGACCCGGGAAAGAATATCCCTTCCCTGTTGGTCTGTCCCGAAGAGGTGGGTGAGACTGGGAGGTTTCTCGGCCTCCATCAGGTCGGCATGATCAATGGGGTGATAAGGCGCTAGCCAGGGGGCAAAAATCGCCATGGTCAAAACCACCAAGGTGATGACCCCCCCCACAATCAGGTTCTTTTGCCGGCGGGCTTTTTTGACAAACTCTTTCACTGGTACTCCACCCTCGGATCGATGACTGCATAGAGTAGGTCCACGGCCAGGTTCACCACCAAAAACACCAGGATGATCAGCAGAACGCATCCCTGGGTGACCGGAATGTCTCTTTGAAAGATGGAATCCACCATGAGCGATCCTAGACCGGGCCAGGAAAAAAGTTTTTCTACGACTACTGTTTGGCCCATGAGCGAGCCGAATTGTAAGCCGGCAGTGGTCAACACCAGAATCAGGGCGTTGCGCAGGATATGCTTGCGGTTCACCATGAGTTCAGAAAGCCCTTTCGCCCGGGCGGTGCGGACGTAGTCGGTTGAGAGGATCTCCACAACGGCCGCCCGGGTGGTTCGTGCCAGGAGAGCCATGTAACCTACCCCGAGAGTGAAGGCTGGTAAAATCATGTTCTTCAAAGCCCCGTCCCCATAGCCTTGAACCGGAAAAAGGGGTAGCTTCACAGCGAGAAAGAACATGAGTAATAGGCCAAGCCAGAACTGAGGGATGGAAACGCCGGAGACCGCTCCGACCATGGAAAAAGCGTCCAACCAGGTCCCCTGACGCAGGGCGGAATAGAAACCCAGGGGAATGCCGATGCTCACGGCAATCAGCATGGCAGCAAGGGCCAGCTTGAGGGTGGGCCACAAGCGGGACGCGATGAGACCGCTCACTTTTTCCCTGCGCAAGTAGGAAAGCCCCATGTCACCTGCAGCCAAGTTCTTCAGGTAAGTAAAATAACGGATATGAATGGGCTGGTCCAAACCCCACCGCTTCCTCATCTCCTCCATGAAACGGGGGTCGAGTCCCTTGTCCTGAAGATCCCCGGACATGAGGGCAGCATCCCCGGGAAGGACGTTCAAAAGGAGAAAGAGAATCAGGGTGATCGCCAAAATGGTGGGAATAAACTGGAGAATGCGGCGAAGGGCAAATTTCAGCATCTTCTATACCAAAGATTCCCTTTTTTCCTTCCTTTTGGCGGGATGAAGTGGAAAAAACTTATTTTGTAAGACTTCAGATTTTTGAAACACCTTCCTTTATTTCTTCTTATTGGGCAAGGGCCCCACAAAAACCCTTATTTTTTCATTAGGGAAAAAGGGGATTTCCATCAAGGTTTTCATGGGGCGACTCGGTTGATCACCTGTGTTGATTTTTACTTCTCCTTGGCCCGGGGTGAGGACTCCTCGATCCACACGTCGGCCATGTTTTGGTACATCATCTCGATAGCTACGGGTTTGATCCCGCGCACCCAGGGTTGGTGGACAATCACTGCCTTGTTGTAATTGAAGAACCAAACCGGGGCATCCTCCCGGAAGATGGCATCGGCCTTGCGAAGCAGCTCAATCCGCTTCGACGCGTCCCGGATCTTGGCCGCTTCGTCCAGCAGCTTGTCGAACTCGGGGTTGTTGTAGCCCACAAAATTGCCGGCCGCGGAAGGGTTCTTGGAATGCCATCGGTTAAGGGCCTGGAGGGGATCGCCGCCCGCTCCGCTGCTCAAAGACCAGATGAAAGCTTGATAGTCCATTCTGCGGAGGCGATCGGCCAGGGCCGCTCCCTCGAGTTGTTGGGGTTTTACCGTTACGTTGATCTGTTTCAGGAAGGGCATGATCGCTTCCACGACCACTACGCCGAAGGCCTCACTGTTCGTACCGATGCACTCGAAGGTGAACCCCTGTTCATACCCCGCCTCTTTCATGAGCGCCTTGGCCTTAGCCAGGTTGAATTCGTAGCCCTTGGCGTTGGGGTCGAAGGCCGGAGAAGTGGATGGTAAATAGCTCACCGCGGGAAAAGCCTTGCCCTTGAGGAGTCTCTGGATGATCAGGCGGGAGTCGATGGCGTGATTGATGGCCTGGCGCACCTGTTTCTTGGAAAAGGGCTCATACTTGGGGTTAAAACCCATGAGCCGAGTGAAAAGCTCGGCCACTTCCACCATGTTCTTGGAGAACTGGGGATCCGCTTTGTACACCGGGTACTGGGTGGAACCCACCACGGTGGCATCCAGCTCTTTGGCCCGGAAGGCCAGATCCCTTGCGGCCGCCTCAGACATGATTTTGTAAACCAATTTGTCGAGATAGGGCTTCCCCGGTTCGTAATAATCCGGGTTCTTGACCAGCACGACTTCGCTTCCCTTCATCCATTTAACGAATTTGAAGGGCCCGCAACCGACTGGATCGACCCCGAAGCCGTCCCCTTTTTTCTCCACCTCTTCCCGTGGTAAAACGGCCGTTCCCACTTCATAGAGCGTGTATGCTGGATCCACAGGTGTCTCCATGGTAATTTCCAGGGTAAAATCGTCAATTTTCCGCAGTCCGGCAATTTTATCGGCTTTCCCCTCTTCGTAATCCTTGGCCCCCTTGATTATCCGGACGAAGCGGGCGGAGGCGGAGGTAGTTTTGGGGGACATGATTCGATGGTAACTCCAGATGACGTCATCCGCGGTCATTCTGCGCCCGTTGTGAAATTTCACATTCTTTTTCAGATGAATCCGGTACACCAGCCCATCAGCGGAAACATCGGCCTTCTCCCCCAATTCCAGTTTAGGACGATTGTTGTACGGGTCCCAGCTGTAAAGACTGCGGTGAATGCTCAACATGACCACCATGTCATTGGTCCGCGTGGCCTTATGGGGGTCGAGGGTAAGAAGATCCCCACCGTAAGGGGCAACGAAATTGAAGGATCCCCCCGACCTCACGCCCATGGCTTCCCCGGCCGTGAATCCCATAAGGAGAATAACGGCCATAATCATGAATGCCTTTCTCATAATTTTCCTCCTCTTTTAAAAAATTCTACTGGTGTATACAAATATAATTTTTTATTATAACCTGACTTTCACCATTTCAGATTTCTTTACCAATAAATATTTGAATTGTCAATTACATTTTAAATGTGTTTTGGGGTCAAACCTTTAAACTTTAATTGAGACATCTACTCTTAAGTTCCTCAATATCTGCTTTAAGATGGTTTGAAACATCAATTTCCTTTTCAATCTTTTTAAGAATGATACTTATAGCAGCGCTCTTTATATTAAACACCTCCTACGATTGCGTCTTCCATTAAAGGTTGAGTTTCGCCTTGGGGTAAGTTGAATCAAGCCCATCTGTTTCAGGCGAAAGAGGATTTCCCTACAGGCCATGTCTTTGAGGTTTCCGTTAGGCTGGTACCGCTGCCCCTGACGGCATAACTCCCAGGATATGAACTTTCGCCCTCGTTGTCAGTGGGTTTGGATTAAGGATTGGATTAAAGATAGGATGAGGGGCAGGTGCTCGGGGGTAATCTGACGTCCGCGGATACCAAGGGCTGCTTCCATAGATTGTGGAATAAGAGGAAAACGTTCCGGACGCCAGCAAAAAATTGGGCGGTAAATTTTTCTTGACTTTTTTAGGAGGGGTAATAAAATTTAACCCCCAAGAGAAATCAAATAAATAGGGAGAAGGTTCCCAGCAGCAGGCCAGGCGGCAAAAAAATGGCTTTTATCGGCATAGGGTTGATTCAGTAGCTAGGAAAAAAAATTACCCTTTGAATTCTTAAATTGGCTAAATAGGAGAAAGAAAAAGATACACCATGAACGGAAAGATAAGGTCGGTCTTAGTCTTAGGGCTCGGCAAGGTGGGCTCCCTCGTGGCTATCCTGCTTCATGAAACCGGGTTCAAGGTGATCGGGGCAAGCCTTAGCCAGCTGGCGGATGCTCCTTTTCCGACCGAGAAGCTGGATATTAACCAACCGGGAGAAACGAAAGCGAAGTTGAAAGGGTTTGATGCGGTCGTATCCTGCCTACCTTACAACTTAAACCTTGGTGTGGCCACGGCCGCCCACGAACTGGGCATCCATTATTTCGACTTGACCGAAGACGTGCGTACCACCAAAGCAATCATCAAGATGAGCGACACGGCGAAAGCGGTCCTGGCCCCTCAATGCGGTCTCGCCCCCGGCTTCATTGCCATTGTGGGCGCGGCGCTGGCAGAGAATTTTGACCGGATCCGCAGTATCAAGCTCCGTGTGGGAGCTCTTCCCCAGAATCCCACCGGCCTGCTTGGATATGCCTTCAATTGGTCTCCCGAGGGAGTGGTGAACGAATACCTGAATGACTGCGAAGTGATCGAAGACGGGGAAATCAAATGGGTCTCGGCGCTGGAGTGGTTAGAAACCATCGTGATCCAAGGTGTCCAACTTGAAGCTTTTACCACCTCCGGCGGGCTCGGTACCATGTGCGAAACCTACAAAGGACGGGTTGAAAACCTGGACTACAAGACCATCCGTTACCCCGGCCATGCCAAGCTGATGAATTTTTTCTTCCATGAACTTCTCATGCGCAGGGATCGGCAGAGGGCCGGAGAGATTTTGGTTTACGCCAAGCCGCCGGTGGACGAAGACGTGGTCTATATTCACGCATCGGTGGAGGGATGGAAGGGAAAGTCTCTCTCCCGCGATGAATTTGTCCGGGCTTATTACCCATTGGAGATCGCCGGCCGCAAATGGCGAGCCATCTCCTGGACTACTGCTGCTTCCGTTTGCGCGGTGGTGGAAATGGTGAGCAACGGTTCCTTACCCGACAAGGGGTTCCTGAAGCAGGAGCTAATTCCCATGCAGGAGTTCATGAAAACCGTCAACGGCAGCTTATTCGCCCAAAGAGGGGGCGCGCAGAATTTTTTCAGTTGATGCCCTATGGAGTTATGATCTCGATCCGCCGATGGAGTCCGCAACCCTTTTGATTGAATGTGTGTCGGGGTCAAACCTTTAAACTTTAGCTATCTTGCCAAGAAAATAGAATATAAAAATAAAAAGAAGAATGTCAATTAAATTTTAAAGGTTTGACCCCTTATAAAAAGGTGCCCTCATTTTTGAATGATGAGCCCCAGGGTTCCCATCCCTATAATTATTAAAACTTCATAAATACAGAAAAATTAATTTTGAGGCGGATCAAGCAAAATTTTCCTTTATCTTCTTAAAAAAATAAGCTTCAGATTAGAATTTTTTTATTTAAATTTTCAGACTATTCTAAAAAAAATTTGCCTCCCTCCCCTCGGGATAATGTGCTTTATCGACTAAGCTCTGATCACAACAAATTTTAATAGTGATTGAAAAATAGGTATTTGCCCCCAAAAAAATTATTATCCTCGAAGGACTTTCCCTGAGCGGACCGAAGTTAATTTGCCTTTATCAACAGCAATTTTTCCATTGATGATCACGTATTCAATACCTACTGGGTATCGATTAGGTTCAGTGTAAGTTCCTTTATCAATAATGGTATCGAAATCAAAGATGACCAGGTCTGCCACTTGGCCCTCTCTGATTACACCGCGGTCTTGGAGCCCAAGACGCTGTGCAGGAAAAGAAGTCATCTTTCTTATGGCCTGTGGAAGAGAAATAACTTTTTCTTCTCGCACATATTTCCCAAGAAAACGCGCACAAGTTCCATAGACCCGGGGGTGCGGTTTTCCTCCAACGATTCCATCCGTGCATAGCATCATAAGCTCACTCCTCATGATCTCTTTAATATCATCCTCACAACCATAGAAGAGAACCATGGTAACCGCGTTCTCTTCAGAAATAATTAGATCCGCTACAACATCAATGGGAGTCTTTTGAGTAATTTTGGCAATTTCGGCGATGGATTTCCCTTCGGCAAACCGGTTTTTGTCAGTTTTAACAGCACTAACGACAATATTGTTCCAGCCAATTAAATCAACCCAATTATCCCAACTTTCGAGAATTATATTTTCCTGGATTTTGCGGATCTCTTCTCGAAGGGCCGGCTGTTTTAACCGTTCCAGGAGTTTGGCAGTCCCACCTGAGTGGAAGCGGGGAGGAATTACGGCATCAAGCATAGTGCTTCCAGCGACATATGGATATTGGTCAAAAGTTAAATCGAGACCTTTATCATGGGCTTCTTCCAAAAAGCTTAACACTTGTGTAGCTTTTCCCCAATTCCTCCTGCCAGCTATTTTGAGATGGGAGATATGGAGCGGGCATTCTGCTTCTTCACAGATCTCGATTACCTCGCTGATTGAATCGAGAACTCCATCACCCTCGTTCCGCATATGAACGACGAATATCCCTCCGTACCTGGCAGTCACTCGGCAAAGTTCTACAAGCTCGATGCGGTCTGCATACATTCCTGGAGGATAAATAAGCCCTGTAGAAAAACCGCATGCACCTTCCTCCATTGCTTGGGAAAGGATTTGCTTCATCTTTTCCAGTTCTTCGCAATTGGCCGGCCGGTTTTCCCATCCCACCACAGTGGCCCGAATTGCTCCATGAGGGACTAACATCATGGTGTTAGTAGCGGGCGGCAATTTTTCAAGGGCGGATAGAAATTCCGCAATTGAATTCCATGGCCATTTCTCTAAATAAGTCCCGAGGAGTCCAGATACGCGAAGCATCATATAAGGTTTGTTGACTTCATCCAGGGGCGCCACCGAAAGTCCATCCTGTCCGATGAGGGAGGTGGTAATACCTTGCAGTAGTTTAGAATCTTCATCGGGATGCTTAAAGACCAGCAAATCTGAATGGGTGTGCGTATCGATAAAACCAGGGGAGACTATTAGCCCAGAAGCATTAATAATGCGATCCGCTGGATCGCTGATTTGAGGTTTTACTTGAACTATTTTATCTCCACGAATCCCAATATCGCCATAAAACCATGGATTCCCACATCCGTCAACAATCTTACCATTTTTAATCAGTAAGCTCAACATTGCTTAATCCTTATTAAATAGGCCAAATGAGGAAAAATAATTATGGAATCCTCTTTAGCCTTTAGTTCATAAATAATTAGTATTGCTTTATAATTTTCTCCAGTTCGTCTTGAATCTTCTGAGTCATGTTTTGACCAGGGTAATGCTTTTCTAACCAAGGTTTGCAAAGCTCGTTCCATACGGCAGGCATATTGGCCTTCTTGCGGAAGGCTTCTCTTTCAGCCGCTGTAGGCCAATAAATATTTAAACCTGCTGAGATAAGCTTTTTCTTGTATTCTTCGTCAGCCTTTTTACGCTCCCGATAATCTCTTGCTTCTGCTTCTTTAGCAGCTTTCCAAATAACATCTTTTATGTCCTGGGGGAGTTTATCCCATAGCTTCCGGTTCATAGTAATATTGCAGGAGTCCCAGGCCCAATCCAAGGCCGTGTAATACTTTAGAACCTCATAGTGCCGCTCCTCTACTAGCGACCCCCAAAGGCTCCAGCATCCATCGACAACTCCGGTCTGTAGCGCATTATAAAGGTCAGCCCAGGGAATAGTTTGAAGGTGCATTCCCGTCCCCTTACCCATGTTCTCAAGTGTTCGGACAAACCCGAGAGAAGCAGAAACTCTCAATTTCAACTTGCTTAAGTCATCAGGGGTCTTGATTGGACGAACTTTATTCCCTAATCCATAAGGACCCATGGGAGAACTCCAAATAAGTTTGTGCCCTACTTCTTCATAAGCTTTATCCATTACTCGATAAAGAATTCCGTCAGGAAAAGCATAGGCGACTGCTGCCTCCTCGTAGGTCCCAACGGTCCAGGGCATCCAGTTAAGCATACCGCCGGGTACAAGATTAACGTAAGGTGCAAAGACACCCATTTCAATGCTTCCTTCTCGAACCGCGTGGAAAATTTCATCGTGTGTACCAAGGAGACCGCTTGGTTTGAATGTGGCCTGGATTCTGCCATTGGAATATTTATTCAGCAAGTCGCAAAAAAGCTGGATGGAATCATTTCGAACCTTCTGAGTCCATGGGCTTCCTAATCGCCATTTATACTCGGGCCCCTTTTGTGCTAAAGCTGATTGCTCAGATAAAAAACCGAGGATTGCTACCCAAAAGAATAACATTCCCCAAAAACCAAGGATTTCGGACATTTTTCTTTTCATTTTTCTCTCCTCCTATCCTTAATTTTTTAACTCCGGCTTGCCGGAATTATTTTAAGCCTGGATAAAACATTTTAACTTTGATTGGTTTTCTCTCCCTTGATGAATAAAAGAACTATTTAACTAAATAGAATTTCCAATATTATTAAAATAGCCGGCTACTACGGCATACCTTTAATTAGCCATATGATTGATTTCAGTTTCATTGGTAAAGGAATTCAAGATCCGTTTGTCTATGCATAATTGCTAACTGAATTTTTAAGTGCAATATGCCACAAATTAAGGAACACCTACTATTGCCTTTCCCAAGACTGCCACTGGTAGCCACAAAGATAGAGCAGGAATGTAGGTAGTGAGCAATAGAACGGGGATACCCACTAAAAATAAGAAAATTACCATTGGGGGAACAAGCTCCTCATAGCGAAGGTTGGACAACTTAGTCCCCAGGAAAATAGAAATTGCATAAGGTGGAGTAACAACCCCCAGGCCAATATTCAGCACAATTATAGCTCCCAAATGAACCATATTAACGTCTAATTTCTGAATAAGAGGAGTTATAAGGGGGACAACGATGATTAAAATAGGAATGCCGTCGATAAACATACCCAGGATGAGAAGCAATATATTCATCATTAAAAGAATAATATATTTATTTTCAGAAATTCCCAGGATAAATTGAGTCATGAGCTCACCAATCCCTTCTCGAATCAAGAGGCGAGTAAATACGGTCCCAAATCCGAGCAAAAAGGCGATCATGCCCATAGTAACAACTGTCGTCTTGGAGCATTCCCAAAAATTGCTTAACTTCATCTCCCGATATATTAAAAACCCGACTAAAATAGTGTATAGAACAGCCACGGCCCCAGCCTCATTGGGCGTAAAAATTCCCCCATAAATCCCGAACAAAACAATTATTGGGCAACCTAAGGCCGGCAAGGCTGACCAAGTCGATGCTCCTATTTCTCGAATCGACTCAGCAAAAGTAGTAGGAAGTTTGGGGGCTTCAGCTCTAGGGCTAAAGTAACGGGGACATAAAAAGGTGTTGATTAGAATATATCCCCCTGCGAGAATTAATCCAGGAATAACCGTGGCCAAAAATACTGCCGCAACTGATTGCTGGGCCACCAGACAGTAAATAAGTCCGGGAACACTAGGAGGAATCAGGTATCCTAAAAAGCTTGAAGAACAAAGCACGGCAGTCACATATCTCCGCTCATAGCCCAGTTTTTCTAAGCCCGGCACCAGAATGGGAATCAAAGCCGCAATTACTGGAAGTGATGAGCCTGTTAAGGCACCCATGAACACGGCCGATACAATACCAACATCCACTAATCCTCCGCGGATCCTCCCAACCAAGGCATAAGATAGCCTTACTAAACGGGCAGATATTCCAGATTCAGAGATGAGGTTGCCCGCATATATGAAAAAGGCGATGGCCATAAGGATGTAATTATCAATGGCATGGTAAAAGGTACCCGCCATGAAAGAAAAAGAGCCCTTGATTAATAAGAGCCCTATGAACGTGCTGCCTAAAAAAACCCAGCATAGCGGAAGGCCTGTAAGGATCCCGATGAAAAAAGCTACCAGTGCAAGGAATATACCTTGCTCCATTTAATTTGCTCCTTTCGAGGATAGATTTTTTTGGCGCTTTATGAAATCCCAAATATCTCTCACAAAAATAATTGTGAGATGCATCAGAACTAAAAGAAGAGCAATGAAGAGATATATTTGAAGCCAGCTTGTATTGAACCATCGGACCAAAGTACCCCACTCTGGGTATTGAATCGCCCTCTTCATGAATTGGTAGGCCACAGGAAAAAATACCAGCAAAATAATGATTGCTAGGGCATCAAGGAAAATTTTATAAAGGGCACCGCCTATGGGCTTATTTTTAAAGAGGCGGTTACGAAACATTTCTATTGAGATATGACCTTCTTTGCTGGCCGTAACCGCCGCGGCCGTAAACATAAAGAAGACGAAAATGTAAAGGGCAAAGTCGTTGAGCCACATAATTTCATAATGAAAAATATAGCGATTTGCAATAGTGGCGCATATGAAAAGGGTGGTAATGCAAAGCGTCACTACACAAAAGATAATTTCAGCTTTCTCAATAATCTTTAATAGAAATTGAAGGAATTTTTGCATATCCTTGTATTACCTCACTTTGAGCTGAAGACTAAATGTATCGGGGTCAAACCTTTAAAATTTAATTGAGACATCTACTCTTAAGTTCCTCAATATCTGCTTTAAGATGATTTGAAACGTCAATTTCCTTTTCAATCTTTTTAAGAATGATACTTATAGCAGCGCCCTTTATGTTAAATATCCTCCCTATTTCAATATTCTTTAACCCCGTTAGAGTTCTACATAAATATATCCCAATATCCCTGCCAATATTCTCCTTTTTCTTGTTTCGCAAAATATCTTCTCCGTATTTGTCAGTTATCACTTTAAGTACTTTCTCTGCAGAAACATCAGCCTTGATTAATTTCCTCAATGCAGGAATCTCATCATCCATATCTTTTCCAGCAAGAATTTTTTTGATGCCTTCTACAAATTTCTCTTTCCCAAGGATTACCCCAGCTTTTATCTCACCCAACCATGACCTATCATCAATCGCCCCTAACTCTACAAATTCTCTGTATTTCTTAATGGCAATATTCTTATCTTCGGAAAAATAACTCAATGTATCATCGATCTCTACAAGCCCTCTTCTGTTTTTACGAAAAAACTCCTGATAGCTTGACCACTTATAATTTATCGGATTGGTGGTAATACCTGACCTTACTGGATTTAAGTGAATATACCTGCTTAATTGAAGGAGGTAATTTTCTTTATCTACTACTATGGCCTTAAACCTCCCTTGAAATAGATGCCCAGATCTCCTATATCTCTTATTTATATAAACTGTATAACTGGTATTTATGTTTTGCATTATCTGTGAAAGATTGGCTCGAGGAGTCTCTAATAAAAGATGGTAATGATTTTTCATCAAACAATAGGCATGAAGTAAGTATCTATACCTATCCTTTGTCGTCTTCATGATTTCTAAAAATTTTCCCCTATCCCGGTCATCGAAAAATATATCTTCCTTCTGATTCCCTCTTGAGGTCACATGGTAAAAGGCCCCTTCGTATTCAATCCTAAGCTGTCTTGGCATGAGAATAGAATATAAAAATAAAAAGAAGAATGTCAATTAAATTTTAAAGGTTTGACCCCTTATATTGTTTTTGTTCCACTTCGTAGGTGGAAACACGGGCTTTCGATACAATTTCTCAAGCAAGCCCTTAGCTAAGTGAATGGCTTTTTTTGCTTCTTCCTCAGAGAGCCATTCCAAACCATACTCCGCTTTAACATAAAGGGCAAAAAGATCTTGGAAGTCCTTCTTCAGATCACTTCCAAAATACTTCTCAATTAAAGGAAGAAGCACGACTACTTTACTCGAATAACCTTCTCCTCTCATCGCCAAAGCAGCTTGCACAGCGTGTTTGGCAGCTATGAAACATAAATCACCAATGCCCGAAAACATTCCTCGGGC
>CAZAGD010000240.1:0-28901 GCA_964484485.1 uncultured Syntrophaceae bacterium
GCGTATAAGGGAAGAAGCCATTTTGATTAGCATTAATTACCGCTTGCCAATCCCAATAGGCACGAGGAAGTCGGGCTGTCTGGGAGACAAGCAAAGCCTTCTCGCTTACCACATTAAAAGCCAGACCTGGAGGCAACATCAGTCCTTTCTGGGAACTGCAAATAGTTATATCAACTCCCCACTCATCATGACGATAATCGATTAAAGCTAAAGAGGAAATTGTATCCACCATAAGCAGAGCCGGATGGCCCGCCTGGTCCAGGGCTTGCCGAATTAAAGGTAGACGGCTAACTACCCCTGTGGAGGTTTCGTTGTGGACGACCAAGACAGATTTAATCGTTCTTTCTTTGTCCTCTTTTAACTTATCAAAGAGTCGCTCGATTTCCACACCTCGCCGCCAATCTCCAAGTAGAAATTCCACCTGCAAGCCAAGTTTGCCGGCCAAATCGCGCCACATATTAGCAAAAAAGCCAGTTTCGTAAATTAGAACTTTATCACCTGGAGAATGGGTATTTACTAACGCTGCTTCCCAACCTCCAGTTCCCGAGGAGGGATAGATAACTACCCACCCAGTAGTTTTGCAGATTTCTTGCAAGCCGCTTATTATTTCTCGGGTCATTTGCGCAAATTCTGGTCCGCGGTGGTCAATAGTCGGTTTGCCTAAGGCTCGTAAAATACGTTCCGGAACATTTGTCGGTCCGGGTATTTGCAAAAAATGTCTTCCTCTGAGAATGGCCATGAAATAATCTCCTTTTTTTTAAACCCAAGCAGGGGAATTTTTTAGACCCATGGGCTCCACTTTAAAAAGGCGTTCATCCATGAGCGATAAATTCGGAGAAATTTTTAAATCAAAATTTACCACCGGACGTATAGCTTGGTCGAGGTTAATTCCCGGAGCAATTTCCGTAAGTACCAAGCCTTCCGGCTTTAAACGAAATACGGCCCGTTCGGTAATAAAAATTACTTCTTGTCCCTTTTCTAAGGCAAATTGGGCATCAAAAGTGCGGTGCTGGAGTTGGCGCACACATTTGATGACCTTCCCCTCCTTTTTTAGGTCAAACCGACCATCTTTGATCTCGGCCGAAATTCCTCCCGCCGTGAGGGTGCCGCAAAAAATAATGCGCCGGACGCTATGGAGGATATCGATAAATCCGCCGGCGCCCGAAAGGACATGAGGAATTTTGGTCAGGCGACTGACGTTTACATTACCCTGAGCATCAACTTCAGCAAAAGCCATGATGGCGGCATCAATTCCGCCGCCGGTCAAAAAGTCAAATTGGGCCGTTGATTCGATAATAGATTCTGGGTTAAGGGCTGCGCCAAATTGGAGCCCCGCAAGGGGAATTCCGCCTATGGCCCCATGTTCGATGGTGAAAAAAATTTTTCCGATTAATCCTTCTTCTGCCGCCACGGGGGAGACTAAAGAGGGGATGCCAA
Source organism: uncultured Syntrophaceae bacterium (assembly GCA_964484485.1). Lineage (GTDB taxonomy): Bacteria > Desulfobacterota > SM23-61 > SM23-61 > SM23-61 > CAZAGD01. The sequence continues at coordinate 1,438 of CAZAGD010000240.1, forward strand.
AGCCCAAATTGACGATATCTCCTTGTCGCAATTCCATAAGGGCACGCCGGGCGGCTACTTTCTCTATGCTTAGGGGAACAGGTTCGATTTGCCGCAGAGGTTTTCTAATTTCACCGCTCACCGCGGGATCGTAAGTTATGCCGGTGGCTTGCTTCTGATCTTCATCAATAACAATGGCGTCGACCATGATTCCCGGGATTTTGACCAGTTGCGGATTTAACTTACCTGGAGTGGTTATTCTTTTTACTTGGGCGATGACTTTACCCCCGCAATTATGGGCGGCCATGGCCTGCGTTAATACGATAGAGAAGGAGCCTTCATGCTCCATAGTAATGTTACCGAATTCATCTGCGGTGGTTCCGCGAACGATGGCTACGTTAATAGGGAAAGATTTATAAAAAAGGTATTCTTGGCCGTGGAGGTTGATTAATTCAATCAGATCTTCTTGAGTGAGCTTATTCATTTTGGCTCCCTCAAGACGAGGATCTACAAAAGTTCTAAGTCCCACTTGAGTAATTAGACCAGGCCGCCGGGCGGCTATTTCACGATGCAAGTGCATAAGTGCGCCCATAGGAAAATTGTAGGCTTCAACTTTGTTTTTATAGATCATCTCCACTAACTTAGGCGGGGGAGCGGAAGCCGGAGCGGTGACATATGAACCACTGATTACTCTTTTCAGTAATCCTTCATGAGCTAAATGATCAGCTCCGGAGATGCCGTAAACATCGCCCACCGCTACCGGAAATACAGCGGTAATATGGCGGGGTGCGCCTGTTTGTAAATATCGCGCTTCTAAGGCAGAAAGTACTTTCTCCGGAACCAGAGCACCAATTATGCCGCAAATAGTGACCGTATCTCCATCTTTTATCAATTCGACTGCTTCCGCGGCGGACATTAATTTATCGGGCAACTTTAAAAACCTCCTGTACTATTAATGTTCTTTGTTTCTTTAAAAAATTGTCATGCCTAATCTGGAGGAATTGACCATCTATTTTAGGCACGGTCCATAAAACGTAGTCACATTGGAGGAGTGCTTTTTACCCCGCATCAACTTTTTTTTAAGAAATGCATAATTACCTCAGCCATCGCCTCCTGGCGACAGACATTTTTATGAATTTCCGGCAGACTTGGCAACTCCGCCAATTGGAAAGGGATTGGTTGTCCGGATAAGGCTGATAATTCGCGGAGCAAGGAAAATTCATCCTTACCCTTTGTCTCTCTCCCCAAGGCTTCTAAGACCGCCATATTAAATTTAAAAGGGCTGGCTGTGGCGGCGAGGAGAGCCGGGGTTCCATCACCGGTTTCTTCGCGATATTTGCGGAGCACGTGATATCCCACGGCGGTATGCGGGTCAATCAAGTAGCCATGATGGCTAAATACTTCCTGGATAGCTTGCAGGGTTGCTTGGCGATCAGCAAAACCGCCGTAAAACCTGGATGGCAAATGAGAAATTTTCTCGTCGGGAAGGCAGTACCAGCCTTTTACTTCCAAATCTTTCATCCAAGCGCGGACTAATTCTGGATTTCGGCCACTCAGCTCAAATAAAAGGCGCTCTAAATTAGAAGAGATTAGAATGTCCATAGAAGGTGATTCGGTACGATAAAACTCCCGCCGCCGGTCATAAATTCCCTGGCGAAAGAAGTCAGTGAGTACTTTATTACGGTTAGAAGCACATATTAACTTAGAAACGGGCAGGCCGCATTGCTGGGCATAGAAGGCCGCTAAAATGTTTCCGAAGTTGCCGGTGGGCACGCAGATTAGAATTGGGTTACCTAAATTAATCAGGCCAGCTCCTACCATCTGTTGGTAGCCCGTAAAATAATAAACTATCTGCGGGACGAGTCTGCCCCAGTTGATGGAATTGGCCGAAGAAAGACGAAAGTTAATCTTTTGCAGTTCTTTATTGATTTGGGCATCGCCAAAGATTTGCTTTACTCCATTTTGGGCATCATCAAAATTTCCCAGTACGGCACATACGCCCACGTTTTGACCACGTTGAGTCACCATTTGTAAGCGTTGAATTTCACTTACTCCAGCATGAGGGTAAAAAACAAAGATGCGGATGCCAGGAACGTCAGCAAATCCTTCTAAGGCCGCTTTGCCGGTATCCCCCGAAGTGGCCACCAGGATCACTAATTCATACTTTTCTTCCTCTTCTTTTAGAGCTAAAGAGAGAAGACGAGGCATTAATTGGAGAGCCAAATCTTTAAAAGCTAATGTGGGACCGTGCCATAGTTCTAAAACCGCTGTCTCTTTATCTAAAATCTTTAAGGGAACAATAGCCTCGTGATCAAATTTCTCTCCATAGGCTTCTTGGCACGCAGAATTAAGCTCAGATTCTGAGAAATCAGTGAGAAAAGATTTTAAGATTAGAGCTGCTTGGGAAGCATAGGAAATAGGTGGCATTTGAGCAAGAGCAGAATTGATTGTAATTCGAGGAAAGGTAGCGGGCACGAAAAGCCCACCATCTTCGGCTAAACCTTGAATGATTACTTTTTTAGCCGGCTTTTTTTCAATCCATCCCCGCGTGCTCACATAATTCATAGAAAAAAATTAACATATCTCTTTATTTATGACAACTCAATTAATAACCCTACCAACCTGGGCAAAAAAGAGCAAAACTCCCTCGAAATTTTCCGCAAAGGGAGGGCGGCTTAAATATTTGGGCAATTTGTAGGGCAATTATTTATGGCTTGCCTGTTTTGGCAAGGGCCAAGCCCTTGCCCTACGGCGATAAAATTGAGGGGAGATAGGGTTATTTTATTCACCACAGAGAATGCTAACTCAGGCGAGGTAAAAAAGGAAATATTTTCAATAATCTAATTATTAATCGGAGCAATTAAATATTTACAGGTATCGCTCTTATCTTCCTTCATGCTCTGGCTTTATGGGCTTGCCCCAATGAAATTGTATCGTAATTGCCCATAAGAAATAAAACCCAATGCGGCCAGGGACAAGCCCTTGCCCTGCATTTGAGGTTTTTTAAATTTCTCGTAGGGCAAGCCCTTGGGGCTTGCCGAACCCCGCATTAAGATGTCGTTTATTTTATGCTCCCATTAATAAAATTAAGAGGAAGGACAGGAGTGGATATATATTTGATTTAAGATGATTGTGTTAAATTAAGGGAATTTCTTATTCCTGGCATTTCTTCTTTAGATAGTCGTGGAGGCGGAGGTGGACTCCTTTGGGTAAAGGTTCACAACAGGCAAATTTATAAAGGGTAAGCGTCTTCTTAAAAGTATTCACAAAGATTAAACAAGGGTAGCAATCCTCCATGTGCTTTTCCAGATCTTGGCAAAGTTTGGGGTCGAGTTCGCCATCTATGTAATCCGAAAGTTTTTCGAGTATTTCTTGGCAATTCATCGTTTCCCCCTTTTTAATCGATGGTCATCTTTAATAGATGGTCATCCGTCCTTTATTTTTTTTCTTTTCGAAATATGCTGAAAGAAGACCACGCAGGGCTAAGCGAGCTCGGTGGAGTCTTGATTTAACCGCGGGGACGGAAATGCCCATGGCCTCAGCCGTTTGCGCATTTGATAAGCCTTCTAAATCCCTTAAGACGAATACGGCTCTATATTCGGGAGGCAATTTTTCTAAGGCCTCCATCATTTTTTCTCGCGACTCTTTGTTCAAAAGGATTTCATCGGGCAGATCGGGCCAATCTTGAATAGGAGGGTGTTGACCTTCTTCATGTTGGGGAAGATATTCTTCCAGAGGAAGTAATTGCGAAGGTTCAGTTCCGCGGTGGCGTATTTTCATGAGGCACACATTTGTGGCCAGGCGAAAAAGCCAGGTAGAAAAACTTGAGCGCCCTTCAAAATTCTTCAAACCACGATAAACTTGCAGAAAAGTTTCTTGGAGAGCATCTTCCGCATCCTGCTGGTTTCTAAGCATGCGCATGGCTAGGCGATAAACTTTGCCTTCATACCTATTCACTAAATCTTGGAAGGCCCGAAAATCACCTGCTTGAGCCTTTTGCACCAAAACTTGGTCTGCAATATCCATTATTTAGATGCCCTTAATAAATAAAGGTTTCTTTGGTGTAAGACAATGGAATAATAATTTAATTTCCAGGTCTCTTAAAGCTGCTCTATTTTGGCTGCTAATATACCTGAAATTTTATTTTCTAACAAGGTGTTTTTGATTTGCTCGTCTATCTTTCATTTTCTTATCTCAGAGATATTTCAATCGTTCTTCCAAATAGGAGATCGTTTTTCGGCAAAAGCTCGCGGACCTTCATGAAAGTCATGAGTGCCGATGAGCGTGTTGAAAAGCATAGCTTCAATCCTTAATCCCTCCGTTAGAGGTTCGCCAATACCCCGCAGAAGGGCCTCTTTATCTGTACGCAGGGCTCCTTGGGGAAATTGACTGATCATTTCCGCCAACTCTAGACATCTTCCAAGGGCCATGCCCTGGGGACTACTTCATTAACTAAACCTATAGCTAAGGCTTCTTGGGCGTTTATCTTTTTTCCAGTGATGATTAATTCCATGGCCCGGCCTAAACCTATTATTCGCCATAATCTTTGCGTCCCTCCATCCCCTAAGCCTACATTCCAGCGCCTTTCTAAGCAGCCAAACTCGGCATTTTCGGCGGCAATACGTAAATCGGCGGCGAGGGCGATTTCTAACCCGCCAGCAAAACAATAGCCATTAATGGCGGCCAATATAGGTTTAAAGATATCTATACCGCGGGTGATTCCTCCAAATCCGGGACCATCATAGGCGCGGCGTCTATGAAAATGGGCATCTTTTTGTTTTAAAAAAGAAGGCCAGGCTTTTAAATCGGCACCGGAACAAAAAGAATCATTTCCAGCGCCAGTGATAATAGCCACCAGAGCTTCGTCGTCATCTTTAAATTTCTTCCAAGCAGAAGCCAATTTTTCATCTGTTTCCGGGTCAAGACAATTTTTTACCTCAGGCCGGTTGATAGTAATAATAACTACCGATCCTTTTTTTTCGTACAGTAAAGTAGACATATTTACCTCCCCCAAATTATTGGCATATTTGCGAGCCCAAAGAAAAAAAGAACAATATTAGGCATAGCTTACCAGGATTAAAAGAATATTCAGATCTTACTCAGCCGGTTAAGTAAAATCAAGCTTCCTTTTTCCTAAATAGATATAGTAGAAGTTAAATAAAAATGATCGATTTCCGGGACAATCCATTACTTAAGGGCGGGATTATTAGAATAGCAAGATTGGGTCGTAATGAGGTGAAAGGGCTGCCGCTGGCCGTTTCCGACTTCCCACAAGGTAGCCTATTATTAATTAAGACCCAGCCGCCCTGAGGAGAGGGAATTAAGGAAATGAAGGATTACCATCCAGGAAATTTTAATCTTGCTTGATTTTTAAAAATTTAGTAAAATTGCTCCGTTGTAATTAAGATTGAAAAATTAATGGTGATTTAATTATGTTGAAGCAGATTGAAAAAGAGATAAAAGAGCTGCAAAAAGAATTGGAAAATTTGCAGAAGGAAAAATCAATTTTGCGATTGCAGCCCTGCGGCGGTGATATGGAATTGAGAAAAAAAGAAGAAGCTCTTGATCAGATCGATAAGAAAATAGAAGCAATTAATACCCAGATTAGAGAATTAGAAAAAAAACGTCGAGAGCTGATGTCGGAAGCGGTAAAAAAAGAAGGGTACGAATCTCCTTTTGGCTAAATTAAAGCAAACACCCTGATAATTTCGAGTTTGCATAGAAAAATAGGTCATGCTATATATTAACATAAAGAAATTAAAATATTTTTAAGGAGAATGAGGCGATGACTAAGTTTCAACTCATTCAAAAGCTGATGGAGAGATCAAACAATTTAGGACAACAGGAAGCGAAGACGATTGTAAATACCATCTTTTCCTCGATGGCGGAAGCTTTGGCCAGAGGGGAAAGAATTGAAATCCGCGGGTTTGGCAATTTTACAGTCAGATCTTATCAGGCTTACCAAGGCCGCAACCCGCGGACAGGGGCTAAAGTTGAAGTCTTGCCCAAAAAACTTCCTTTTTTCAAAGTAGGGAAAGAATTAAAAGAAAGAGTGGACAAGCCTTCGGCGGGTTAGAAATAAGTACCATATTTCTCTTATTTGCGCTTGCGACGTTGAATGCGTGTCTTCTTCAAGAGTTTGCGATGTTTATGTTTAGATATTTTTTTTCTTCTTTTCTTAATAACGCTTCCCATAGAAAACTCCTTCATTAAAGATTTTTTTAGTTCAAATATAAATTTATTTATGACGATGCCATCTTTTTCGCCAAACTTCTAACCTTTGAGCAATAGTCTTTTCCAACCCTCTATCCGTTGGTTCATAATAAATTTTGGGGCCAAGCTCGGTGGGGAAATATTCTTGTTCCACAAAGCCATCTTCGTAGTCATGAGCATATTTATACCCCCGTCCATATCCCAGCTCGGCCATAAGCTTAGTTGGGGCGTTGCGGATATGGAGGGGTACGGGCAAAGCGCCTTTTTCTTCCACGTCAGCACAAGCTTTTCCGTAAGCCCGATAAAGGGCATTACTCTTGGGGGCAGTGGCTAAATAAACCGCTGCTTCAGCCAGGGCCAATTCTCCCTCGGGGTGGCCCAAGAAATGAAAAGCTTCCTTAGCCTGCAAAGCAATAATCAGAGCCCAGGGATCGGCTAAGCCAATATCTTCAGCAGCAAACCGCACCATGCGCCGGGCCACATAAAAGGGGTCTTCGCCTGCTTGGAGCATGCGCGCTAGCCAATAAAGGGCGGCGTCGGGATCGCTTCCCCGCAAGCTTTTGTGAAAAGCGGAGATTATATTATAATGCTCTTCACCGTCACGATCATAGAGCAGAGCTTTCCGCTGTAATGCTTCCGAGATCGTGGAGAGGTTAATAATCCTTTGCCCTTCCGGGTTCGGCGGAGTAGTCAAAACGGCCATTTCTAAGGCATTGAGAGCTACCCGGGCATCTCCATGAGCCATTTCGGCCAGATAATTCAGCGCCTCGGGAGTTAAAAGGGCTTTTAAATTTCCTAAACCTCTTTCTCGGTCATGAAGGGCGCGCTGCAGAATTAACGATATTTCTGCAGGAGTTAATAATCGCAGAGTAAGCACTCGGCAGCGGGAAAGGAGAGCGGAATTTACTTCAAAAGAAGGATTTTCAGTGGTGGCTCCGAACAAAATAAGATTGCCCCTTTCTACGTGAGGAAGGAAAGCATCCTGCTGGGCTTTATTGAAACGGTGAATTTCGTCAATAAAAAGAATAGTGCGCCGCCCCCGACTCTGCATCTCTTCTGCTTCTTTAATTACCTGACGAATTTCTTTGACGCCCGAAAGAACGGCGGAAAAAGCCACAAAATGGGAATTAGTGGCTTGAGCAATAATATGGGCTAAAGTGGTCTTACCGGTTCCAGGCGGGCCCCAGAAAATTAAAGAAGGAAGATGGCCTTTTTCCACGATGGCCCTGAGAAACTTTCCTGGTCCTAAAAGATGCTCCTGGCCGACGAATTCTTCTAAGCTCCGGGGTCGAATTCTGTCGGCCAAAGGAATAAATTTCTCTTTCCCTTCTTCGTCGCTTTTAAAGAGATTCATGAAGATATCTTTTGATTTTTTATTTTAAATTAGCATATTCTTTTTTTCTCTTCAATCTATTTGGCACCTGACCGTCGGTCATTTATGAAATTTATAGATATTTTGGGCGAGAGGCTCATTAAAATAAGGCACTGGTTCTTTGATGGATATGTGCGATAATTATTAATGGGAGCATAAAATAAACGACATCTTAAGGCGTGGTTCGGCAAGCCCCAAGGGCTGGCCCTACGAGAAATTAAAAAAATCTCAAACGTAGGGCAAGGGCTTGTCCCTTGCCGCATTTGGCTTTATTTCTTATGTGGAATTACGACACAATTTCATTGGGGAAACTCGATAAAGTCAGACCACGGAGTAAGATAAGAGTGATAACTGTAAATATTTAATTGCTGCGATTAATAATAAATAGCTTACTTTGGTAAAGGGACTAGAGGCAGGTCGGAGGCAGGCATTCATTCAGAATCATGAGGCAGTGGCTCTTCCATCTTCTTCTACCGCCGATGCTTCTTCATGCATGCCTGCCTCCGGCCTGCCTCTAGTCATTTTTCCCCATTGCGACACAGGCTCTTTGGCCAGAGCAGAGACCCTGGCCTTGCTGCTTTTAGCGAAAATCTTAAGATTATAAACGCGCCTGAGATTATAGAAATAGAAGAGGTGGTTTTTCAAGATGCCGAGTTTGACTGGTCTGGCCGAATTTGACGCTTAAAATAATTAAGACCAATCGATTTTCAGCTCAGGAAAAGGGTGGTTTAAAAGATTTAGGATTCGTAAAGCATTATGCTGATGGCCTCTATTTTAAATATAGACAGGGGGGCTTCTTTTATGTTAAAAACGCTTTTAATAGCCAAAGGAAAATTTTATGAAAACGTACCCGCGGGCGAGGAGATTTTATGAGCAAGCGCGTAGGCCTTATATTAAAACCCAATAAAATTGAAGCAATTGAGTTAGCCAAAGAGCTTACTAATTGGTTCAACCAAAGGCACGTCCAAGTTTTCTTGGAAGAACGGGTAGCTTCTTTAATAAATAATTCCTTGGCCTGCTCTCGGGCAGATATGGGGCGGCTAATTGATTTCCTTATAGTTTTAGGGGGAGATGGAACTCTCCTTAGTGCGGTACGGGATATGACCGGCAAAGATATCCCTATCTTAGGCGTCAATTTAGGTGGGTTGGGGTTTTTAACGGAGATAACCTTAGAAGAACTTTACCCAGTTTTAGGCCAGGTTTTAGATGGGAAAATGGAGATAGAAAGCCGCATGAAGCTTAAAGCCCAAGTAGTCAGGGGGGGAGAAATAATAGGGGAATATACTGTCCTTAATGATGCGGTAATAACTAAAAGTGTTTTAGCCAGAATAATTAATATAAAAAGTAGTATTAATGGAGCTTATGTAACTACGTATCGAGGTGATGGAGTGATTATTTCTACGCCAACCGGTTCTACTGCTTATTCTTTGGCTGCCGGAGGACCGATAGTCTACCCGACATTAGATTCTATTCTCATCACTCCTATCTGCCCCCACACCCTAACCAATCGCCCGCTCTTAGTTCCCGATCGGGTTAAGGTTGAATTTAAATTAGAATCTGAGGAAAGTGATGTCCGTTTAACCTTAGACGGGCAGGTGGGCTGTCCCCTGCAGCCCTTTGATCAAATCCTAGTCAGCAAAGCCCCGGATTATGTCTCTTTCATTAGGTCACCATTCAAGGATTATTTTCAAATTTTAAGAACTAAGTTTAAATGGGGGGAACGTTGATCTTATAGATGCTTACAGATTTGTATATCAGCAATTTGGCCATCGTCGATAAATTGCACGTCCAATTCGGGCCGGGCTTTAATGTTTTAACTGGAGAGACTGGAGCGGGGAAATCTATTTTAGTGGATGCCATTAGCCTGCTCCTGGGGGGAAAAGGATCTGCAGAAATGATCCGCACCGGTCAAGATGAGGCTACCATAGAAGGATTCTTTGAGCTTAAAGAAATAGCTAATTTACCATTTCTGCGCAAGTGGCCTTTAGAAATATCTGAGGGGTTGGCTATCAAAAGGTTAATCCATCGTTCGGGGAAGTCCCGAGCCTTTTTAAATGGGCAAGCGATAACCTTGCATATGCTCTCCGAGTTGGGGGAGGAACTTATGCATATCTACGGCCAGCATGAGCATCAACACTTTCTCAACCCGGAGAGGCATTTAGAAATTTTAGACCGCTCGGGAGGTCTTTGGGCACTTCGCCAAGAATACCAGGAGCTATATGAGGAGTGGAAGAAAAAAAGTGCTGAGCTGGGCGAATTAGAAAGCAAAGAAAAACAAAGAGCCGAGAGGCTGGAACTTTTAAATTTTCAGGAACAAGAGATAGCGCGGGCCAAGCTTAAGCCACCGCGTCCAGGAGAACCTAATGAAGAGCAGGAATTGCTTCAGGAGCGAGCTCGCCTCGTCCATGCTGAAAAGCTCTTTTCTTTTGCCCAACAAGGAGTCGATCTCCTCTATGCCGAAAGGGGATCGGCTGTTGAACGTCTCCAAATTACTTGGCAACGTCTAAAAGAGGCGCTGAAGATCGATGAGACATTAGCACCTTTAGCTGCGGCCTTGGAGAGTACTCTATTTCAAGTGGAAGACATAGTTTCTGCCCTAAGGTCTTATGCCGAAAAAATTGTTTTCGACCCCAAGTTGTTGGAAGAAATATCGTTTCGTTTAGACGAGATCCAGAGACTAAAGAAAAAATATGGTCCAACTTTCGAAGATGTTTGGCGATACAAAGAGAAAATTGAAATAGAAAAAAGGAATCTGGAGGATGGCGCTGAGCAAATAAGCAATCTGCAGAAGAAAGTTGGTGAATTAGCCGCGGGCGCTTATCTCCGGGCTAAAGAGCTTTCCGCTAAGAGGAAAAAAGTTGCCAAAGAATTGAGTACCAAAGTGAAAGAAGAATTGGCCACGTTAGGCATGAATAAGGTACGTTTCCACATCGAAGTCCAAGAAAATCCGCAAGAGAAATTGGAAGAGGAGGGATTAGACCGAGTAGAATTTCTCATCTCTCCCAATCCGGGAGAAGAATTGCGTCCTTTAATAAAAATCGCCTCGGGAGGAGAGCTTTCGCGGATTATGTTAGCCATGAAACGCATCTTGGCTGAAGATTATGGAGTAGAGTCTTTAGTCTTTGATGAAGTTGACGCCGGGATCGGGGGAGGGATGGCGGAAGTGGTGGGGCGGAAGTTGAAAGAAATTTCCCGGGAACATCAAGTTTTTTGTATCACCCACTTACCCCAAATTGCCTCCTTAGCCGATGCTCATTATAAAGTCAGCAAAAAAATTCAGGGCGGCAGAACGGTGGTAGAATGCCAGCTTCTCCGAGAAAAGGAAAGAGAAGAAGAGATTGCTCGCATGTTAGGAGGAGTGAAGATTACGGAAAAGACTTTAGCTCATGCTCGAGAAATGCTGAGGTTAGGTAGCAAAGCAAAGAAATGACCATAGAGGAGTTCACGGATATGGGGATTCGCAAAGCGAAAATTTCAGATGTGAAGGAAATTCATAAGCTTATTGAGCAGTCGGCTAAAAAAGGGGAGATGCTTCCCCGTTCCCTGAGCGAGCTTTATGACAACCTGCGCGATTTTTATGTTTACTTAAATGAAGAGGAAGGGAATATTATAGGGACCTGTGCTATGCATATATGTTGGGAAGATCTGGCGGAAATTAGGTCTTTAGTAGTCAGGGAAGATTTCCAACGTCGGGGAATTGGGACAAAGCTCATAGAAGCTTGCCTTTCCGAAGCGATAACCTTGGGGCTTTATAGAATATTTGCCTTAACTTATAAGCCGAATTTTTTCCTTAAATTTGGGTTCAAAATTGTGGACAAGACTCTTCTCCCCCATAAAATTTGGGCAGATTGTATAAAATGCGTTAAGTTTCCGGAGTGTGATGAAATAGCTGTTTTGTTGGAAGTTTAGCCTCCAGTTTTAAAACTGGCTGTGGAACATTTTTAAAAATCCGCCCCAATATAGAGGAGAAGGAGAGGGGTTCATTAAATTGGGGGACTGGTTCTTTCATGTTTTAATTTCGCCTCTTCCCCTCCCCTCTGTCTCCTGCTGGCGAGAAATATTCAAACTGATTGACGGCCAAGTTTTAAAATTCTTGACAAAAAATAATAAATTGTGGTAAATGGGATTCATTTAAAAGTGGCCGATGGTTTTTGGGTAGGTAGGGTTAATCATTTTGGAGATCATGAGAATACTGAATAAAGATTACATAGCTGGGTATATTTCCCAAGGAGCAGCACGGCTAAAGAAATTCGTTTTATCTCCCCGCTTTCTTAAGATTGCGGCCGGAGTCTTGACTATTGTGCTAATTGTTTCTGCTTACTTGATTTATAACTACATAAATGTACGCAAGAAACTGGCCGAATTGCAGCATTTGCGGACCGAAGCCACTTTCCAAAGAGAAGAGATGCAAAACTTTATGCAGAAAATAGGTTTCCTGGAAGCCCAATTAGCTAAATTAAGGGAAATGGAAAAGCAAGTAGAGAATGAGCTAAAAGAATTAAAGGAATTAAAAGCACAAAATTCTCCCCAAATGCCTGCTAAGAACATGAAAAAGAAGAGCCAATTAATAGAGAATAAAAAGAAAATCATCACCCAGGATTTGCCAGAAACAAGATTTATAAAGGAAAAAGAAGCTTCTTTAAGAGAATTGGAAAAAGAAAAGTTGGTGCAGCAATTACATAACGATATATATTATTTAGAAAGAGAAATTTCCCGCCAAGAATCCAACTTAAAAATTATCCAAGGACTCCTCCAAAATCAAAAAGCAATTCTTTTGGCCACTCCATCACTATGGCCGGTTATGGGCTCAATTTCTTCAGTATTTGGCGAAACGCGTCTTTCTCCAGCGGCCGGAGGAGCTCGACCTCACCGGGGAGTGGATATCTCTGCACCTATAGGAACTCCGGTTGTAGCTGCCGCTGAAGGAGTGGTAGTGTATGCTGGATGGCAGGCAGAAATGGGCAGAAGTATTTATCTGGATCATGGCCATGGTTTTGCCACCTTGTACGGCCATCTGAAAAATATAATGGTCAAGCCGGGAGAAAAAGTTAAAAAAGGGCAGATTATCGGCACGGTTGGTATGACGGGGAACAGCACAGGGCCTCATCTTCATTATGAAGTTCATATCCAGGGCGTACCGGTCAATCCCCAGCCTTACCTGAGGCAAACCTCTTAAGATCCTTTTATTCTCTTCCCATTTGCTAAAAAATATGTTAAGTTATTAATGGGTTTAAACAAAACCCCGATAAGTTTATCGGGGTTTTTATTTGAAAAATTTTGTAATCCCAAGCGCAAATAGCTTATTTAAAAGATGATCCTCCAAGTCCTCCAAAAAATTTTTGGCAGTAAAAATGAGCGGGAATTGAATCGCTTGAAACCACTGGTCTTGGCCATTAATGCCTTAGAACCAGCCCTGGCTAAGTTGAGCGATAGTGAACTTAAAGCAAAAACCGGCGAATTCCGGAATCGCCTGGATCGGGGAGAATCTTTAGATGATTTGCTTCCGGAAGCTTTTGCTGTAGTTAGGGAGACCGCCAAACGAACTTTGGGCCAAAGACATTTTGATGTGCAACTCATGGGCGGTATTGTTCTGCACGAAGGAAAGATAGCTGAGATGAAGACCGGTGAGGGAAAAACTTTAGCTGCCACTCTGCCGGTATATTTGAATGCTTTAACGGGTAAAGGAGTTCATGTCGTCACTGTAAATGACTATTTGGCTAAACGGGATGCCTCTTGGATGGGAGCCATATATAAATTTTTAGGACTCTCGGTGGGAGTGATTGTCCATGAGCTGGATGATGCCGAACGGCAGAAGGCTTACCGATGCGATGTAACTTATGGAACTAATAATGAATTTGGTTTCGATTACTTGCGGGACAATATGAAATTTCGCTTTGAAGACATGGTGCAGCGCGACCTGAACTATGCCATTGTAGATGAAGTTGATTCCATCCTGATCGATGAAGCCCGCACACCATTAATTATCTCAGGTCCAGTGGAGCATGTCGAAGAAGGATACTACGAAGAGCTAAAGCCTCTGGTCATCCGTCTGCGCCAAAATCAAAGTCGCCTCATTGAGAGCATTTTGGATCAAGCTTTGCGCCTCTTAGAAGAAGACCCCGAAAATGAAGCGCTAATTGAAAAACTTTTGTTAGTAAAAAGGGGGGATCCCAAAAACCCGCGTTTTTTGGATTTAATAGCCCAAAAGCCGGCCTTGAAGACCAAAATAGACCGCTTGGAGTCTTATTTATCCAGCCAAAAGCTTCTCTCCCAGTTTGAAGGGGAGCTTTATTGTGCTATCGACGAAAGGTCAAATTCGGTGGAACTCACGGAGAAAGGCTTAGAACTCCTCTCCCGCGGGCGCTCGGACGCTTTTGTGGTTCCTTCCTTGGAAGAAGGGTACCAGGCTATTGATAGCAATGAGCAATTGACTCCTTGGCAAAAGATGGAAGCTCGCCAAACCTTAGAAGAACAATACCGCCAGACTTCGGAAAGAATCCACACTATCCATCAATTGGTGAAAGCCTATTGGCTATTCCAAAAAGATGTCAATTATGTGATCAAAGATGGCCAGGTTATTATCGTCGATGAGTTTACCGGGCGGATGATGCCTGGTCGCCGTTGGAGTGACGGATTGCACCAGGCCATCGAAGCCAAAGAAGGAGTAAAAATAGCCGAAGAGTATCAAACTTTGGCCACCATCACCTTCCAGAATTATTTCCGCATGTATAAAAAATTGGCGGGCATGACCGGCACGGCCGATACCGAAGCGCAGGAATTTAAAAAGATCTATAACCTGGATGTGGTGGTAATACCCACGAATATGCCCATGATACGTCAGGATTTTCCTGATGTAATTTACCGCACGCAGAGAGAGAAGTATAAAGCAGTAGTGGAAGAGATCAAAGAATGTCATCGCCGGGGCCAACCTGTATTGGTGGGGACCATATCTATTGAGAATTCTGAAAAATTATCCCATATGCTCAAACAGGAAAGACTCCCCCATCAAGTCTTGAATGCCAAATACCATGAAATGGAAGCTAAGATAATTGCCCAGGCCGGCCGTTTCGGAGCAATTACTATCTCCACTAATATGGCCGGGAGGGGAACAGATATTATGCTGGGGGGAAATCCGGAGCTTTTAGCCCGCGAAGAAGCCCAGCGGCGCAAGATTGATCCAGAGCAAAATCCGGAGGCCTATCAGAAAATTCTGGAAGAAATGCGGGCTCTCACTGCCCAAGAGTATAAAAAAGTAATTGCCGCAGGTGGTCTTCATGTCTTAGGTACCGAACGTCACGAATCTCGACGCATCGATAATCAACTGCGCGGACGTTCAGGGCGGCAAGGCGATCCGGGAACCTCTCGTTTTTATCTTTCTCTGGAAGATGATCTTATGCGGATCTTCGGCTCCCAGCGCATCTCGGGGGTTATGAGCCGCTTGGGTATGGAAGAGGGGCAGCCGATAGAACATTCTTTGATCAGCCGAGCTATCGAAAATGCTCAAAAGCGGGTGGAGGCGCATCACTTTGATATTCGTAAACATCTCCTCGAATACGATGATGTCATGAATAAACAGAGAGAGGTAATCTACGCCCAACGCAAGCGCGTCCTCAAAGGAGAAGGGGTAGCTGAGGAGATCCAAGAGATGATCGCCGAGCTGGCCGAAGGAGTAGTAGAACCCATAGCGGATGAAAAAACCTATCCCGAAGAGTGGGATTATCGTCGTTTAAATGAGTCCTTGATGCGGATTTTTTCTTTTGGGTTGAATGTGCGGGCCGAAGAAGCTGCCCAGATGACTAAGGATAGGTTAGTCGAAAGGATTATCCAGGAGGCGGGGGAATATTATAAACGCAAAGAGATGGAATTTGGCGCCGAAGTATTAAGGCATCTGGAGCAGGTAATTTACTTACAGACTATAGATTCCCTTTGGAAAGAACATCTGCTGGCCATGGAACATCTCAAAGAAGGCATTGGCTTAAGAGGTTATGGCCAGCGCAACCCTCTGCAAGAATACCAAAAAGAAGGATATGAGATGTTTATGGATTTGGTGCAGCAGATAAAAGAGGAAACAATTAGTAAGCTGTTCCGGATCCAGATAGCTAAGTCTCCGGAAATTAGGGAAATAGAAGCGCCGCGCCCCCAACCGCTGGTGCTAAGTCATGGAGAAGAAACTGAAATAAAAGCTAAACCCATGAAGCGCGAAGGGAAGAAGGTAGGTCGCAACGATCCCTGCCCGTGCGGCAGCGGCAAAAAGTATAAAAAATGTCATGGTCGGTAAAAAGAATAAGGAGAGATGATGGCCAAATATTTTCCTGCTCATTTTCAAGTACCAGGATTCTTAGCTGCCGGAATTGCAGCGGGAATTAAAAAGAATGGTAATCCAGATTTAGCGCTCATTTATGCTCCTCATCCCGCTGTAGCGGCCGGTGTTTTTACCACGAATAGGGTAAAAGCAGCGCCGGTAATCCTCTCTAAGGAAAGACTAAAAGGGGGGTATGCCCAAGCTGTATTAATTAATTCGGGCTGTGCCAATGCCTGTACAGGATTAAGAGGAATTAGGGATGCCCAGGAATTGGCCAAATCCATATCCGCGCTTTTAAAGATTGATCCGGCTAAAGTGCTTTTGGCCTCCACGGGGGTAATCGGTCGTCCTTTACCCGTGACGCAGATTAAGAAAAAATTACCCCTTTTAGTTTCCGCTCTTTCTGCGGATGGGCTGGCGGATGTGGCTAGGGCCATAGTTACTACAGACACTTTTCCTAAAGCCGAGAAAGTAAAAGGAAAAGTTAATGGGCGAGAGATTACTTTGGCCGGCATAGCCAAAGGGGCGGGCATGATTAGCCCGCAGATGGCGACCATGCTTTCCTTTGTTCTTACAGATGCTTGTATTTCTCCCCACGCTCTAAAAAAATGTTTACAAGAGCAGGTGAAGGAGACTTTTAACCTAGTGATAATTGATGGCGATATGAGTACTAATGATACGGTACTTGTTTTAGCCAATGGCGAAGCCCAGAATAAGATGATAGAGCCCGACACCACTGGCTATAAAAAATTTTCTGAGCTTCTGCATCAGGTTCTCTATGCTTTGGCGGAGAAGATAGCCCGAGATGGGGAGGGGGCGACCAAATTGGTAAAGATTAGGGTAGAAGGAGCGCGCAGCGTGGCGGAGGCGCAGAAAGTAGCCAGGGCAGTGGCTTGCTCGCCCTTGGTGAAGACAGCCTTCTTTGGGGCAGACGCCAACTGGGGGCGGATCATGTGTGCTGCGGGATATGCAGGGGTTAATATCGACCCAAATAAAATAGATATATTTTTCGATAAAGTCCAGATCGTCGCCCGGGGCCAGGGAAAAGGGCCGGTCGCCGAAAAGAAAGCAACGGAAATAATGAAAAAGAAAGAATATGAAGTACGCCTTAATCTCCATCAAGGGCGGGAGAGGGCTTTTGTTTTAACTACGGATTTATCTTATGATTACATAAAGATCAATGCTGCTTATAGAACTTAGTACAGAAATTAAAGTTGCAAAGAAGTTTGAGAATGTTATAATAAAAAAATTTAATACACACGTTTTCTGAGCGGTGCTGGGTGTCCACCGCAAGGGGATGAGCAGCCGCGAAAGGAGAACGGAGGAAAAACCCAGGAGGATATAAATATGTCAACTATCACCATGAAACAACTTTTAGAGGCCGGAGTTCATTTTGGCCACCAGACCAAGCGCTGGAATCCGAAGATGAAGGAGTACATCTTCGGCTCCCGCAACGGAATTTATATTATAGATCTCCAGAAGACCGTGCGCCTTTTCAAAGAGGCGTATAAAGCGGTCGTGGATACAGTGGCGGCGGGAGGAACTGTGCTCTTTGTGGGTACCAAAAAGCAGGCCCAAGACGCCATCGCCGAGGAAGCGCAAAGAGCAGGAATGTTTTATGTGAACCAGCGTTGGTTAGGCGGAACTTTAACCAACTTCCGGACTATTAAAAAGAATATAGAAAGAATGAAGAAGCTGCAGGCTATGAAAGAGGATGGCACCTTCGAGGCGCTGCCTAAGAAAGAAGTACTGCAGTTGGAAAAAGAAAGAGCAAAGATAGAGAAGACCTTAGGGGGAATAAAAGACATGACTGAGCTCCCTAAGCTTCTTTATGTGGTGGATCCGCGGAAAGAAAAGATTGCTGTGCACGAAGCCAGAAAGCTGGGAATTCCTATTGTGGGTATCGTGGATACAAATTGTGATCCGGATGAAGTTGATTATGTAATTCCTGGAAATGATGATGCTATCCGAGCTATTCGCCTAATTTCAGCCAAAATTGCCGATGCCTGTTTGGAAGGCAAACAACTATATGAAGCCAAATTGTCCGGGGCAGAAATAGCTGCGCCGGTAACTGGGGAAGAAGCTGCGGACAAGCCGGAAGCTTCTCCAGAGATGACCTCGGGGGAGATGAAAGAGGTAGAAGAAGATGAGGAGGATGAAGAAGAATTAGAGGAAGAGGATGAAGAAGAATAGGAGGTAAAAGAAGTGGAAATATCAGCTGCTATGGTAAAAGACCTGCGGGAAAAAACTGGCGCCGGGATGATGGATTGTAAAAAAGCCTTGGCCGAAGCTAAGGGTGATTTTGAAAAAGCCGTAGATTATTTGCGGCAGAAAGGGTTGGCCACCGCTTCGCGGAGGGCTGGGAAGATAGCTTCTGAAGGACGGATTGGAGCTTATGTCCATGCTGGCGGAAAGATTGGCGTAATTGTGGAAGTTAATTGCGAAACTGATTTTGTGGCCAAGACAGAAGACTTCCAGAATTTTGCCAAAGAAATTGCCATGCATATTGCAGCCAGTAATCCTTTTTATGTGCGGCGGGAACAGATTCCCCAGGAGGTTCTGGAAAGGGAAAAAGAGATTTATCGCGCGCAGGCGCGGGAGGCGGGTAAACCCGAAAAAATAATTGAAAAAATTGTGGAAGGGAAATTAGAAAAATATTATAGCGAGGTATGCCTCTTAGAGCAGCCTTATATCAAAGATCCCAACCTGACGATTCAGGATCTCCTCAATGATTTAATCAGTAAAGTAGGAGAGAAAGTAGAGATCCGTAGATTCAGTCGTTTCCAAGTCGCCGAAGGATTGCCCAAAGAGTAAAAAATGCCCTCTCCATATTATAAAAGAATTCTACTAAAGCTGAGCGGTGAAGCCTTGGTAGGTGTTCAGGAATACGGTATTAGCCCCTCTGTCATGCAAAAGGTGGCCCAGGAAGTAAAGGAAATAAAAGATTTGGGCGTAGAAGTGGCCATTGTGATTGGCGGGGGAAATATATATAGAGGAGTGGCGGCCAGTGCCCAAGGAATGGATAGAGCTACAGCCGATTATATGGGCATGTTAGCCACGGTAATCAACGGATTGGCTTTGCAGGATGCCTTAGAGAAGACCGGGGTTTTTACGCGGGTGATGTCGGCGATTGAAATGCCCCAAGTAGCTGAGCCCTATATTCGCCGCCGGGCAGTACGCCACTTAGAAAAGGGGCGTGTGGTAATTTTTGCTGGCGGAACAGGAAATCCATTTTTCACTACGGATACAGCTGCGGCCCTGCGGGCCGTGGAAATAAAGGCCCAAGTAATTTTAAAGGGCACTAAAGTTGAGGGCGTGTATGATGCTGACCCAGTGGTGCACAAAGAGGCCAAAATGTTTAGGGAGCTTTCTTATATTGAAGTCCTTAAACGGGGATTAAAAATTATGGATGCGACGGCGATTTCTCTCTGTATGGACAATAAACTGCCGGTTATTGTTTTTAACCTGACCAAAAAAGGAAATATCAAAGGAGTAATCTTGGGTAAAAAAATTGGCACGATTATCCGAGGGTGAACTATGTTTAATAAAGAAGAATTTTTTGCCGAAGTAAAAACAAAAATGGAGAAATCTTTGGAGGCCTTGCGTAAAGAATTAAACCGGGTACGCACAGGTCGGGCTTCGCTTACCCTTTTGGAAGGTGTGCGCGTGAATTATTATGGCGTCCCCACGCCTATTTCCCAAGTGGCCTCTCTTTCTATCCCGGAAAGTCGGACTATTGCTATTCAACCTTGGGATGCAAAGATGGTCCCCGAAATAGAAAAAGCTATTCAGAAGTCAGATTTAGGCCTCACCCCGGTGAGCGACGGCAAAATTGTGCGCATCAACATTCCTCCTCTTTCCGAAGAGAGGCGCAAGGAGTTAGTGAAGGTCATAAAGCGGATGGAAGAAGAATGTAAAGTGGCCATGCGGAACATCAGACGGGACGCCAATGAGCAATTGAAAGCGGCCAAGAAAGAAAAATCCATCTCCGAGGATGACCAATTTAAGTATCAAGAAGAAGTCCAAAAAATAATGGATAAATCCATAGAAAAAGCCGAAGAAATAGTAAAAGCTAAAGAAAAAGAGATTCTGGAAGTATAAATTGGGGCTGCAAATTTATAAAGGAATAAAAAGAATTCTTTTAGATAGTTAGGAATGCACCGGTTAAAGAAAGAAAAACTGCCGCGCCACGTGGCCATTATTATGGATGGTAATGGACGGTGGGCGGAAAGAAGGTCTTTGGATCGTATCGCTGGTCATCGTCAGGGAGCAGAATCTGTGCGCACGGTGGTACGCACCTGCCGCGAGATTGGCATTCCCTATTTAACCTTGTTTGCCTTCTCTTCGGAAAATTGGAGTCGGCCGCGAGCAGAAGTGGAAGCCCTTATGGCTCTCTTGCGGGATTATCTGATCGCGGAGCTTCCCGAGATGCTGGAAAATAATATCCGCCTCCTGGCTATCGGCGATTTATCTCGCCTGCCCAAGGAAGTGTTGACTACTTTGCAGGAGACCGTGAAGCAAACGGCCGGGGCCAACGGCATGACCCTATCATTAGCATTGAGTTATGGGGGTAGGGACGATATCCTCCAGGCCATTCGGCGGATTATGGCTAATTGCCGGGATGGAAATTTATCCCCGGAAGATATAGACGAAAATCTTTTTTCTAAATATCTCTGGACTGGCCCTCTACCCGATCCTGATTTACTCATCCGCACGAGCGGAGAACAACGCCTAAGTAATTTTTTCCTCTGGCAATTGGCGTACACAGAGATTTATATCACGCCTACATTATGGCCAGATTTTACCAAAGAAGATCTTATTCAAGCTCTTTTAGACTATCAGGAGCGTGAACGGAGATTCGGCCTCACCAGCGAGCAGATTAAAGCTGAGGATCGGTGATGGTATGCATCGGCAACGCTGGGTCTCCGGCTTATTGATTGCTCTGGGTGTAATCCTGATTGTACTCTTTGCCCCCCTATGGCTTTTTCTTTTGATTATTTTGGGTCTGATTTGTTTGGCGCAGAAGGAATACTTTGCCCTTGCTTTACCCGACCTTTCGGCTCTGCAAAAAATATTAGGATTTTTATTGAGTGCCTTGGTAGCCCTTTCCTTTTATGGTGGTCGAAGCGAATGCTTTTTGGGCATCATAAGTTTGCTCCTTTTTAGCTTGATTATTTTAACTCTAAGGGAAAAAGGAGATTTGCCCCCGCGCCTGGAAAAAATGCACAGGATGTTATTGGGCCTCCTTTATGCTCCTTTTTTTTTAAGCTTTTTTATTCTCCTAAATAAATTAAACTCCGGGAGACTCTGGATTCTTTTTGCTTTGGCTGCAGTATATGGCGGAGATATGGCAGCTTTTTATGTGGGAAGAAATTGGGGAAAAAGGAAACTCGCCCCCTTGATTAGTCCGGGGAAGACAATAGAAGGGGGAATAGGGGCTGTGGGAGGTTCCGTGGGGGGGGCTTTGCTCTTCAAATTTTTATTTTTCTCCAAGGTTCCCTTAGGGCCGGCAGTGGTTATAGGGTTGGGAGTAGGCGTATTGGGGCAAATGGGTGATCTCTTCGAGTCCCTTTTAAAAAGGGTAGCCCAAGTTAAAGACTCGGGGGCCCTTATTCCAGGACATGGGGGCCTTTTGGACCGCATTGATAGCGTACTTTTGTCTTTACCTTGGGTATATTTTTGGGCCTGGGCTTTAAGTTATTAATGGGAGCATAAAATAAACGACATCTTCATGCGTGATTCGGCAAGCCCCAAGGGCTTGCCCTACGAGAAATTAAAAAAATCTCAAACGTAGGGCAAGGGCTTGTCCCTTGCCGCATTTGGCTTTATTTCTTATGTGTAATTACGACACAATTTCATTTGGGAAACTCGGTAAAGCCAGACCACGGAGTAAGATAAGAGTGATAACTGTAAATATTTAATTGCTCCGATTAATAAGAAGCTTTGAGTTAAGAAGATGAAGAGAATTTCTATTCTGGGATCAACTGGTTCTATCGGAGTAAAGGCCTTGGAAGTTGTGGCGCGGTTCCCTGATAAATTTCAGGTCGTGGCTTTAGCTGGGGGCAAGAATTTTCAGAAATTACAGGAGCAGATTAACCAATTTCAGCCGGAGCTCGTTTGTTTGGTAAACCCCGAAGCGGCTGTCCAACTGTCCCAATCTTTGCCCAAAGGGAAAACAAAAATTTTGGCGGGGGTAGAGGGGCTTATCGCCGTAGCCACTTATCAAGGGGTAGAGACCGTTTTGGCAGCGCTGGCGGGAAGTATTGGCCTCATGCCCATATTAGAAGCTATAAGGGCCAACAAAAAATTAGCCATAGCTAATAAAGAACCCTTGGTAATGGCTGGAGAAATTTTGTTAAAGGAAGCGCGCCAGAAGGGGGTCGCTATTATTCCCGTAGATAGCGAACATAGCGCCATTTTTCAAGCCTTAGCCGGCCATCGCCGGGAAGATATCAAAAAAATAATCCTCACTGCTTCTGGGGGGCCATTTCTGCATACGCCTCTGCCTGATTTGGCGCAGGTAACCCCTCCCGAAGCCTTAAATCACCCCCAGTGGCGTATGGGGCAGAAAGTTTCTGTAGATAGCGCTTCGCTGATGAATAAAGGTTTGGAGGTTATCGAGGCTCATTGGCTCTTCCAAGTTCCGCCGGCTAAGATAGAAGTGCTTATTCATCCTCAAGCCATCGTGCATTCCATGGTGGAATATATAGACGGATCGATTATAGCCCATATGTCCTGGCCGGATATGCGCGGCCCCATTGCCTACGCCCTCGCTTATCCAGAAAGGCTCGATTTAGCCACTCCTTCTTTGAATCTGGCGCAAATAGAAAAGTTAACTTTTCAGGCCGTAGATAAAGATAAATTTCCCACCTTAGAACTGGCCTACCAAGCCTTGGAAAAAGGTGGCACCATGCCCACTGTTTTAAATGCGGCAAATGAGGTGGCGGTCGAAGCTTTCCTGGAAGGAAGGATAGGTTTTATCCAAATCGCGCAACTCATAAAAAAGACCATGGAAAAACACGAGCCCTTGAGCGCCCAAAATTTAGAAAATGTATGGCAGGCTCATCACTGGGCTCAAGGAGAAGCGCGGAAAATGGTGGAAAGAGGTGTCCTGTGATTACAACTATTGTAG
This sequence comes from uncultured Syntrophaceae bacterium, assembly GCA_964484485.1. Classification (GTDB taxonomy): domain Bacteria; phylum Desulfobacterota; class SM23-61; order SM23-61; family SM23-61; genus CAZAGD01. Next base: position 24,436 of record CAZAGD010000240.1, read on the forward strand.
CCACGATTATAGTTTTGGGAGTATTAATTTTTGTCCATGAATTAGGACATTTCCTCATGGCCAAGAAATCTAAAGTTGGGGTAATAACTTTTTCTTTAGGTTTTGGCCCGAAAATCGTCGGTAAGAAGATCGGCGAGACTCAATATCAAATATCTTTAGTTCCCCTGGGCGGGTACGTAAAGATGGTGGGTGAGGAACCAGGCGAGAAAGTTCCTCCAGAGTTGATCAATAAATCTTTTTCTCACCAATCAGTTGGTAAAAGAATGGGCATTGTCTTTGCCGGACCGTTCTTTAATTTCCTTTTCGCCGTTGTGGCCTTTGCCGTGGTCCTTATGGTAGGTATGCCCACTCTCCTTCCCGAAGTTGGAGAAGTGAAACCGGATTATCCGGCTTATCAGGCCGGGTTGAAGAAGGGGGATCTAATAATAAAGGCCAATGATCTTCCTATTAAGCGTTGGGAAGATCTGGCGCAATTAATCCACCAAAGTGCCGGGAAAAATTTGTCCTTGGTAGTCAAACGGGATAAAGAAACTTTTTCCGTCTCCTTGATTCCCCAGGTGAGTAAACAAAAGAATATTTTCGGCGATGAGATCGAAGTGGGCTTAATCGGCATATCGCCAGCTGGAACATTTTTTACAGAGCGTTTTCTGCCATGGGAGGCTATATATAGGGCTATCCTGCAATCCTGGAGAATTACAGAATTGACTGTGGTGAGCATCGTCAAAATAATCGAGGGTAAAATCTCGGCGAAGACCATAGGTGGGCCTATTCTCATTGCCCAGCTTGCTGGTCAGCAGGCCAAGGCCGGGACCCTGAGCTTAATTATTTTTATGGCGGTGATCAGCATCAACTTGGTTATCTTAAATATTCTGCCCATTCCAGCATTGGATGGGTGGCATCTGCTCATCTTTCTTATTGAAGCGCTAATTGGCAAACCAGTAAGTTTAAAGCTGCGGGAGAGGGCCCAACAAATAGGCATCTTTATTATTATCCTGCTCATGCTGCTCGTGTTTTATAATGATCTTACCCGCCTGGTGGGCCCGGAATGAAATATGCTCATCCTGGCTATGGAAACTTCAACGAACACAGCCAGCATAGCGCTTTGGCAAACGGCAAAAGAGGAAGAGTCACCTCCTGCCCAGAGAAATCTTATCGGCGAGCTCACGCTGAACCTCTCCGGCAACCATTCGGCCACGCTTATGCCAGCCGTAGATCATTTGCTCAAGGAGGCCAATCTGCATATCCACCAAGTGGAGGGGATCGCTCTTGCTTTGGGACCCGGCTCCTTTACGGGCCTGCGGATTGGCGTAGCCACGGTGAAAGGATTGGCCTACGCCTTACAAGTTCCTGTAGTTGGTGTATCCACTCTCGATGCTTTAGCCCAAAATGTGCGCTACGCCTGCAAATTGGTTTGCCCGGTTTTGGATGCCCGCAAAAAAGAAGTTTATGCTGCCCTTTACCGAGGAGATGGAAGTGGCTGCTTAACAAAAATAAGTGCCGATCTGGTTATTTCTCCAGAGGAATTAAGTAAGCAGATTAAGGAAGAGGTTATATTTTTGGGCAACGGTGTTGAGGTTTACGGAGAAATATGGCAGAAACAACTTGCCTCTAAGGCTTTTTTTGCTGCGCCAGAATTTTCTCAACCGCGGGCCATACAAGTTGCCCGGCTCAGCCTGCCGAAATTCCAAAATGGGCAAACATTGGATCTTTTCTCCTTTGGGCCCATTTATCTACGCCGTTCAGAAGCGGAAATTAACTGGGAATTAAAAAGAGAAGAAAGCAAAAAATAAAATTTAAAATTTCTCACCGGCCCTCGGCAATAGCTTTAACTTGCGCGGCCAAATTGATCAGAAATGGCCTTTCCTCCTGAAGAATAAGCTTTTTTTCTTGATAATCCTCCTGAAAAATTTTACGCACCACAGATTCTTGATTACCCCCCGAAGATGCTAACTCTCGCGAAATCCTTTGGGCAAATTCTTCAGTAGCGGTCCGGGCTTTCATTAAAAAATCTTTTATATTTCCACGCCAAGAATAAAAATGTCCCAATATTAATAATTGCCCATCTAATCCTTGGAGCTTTTCCAATGACTGCACATAATCTTTATAGCTAGAGAGGAAAACGGGTCGGATGTTATAATAACGATCAAGGCTCCCGGCTGTTTCGCCAGCAATTAAAGTTTTTGATTGGGGTAGGTAGAAAGAGAGGGCATCTTTTGTATGACCGGGAGTAGCGATGGCTTGGATTTTAGTTCCATCCGGAAGAGTTACTTCTTGGCCATCTCTAAGAATGAGGTCAACCTCAAGCCCGTTAAAAGAGACATGGTAATCCTTGATCAGAGAGGCAAATTTTTCTTCCATGTCTTTGCTGAGATTGCGAATGAATTGAATGGCCTGGGGGCGCTGCCATACCTCCGCAGCTAATTTGCTGGCGGCAATTTTTAAGCCGGGGATATTCCTTTTTAAGAAAGGGGCAGCTCCACAATGGTCAAAATGAGAATGGGTGAGGAAAAGATGAGTAATTCGAGAGGGATCACCTAAAATAGACTTTAAATCTTGCAGATAGCGCGGTCCCATAAAAGTCATGCCGGCATCGAAGAGAACGGGCGATTGGCCTAATAAGAGATAAGACGGTAAGGCAGGTTCTCCCAAAGCCCAGATATTATCAGCAATTTTTCCTTTACTTTCGATAATCATTTTTCCCCTTTCTAATTATTTAAATATTAAATTTTTATATCTTTGTTCTCTATATTTTTTATTTTAAATTATAATTAAAATTATTAGCTTGTTCTACCATTTCTTATCCACCCAGCCTGTTCCTTTTCCCCAGGAAAGCGGGGGGCACAATTGTAATTAAGAGGGTGCGTAGCGATGGCGAAGATCGAGGCGACCCACGCTCCCCGGCATCAAGGGGTGGTCGCTGGCAATTATAAAAATTTAATTGTGACCCAGACTCCAAGGGGAGAAGGGAAGGTGCGGGGGAGATGGTAAAATGGACCTATTTATAATTCGCGGCATTGTCGCAGAACTTAAAAAAGAAATAAGCGGTGGTTTTATCAACAAGATATATCAACTTAACCGTTATGACTTACTGCTGCGCATTCGCCGCCAGGGACCAGAAAAGAATTTGCTAATCTCTACGCACCCTGACTTCTCCCGCTTGCATCTTACTGAAAAAAAATATGCTCCCCCACCGACTCCGCCCCGTTTTTGTGCTTATCTCCGTAAGTATTTAACTGGGGCACGTCTGGTAGATATCTTTCAGGAGCCTTATGAGCGGGTGGTGCGCATTAATTTGGAAAGACTGCTGGATGCTAATCTAATCCGGAAGCTAACTTTGGTAATAGAACTTTTCAGCAAGAAGAGTAACGTCTTTTTACTGGAAGGAGAAAAAATTCTGGAGGCGCTCCATCGCCCCCCAATCGGCGAAATAGAAAAGGAAGAAAACATCCTCGGCAAAAATTATATCCTCCCGAGGATTGAAAATAAGTTACTTCCCCCAGAAGTGACTCCGGAGGTGATGGGCGAAATTGCCTCCTATCCTAAAGGAGAACAATGGCGGGCTATGGTGCAAAAAATTGCCGGGCTGCCACCCCTTTTGGCTAAGGAAATAGAATTGGTTGGCGCGGGCGACCCCCATAAGATGTGGGAAATTTTTCAGGCAATATGGTCGCGCTATGCCAGCTCTAAATTCGAGCCACAAATAGTGACTCTTTGGCCGGGCAAAAAGGTATTGTGCCCTTGGCCTTTAGTAAACCTGAAAGGAGAAATAGCCCAATCTTATTCTTCTTTAAATCAAGGAGCGGATGATTTTTATTATGAGCTCACTACCTGGTCCCAAATAAAAGAACAGAAGCAAAGCATGCTCAAGCGTATTCGTCAGCTGATAGAACGGTCGCAAAAGCGCAAAGAAAATTTACTCCAGGATAAAGAAAAATTGACGAAGGATTTACAGCTCAAAGTTTGGGGAGATGCTTTAGTAGCCATTTATCCCAAGTTAAAGAAGGGGCTAAAAGAGATAGAAGCTTGGGATTATTCCCAAGATCCGCCGCGTCGCCTGCTCATTCCTTTAGATGAATCTTTAGATCCTGCCGGCAATGTAGAAAGATATTTTCATAGTTACAAAAAGGCTAAACGCGGCTTGGAGATGGTTGCGGAAAGGATAGAAGCCACAGAAAAAGAATTAAATTACTTAGAATCTGTTCTGTATCAAATAGAGGAAACAGAAGACGGAGAAGCCTTGGCCGAGATTAGAGAAGAGCTTGCCGAAGCAAGAATTTTAAACCCGCCCAAAAGCAAAATGAAAAAAAGGGAGGAGATAGAAGGCTCTTTTCCTGTGTGGGAATTTCGTTCTCCAGAAGGTTTAACCATTTATTGTGGGAAACATAATTTAGGGAATGAATATCTTTTACGCCATTTAGCCCGGGGGAATGACCTTTGGTTTCACGCGCAAGGAATCCCTGGTGCCC
>CAZAGD010000241.1:0-3755 GCA_964484485.1 uncultured Syntrophaceae bacterium
TAGAAAGTATAAGCGTAGCCAGCTAAAATCTGGAAATAAAAAGGCTGATATTGAGCCTGCAGTTTTAAGGGGACATAAAGTTGGTAGCCTCGGGCTTTCGTAGTGTCGTCCCACCAGTCCAGATTAACTCCTGTTGAACCATCAAATTCAGCAGCAAAACAGGGAAGTCCGTTAAAAAATATAATAGATAAAACTAAGCTAATAACTTTTTTCATAGGCCATCCTTTCGTTTGTCCTTCAGCCTTCGCTTCTCCCCAGCAGGGAGAGGATGGGGTGAGGCAATTCACCTAAGCCTTCATGGGCAATTTGTTGGCGGCGGCGCATTACAATGATCCAAATCCCATGCACAAGCTACATTGTTATCCTCATTTGTTTCCAGATTAGTATTTTGAGGGTCGACTATTATTTTGTAATAATTGATCATATAAACGGGATACGAGGCTCGAATACTTTGGGAAACAGAACCACCTGCAGGAATGCTCTGGACAGTTAAACTTTCGCAAGTAGAAATGCCGTACCAGTCTGCGTAAAGTACATAAACCAAGACATTATCAGCCGCTACGTTGCCGCTGTTGTTAATTTGGAAGCTTAGAACAGTTGCATCATTTTCAATTACAGCATCGCTGGGGAAGAGGTCTACATATTCTATAACCGGAGGAGCAGTTGATTCCAATATTATGCGCACAGTTACCGCGCTACCAGTAAGATTTATGGTAGTCTCTCCTCTATAAATTACATTTCCTCGGGCATCTAAGGCCTCCACCACTATTAGTCTATTTTGCCCATTGGGGATCTCAAAGGTTTCCGAGATTACAGTTCTTCCGGCCACGTCGATAACTTTTTGAATGGTAACCATATCTGGAGCGCTGATCGTGAAGCGGATACTCACCACTTCCGAAGGTATAGTTGCCGTTTCTTTAAAAATTCCGGACTTTTCTTTGGAGATTGCTGACCCTTCTCCTAAGTTAATCGTCACTTTAGTCGTGCCGGAAGGAGATAGGTCCCCACTTCCACCACAAGAAATGTAAATTATGGCCAGTCCCAGAATACTCAATAAAATTAATAATTTTTTCATAGGACTCCTCTGTTTTAATTATTCATGGAAAATAAATATCAATCTTTACCGGAGAAGGTACCTGCTGGGGAGTACGTGTCCTTCTGGTGATCTCATCTTGAGTTAACTGGTCGGTGGTTGAAGTCCTTTCGCGCAAAGTGCGGAGCATCTCTTGGCTCTTTTTGGTAACTTTAATGAGACCGAGATTTTTCAATTCATGCAAAGCTCCCCGAGCAATACAAATTTGCGGATCTTCTTGCAGGGCTTTTTCATAGTGGATAGCCGCTTTCTCGTATTTCCCCCGATCACTTGCTTCGATCCCCCTAACTAATTCTCCGAAAGCTTTAATATTGGCCGTACATAGCCTGCGCATCGCTCTTTCTTCTTCCGGAGAAACTTCAATCTTCAATAACTTTATTATTTCAAAAAGCAATTCTTTTTCGAGACGAAATAGGTCAGCTAACTTTCCTTCTCTTAGAGGTTCTCCCAATACCTGCCCCTTAGGGACCTCTAATGGGTAAGCTTGAATCTTAAGTTTTTCTTCGATGGCCGGTAAAATATTGCCCCCAACTAGCCAACGGGCTCCTAATAATCGCCCGACGCGGGGAGCAGTGCCTTCATCAACCAGACCTGAGGCTCCCAGGCCCATTTCTTCTACTAAAGCCTGCAGCTTCACCCTTTCTATTACTTGCAGGCCTTTTACTTGGGAAAGGTCGGTAATGAGCATAAGGGTCAATCCCTTACGCAAAGGATCAAGAGCAGAATTTCCAGACTTGTTTTGGAAGTAAAGAACAGCGATAGTATTTGGAGCTGTTATAGCCGCGAGAGCTTTTTCCTCGGCCAAGGCTTTTTGGGCCCATAACTTAGTTTCCTTAGTAACTACCTCTCCTGTCCAACCTGAGGAACTGGCAAGGAAAATAATTAAAAAAGCTAATAGAAAATACAAAAACATTTTTCTCTTCATCTCAGCACCATAATTTTTATGATTTTATGAACCAGCAAAAATATAATTTTTTCCTCGATAATTGTCAAATGGTTTTTTAGCTGACCTTCGATTGCTTTTTGGAGATTTTGCCTTCTGGGGCAATTTTTTTATAAATTCCTCTGCGACTTTTGCGATTTCTGCGGTGGGTTATATAATTTTTATGGAGAAAAGAAGGGATTTTCCCTTCCCTCTTTCCAAAAGAGGGGCTGGAGGAGATTAGCCAATAAGTTAAAATGATCAATGGATTGGTTACTGGACAAAGCATCGTTCCGCCTTAATTTATTAGCCCTCCTTTTGCAGAATAGGTAGGGGGGATTTAAATGAAAGCCAATTATTTTTAGCCTACTTTTTAAAAAAAGAATGCGTTATGATGCAAAAAATGGCTTATTCTAAAAAGAGAAAAAGTTGGTTAGAAATTAGATTGGAAATTCCGTGTTCCTATACGGAACTCGTCCCCACATTTTTATTTTCCCAAGGTAGCACAGGTTTAATTCAGGAAAAAATTGGAAAGAACAAGGAAAGGTTCATAGTCTATTTCCCTCAAGAAAAGACTTATAGGCAAAAAGAAGATAAAATTCGTTCTTACTTGGCGGACCTGTGCGGTTATGCTTCTTATAATTTGGAAACAAGGATCTTTCCTGAAGAAAACTGGGGCGAGGCCTGGAAGTCCAATTTTAAACCCGTTAAAGTTAGTCCTCGTTTGGTAGTTAAACCACCTTGGGAGAAATATAGCAAGCATAAAGGGGAAATAGTCTTGCAAATAAACCCGGGTATGGCTTTTGGGACAGGGACTCATCAAACTACCCAAATGTGCCTCAAATTTTTAGATAAGTTAATACCCCAATTTTCCCGACGCCCTGATGTTCTCGATGTGGGGACCGGCTCTGGAATTTTGGCTATTGCTGCTTTAAAATTAGGGGCTAAAAAAATTCAAGCCATAGATATTGATCACTCAGCTTTGGAATCCGCCAAAGAAAATGCCAAATTAAACAAAATTCATCGAGGAATTATTTTTCGTCTTGCTTCTCCAGAGCAAGTAGAGGGTAAATTCGATTTAGCAGTAGCCAACCTTTTACCTCAGGAGCTTATGGCCGTGAAGGATAGTCTGGCCGCCAGAGTTAAATCTCAGGGCACTTTGATTATTTCAGGTTTTTTGAAGAAACAGAAAAAGGAAATTTATGGAGCTTTTGCCCCCTTAGGCTTTCGCCTAAAACAAGAAGAAGAATTGAATGGTTGGGCCGGGTTTGTTTTAAAAAAGGATGAATAATAATGAGTCATCGTCGTTTTTTCATTAGAAAAGAATTTATAAAGGGCGAGCAGGCCATCTTGATGGATAAAGAGGAAATCCGCCATCTTTGGCAAGTAAGGCGACTTAAACCAGGCGACCAGGTAATGATTTTTGATGGGGAAGGACATGAATATGAGGCATTAATTAAGCAAATAAAGCATGGTGAAGTTATCTTCCAAATCCAATCTGCTATTCCCGTATCTTCCAAGGAATCCCCGCTGCCGATCATCTTGGGCATAGGGGTGCTTAAAGGATCAAAATTTGACTGGCTAATCCAGAAAATAACGGAATTGGGAGTAGCGGAGATAGTCCCTTTTTATGGTCAACGCTCTGTACCTAATTGGGGGGATGCAAAAATAATTTCTAAAAAGAATCGTTGGGAAAAGATTGCCGCTGCGGCGGCCAAGCAATGCCAGCGCCCAAAGATT
>CAZAGD010000242.1:0-3398 GCA_964484485.1 uncultured Syntrophaceae bacterium
CCCTCTTAAACTTAAGAGGGGGTTGTGAGTCCTTTCTTACCTTAAGAGGGGGTTGGGGGAGCGTTAAACCCTTTCGCTATGCATTATATTTAGCAAGCGAGAACCTGAACCCGCGTCAAGATGTCATTTATTTTATGCTCCCATTAATAACTACCAATTAATTCTTAAATACCCAATAGACATAAATTGTTTTCATCGGCCTGCTTGATTACTTCGTCTTTATTCATTACGATAGTTTTTCCTGCCTCAACGGCCAAAGCCGTCGCCCCAGACTTAATAAGCGTTTTTATAGTCTGTAGGCCCACTACAGGAAGGTCTAAGCGCATGTCTTGATAGGGTTTAGCCATCTTAATTACCATTACATCTCCTCTGCCCAATTTAGCTCCGCGGCGAATGGCTTGGTCCGTACCTTCTATGGTCTCCACCGCCAAGACCATTTCATTCTTAACTACTATGGTTTGCCCCAAGTCAAGGCCACCTATTTGGCGAGCAATTTTTTGGCCAAAGATTAGATCCCTTTTTTCCCGTTCGCTAGGCTGTCTCTTAGTCCACACTCCTCGAGGGGCTATATATTCGGCCAAAAAAGGAAGCGGACTTATAATTTTTATTCCTTCGCTTTCAATCTCTTCAGCGACAGCGCGCAAAATGGTATCATCCTGACGATGAGGTAGGCGCAGCAAGACTTTTAAGGCGCGTAAGTCAGGTTTAGCCTGCGAAAAAAAATGAGTCTTGGGCACCCCGCCAATTAAAACTGCCTTTTTTACTTTTTCTTGACGAAGCAAATCTATAGTCTTGCCCAACTCTCCAATATTAACCCAATGAATACTATCGACATAATTTTCCAAATCCTTTCGCGTTTCTTCGTAGAAAGCTATGGCTACTAAACGGTGCCCACATGCTCGAATATTCTTCGCTAAAAGAAGAGGCAATTTCCCGTTGCCAGCAATAAGCCCGATATGCTGAATCACCGACATATTCCCCTTTTGGAGTTCTGGATAAAATCCAGCAAGTGCCTTATTTCCGGCAAGTCCGGAACTTCTTTTTTAACTTTCTCGACGGCGTTAGTGAGCGTTAAATGGGAACGAAAGATGATTCGGTAAGCATGCTTTAAGGCATTGATGGTAGCTTCAGGGAAATTATGCCGCTTTAAACCTACCGTATTTAAACCAAAAAGTTTAGCCCGATTTCCCGAAGCACACATATAGGGAGGAATATCTTGAGGAACTGCTGAAGCTCCCCCTACCAGCGCATAACAACCAACGCGCACAAATTGGTGAATGGCCACCAGACCTCCTACTATGGCAAAATCTTCCACAATGATATGACCGGCCAGAGTGGCGGCATTGGCCATGATTACCTGATTTCCTATCCGGCAATCGTGAGCAATATGGGAGTAGGCCATGATAAAATTATTATTCCCCAAAACTGTTTCTCCTCCTCCTTCAACAGTGGCCCGGTTTATCGTTACAAATTCTCTAATGATATTGTTATGCCCAATAATTACTTGCGTCGCTTCCCCCCGATAGCGCATATGCTGGGGGGCCATACCAATAGATACATAGGGAAAAATATGGCACCTGTCTCCGATCTTTGTCCACCCATCAATAACCACATGGGCTTCGATCACAGTATCTTGACCAATGCGCACATTCTCGCCTATTAGACTATAAGGTCCAATCTTTACCCCTTGCCCCAAAACTGCTCGCGGATGAACAATTGCCGTGGGATGAATCTCCAATTTTCTCTCCTTGTTTTAAAAATAAAGGAGCTAAAAATATTACTTTGGCCCCTTTTTTTCTTTTATTATATTTTCTAAATCAAGAATTCTCTTTTCTAAGGCGGAAATGGTGCGTTTCATTTCCGGAAGTTTTGAAAAAACTGCTTGGGCACGCAGCCAGTCTCGATGGGGGATGGCGGGAGTACCAGAAACTATTTGCCCCGCGGGAACATCTTGGGCCACACCTGATTGCGCTCCCACTTTTACATCATCACCGATATTAATATGGCCAACTACGCCGACTTGGCCCCCTAAAGCAACGCGATTACCAATTTTAGTACTCCCGGCAATTCCCACTTGAGCGACTAATAAGGTATCTTCGCCAACCACCACATTATGAGCTACATGGACTAAATTATCCGTCTTCACTCCTCTTTTAATCCAGGTTTTCCCCAGAGTAGCCCTATCTATGGTGCAATTTGCCCCAATTTCCACATCGTCATCCACTTGCACTATACCGACTTGGGGAATTTTTACATGCCGATTTCCTTCCTGGACAAACCCAAATCCATCACTCCCAATAATCGTCCCGGCATGAATAATCACTCTTCTTCCAATAAGGCACCGTTCCATGACCACTACATTGGGATAAAGGATTGAATCTTCCCCTATTTGCGCCTTAGGTCCGATATAAACTCCTGGATAAAGCACTACCCGGTCCCCTATCTTGCTTTCTTCCCCGACATAAACATAAGGATAGATGGATACATCTTTTCCAATTTCTGCTCCCCGGCAAATACAGGCTCGGGAATCTATACCCAAGGGCGAATAAGGCTTATAAGAAAAAAAGGCCTGTACTTTGACAAAGGCTAAATAAGGGCTCGGAGTGCGGATGACTGGTTTGGGGAAAGGAGGAAGTTGGCATGGCACTATTATGGCTGATGCTGAAGTCTTTTCTATCCTGGAGATATTCTTCATCTCGGCCAGAAAAGATATTTCTCCTTCTTGGGCTTCCTCCAAGCTGGCGATGCCGTAGATCTCCAAGTTTGGGTCGCCATCTAAACTCCCCCCCACTAAGGCAGCCAGCTCACCCAGGCTAATTTTTTTTCTTATTTCCGATGGTCTATCCAAATTCATTTTTGCTTTTGCTGATCAAATCTTTTTATAACTTCTTCAGTTAAATCCAAAGAACTGGATATATAGAGAATCGTGGGCTGATTCTTTTCTAAAATTATAGTATATTTTCCTTCTTCCCCAATTTTTTTGATAACCATTTCCAAATCTCGCAAGATTTTTTCCGTAAGTTCGCGGTCTTTCCGCCGGAGTTCATCCTGATAGTCCGTCTGCAAACGCTGAAAATCCCGCAGTTTTGTCTGGTATTCCCGCTCTTTTTCGCGCCGCACCGATTCGCTCATAACCAGGCCTCTTTTTTCCAATTCTTCCTTAAGCTTTTCCAGCTCTTTCTGCTTACCCGCCAAAATCTTTTGTACTTTTTCCACTTCCGCTGTCATCTGCTTCTTAGCCTCTTTTCCAGCTTCACAAAAATTAAGGGCTTTTTGCATATCCACATAAGCAATTTTAAGTGGTTCTGCTCCCCAGAGCGGAAAAGCCCAAAATAAAATTAAGCTTATCAACCAAAAACTTACCGTTAATCTTTTCATGTTCATTTCTCCCTTTAAAA
>CAZAGD010000243.1:0-21884 GCA_964484485.1 uncultured Syntrophaceae bacterium
GCTATAAATCGTTCAGGGTAGACGAATTGGTTGTTTGTATTTATTGCAGAGATTTGGGAAAACTTTTTTAAACCCTTTAAAAGCCTCTGCGTAAGGACCAAAAGGTCCAAATTGGATACTTAGAAAATAATTCTGGAACCAAAACTTTTTCTTGCTTTCAATTCTCTTTTCTTACCTTCTCTTGCCTTATCTTATCTTTGTCTGGAGGACTCCTGGATTACTCCTGGAGTACTCCTGGAGTGCTCCTGGAGTTTCCAGTTTCCAAGCCATAGTGTACAAAATCTATTCTTTTTGTGCAACTATTTCATTTTTTGCAAGGGTTTCAGCGTTTGCTGAAATGCGTCAATGGCGCCATTGTTGCGTCTTTATTGCGTCTTTGGCGCCATTATTCAAAGATTCTCCTTTTCAAAAGGCGAGTTTTCTTTAAATTTAAACTTTGGGCAAGGAGAATTTGCACTTTGTTTTTTCTAATAATATACATGGCTTATATATTATCAGAAACAGCCTCTATGGGCTGTTTTATATCATTGCAGCCTCTGGAGGATTACTAACCATCCCCTATAGTCATTTTTGACCTCGATTTTTCCGCTATTGGGACCCCATTTTGAAATTTTTTTGTCAATTTTTTATTACCCATCTAAAAATGTTTCCAGAGTAGATGAATAGGCCTTGTAAGTTTATTGAAATCATTAATGAAAAAAATCGAATTTCAAAGAGAGCGTCCCTTTCTCCCCTTCTCCCAAATATTTTTCAAAAAAGGAGCTTTTTGAGGCTATAAATCGTTCAGGGTAGACGAATTGGTTGTTTGTATTTATTGCAGAGATTTGGGAAAACTTTTTTAAACCCTTTAAAAGCCTCTGCGTAAGGACCAAAAGGTCCAAATTGGATACTTAGAAAATAATTTTAACCCCCTGGCCTATTTGAATAAAGATAAATTACATACGCTATCAGGTTAGTTTAATGAAGAAAATAAACTAATGGAAGGCGATCCATGTTTTCAGTTATAGATCAAACATTTAAAATATTAATGAATTTTAATTGGTAAATGGAGAGGCGATTATAAGATAGCCCCGCGCCGAGATTTAAAAGAAATCTTGAAACCCCCAAATGCCTTCTTAAAACTTAAGTGGGCTAAAAATATCTTTTAAAGAAGCTTGGTCGGATTAAATGGTTCTTATAGGAGCCATATCCTAAGAATGATTGGATTACCCAATTGCTGAATTTGAAATCTCCCGATTATCAATTACAAGATTGATTTTATCTTCTTTCTTTATCTGCTTTTGAACAAGTAATGCTTAAAAAAGTTAATTTATAATGCCCATCGTAATATTTTTATACTTTAAGTTCTTAAAAATGCCTTGAAATATAGTTCACGACATAATAAAATTAATTGAAAATATCCTAAGGAGGGAAAAATGATTTTGATAAACAAAAAAGTTTTAACGATTTTTATACTCGTTACTTTTGCCTGGGTTTTAAGCGCTAAAGCTGAGCAGTTGAAATTTGCTCATACCATGAGCATTAGTGATACGATGCATCAGGGAGTTCTTAAATTCGCAGAATTAGTGAAGGCAAAGACCAACGGCCAACTCGAAATTGCCGTCTATCCAGCTGGACAATTAGGAAATGACTCGCAGATCCTTCAGGGAGCGCGTATGGGCTCTATAGATATTGCTATGACTGGTAATCCTTTTCATACTACCTTTGAGCCCTCGTTAAATGTGATTGACTTACCTTTCCTCTTTAAAGATTTTGCTCACGCTTATAGGGTTCTCGATGGCCCAATTGGCAAAGAATTACTTTCCCGTTTAGAAAAACATAATTTGAAAGGGCTGGGATTTATGGAAATTGGTTTCCGAAATTTGACTAATTCTAAGCGCCCTGTTAAAGAAGCTTCGGATATGAATGGATTGAAAATTAGGGTAACTCCTAACCCTGCCCATGTCGCTGCTTTTAAATTACTTGGAGCAATACCCACTCCCATGCCTTTTACAGAGGTATATATGGCGTTAAAAACAGGAGCCGTTGATGGGCAAGAGAACCCAACGACATTGATTCATGGCCAAAAATTTTATGAAGTTCAAAAATATATGTCCATTACTATGCACGCTTATACTGTATCAGAAGTTTCCATGAATCTTAAAAAATTTCAATCTCTTTCCCCAACACATCAAAAAGTACTTTTGGATGCTTTACTAGAAGCAGCAATTTATCACCGAAAGCTTAATCGAGATTTAGAAGGTAAGTTATTAAAAGAGATGCAAGAGAAGGGGTTACAAGTTATACAAGAACCAAATCGCGAATCATTTGCTAAAATAGTTATTAAACCTGTTCAGGAGGATTATGCCGCAAAGTTCGGGTGGGAAACTATTAATAAAATAGTTGCAGCCGGTAAATGAATATAAGGGAAGTGGACCATTTTTTAAAAATCCTCGAGAAAACGATAGAATCTTTAGCCGGCATCATTCTAGCTTTAGCCACTGTAATTACTATCCTGCAGGTATTATTTCGTTATATATTAAAAATTCCCTTTGTATGGAGCGAAGAATTTACTCGCTTTCTTTTTATCTGGATTGTTTGGCTTGGAGCAGCTTTGGCTATTCCAGCTAAAAAGCACATGGTAATTGAATTTATCAGGGACCGCATACCAAATCCCTGGCCCAAAATAATTAAATTATTCACTAATCTTTTGGCGCTTTTTTTCTTAATTATCGTGATAGTAAAAGGCGTATCTTTGGTAAATATGATGGCCAAAGAGTATTATGTAACATTCCCCATTTCTGTCAAATATGCTTATTTGGCCAGTGTAATTGGTGGTTTACTTATGGTAATTTTTTTACTTGTTGATTTCCGGAACACCCTCAAACGGTTTTTTGAAAAAAGGAGAGATTTTGACCATTGAAGTTGTAACTCTTTTAGGATTAATGATAACACTTATTGTCCTGGGGTTACCCCTGTTTTTTTCTATTGGCTGTTCTTCTTTAATAACTATCATTATTTTTCACCGCAGCCTCCCTTTGGAAATGATCCCTCAATATATTGTTGGGGGAACTGACTCTTTTGCTCTTTTGGCAATACCTTTTTTCTTTTTAGCTGGAGAAATCATGAATAGCGCTGGCATGACTGAGAGGATTGTTCGTTTTTCCGAGGGGTTAGTGGGGGGAATTCGCGGAGGACTTGCTCATGTAAACGTAGTCACTAATATGATTTATGCCGGCATATCTGGGTCAGCAGTAGCTGATGCTGCCGCTATTGGTTCATTCATGATTCCTTCTATGATCCGTTCAGGATATCCAGGAGGTTTTTCTGCGGCCATTAACGCAGCCGCCGCTACTATTGGGCCGATTATTCCTCCCAGTATTCCCATGATCCTTTATGGAGTGATTGCTAATGTTTCTGTCGGTCAACTTTTCCTCTCCGGAGTTTTTCCAGGTTTAATAATGGGTATTTATTTAATGGGAGTGGCTTATTTTATATCCATCCGTCGCGGGTATCCTAAAGGGAAATCCCTGCCATTATCTGAAATCCTCCGCCTTGCTATACGCGTTTTTTTAGCTTTATTATCGCCGGTGCTCATTGTAGGCGGCATTTTGCTGGGAGTATTTACAGCTACAGAAGCAGGTGCTATAGCTGTTTTATATAGCATTATAATCGGCTTCTTTTTTTACCAGGAATTGACGATAAAAAATTTGTGGAAAATATTTAAAGGAGCTGTTGTTTCAACGGGAACAATTTTGATTATTGTTGGAGTAAGCTATCTATTTGGTTGGATAATTGCCCAATCGAACATTGCAAACAAAATCGGCGAGATAATCCTTTCTATCTCTAAAAACCCTAATGTCGTCTTATTAGAACTTATGATTTTCTTTTTAATAGTGGGTATGTTTATGGATCCATTAGCCGGATTAATTATTTTTGTACCCATTTTTTTACCAATAGTGACTTCCTTGGGTATCCACCCTGTACATTTTGGGCTAATTACTGTTCTCAATTTAATGATTGGTCTATTAACTCCTCCAATTGGTTATCTATTGTATGTTACAGCAGCAATCTCTGGAGATAAAGTTGAAAGAGTAATTCGAGAAAGTTTACCTTTTATTATTGCTTTGCTGGTTGTACTTTTATTATGCATTTATTGGCCAGGAATGGTTTTGTATTTGCCCAATTTAGTGGGAAGATAATGTTGAGGTAAAAAATGAAAATAATCGACTTAAGTATGAATATTCAAAATCATTGGCGGTGGCCTTTAAATTTGGAATATATTCAAAGCCATGCCCGGGGAGATGAATTTCAAACTTGTGCGGTCAAGATTTCCATGCATACCTTCACCCATATTGACACTCCTTTGCATATACTTCCTAAAAGTATAACAATTGAAAAGGTGCCCCTCGAGAATCTTATTGGCCCAGCAGCTATTATTAATCTGGAGGACATAAGGCCTAATCAAGCAATTAATGTAGAGATGCTCAAAAAGGCCGGTGTACATATAGAAAATGGTGATATCGTAATCTTAAAGACGAATTGGGATAGACAAAGGGATTACAATACAAAAGAGTTTTGGACTGAATCTCCATACTTAGCAGAAGAAGCTGCCATCTGGCTCGCTAATCAAAACATTAAAGCTGTAGGCTTTGATTTTCCTCAGGACTTTTTTATTAGAGAAATTCCACAGCGTCATCCCAAGGTAGTTGAACTTCCGACCCATCATATTATTTTAAGAAAAGGAATTTACCTCATTGAATATTTATGTAATCTTAGCCAAATCACGGAAAAAAGGGTTCAATTATTTGCTTTTCCATTAAAAATAGTTGGAGCTGAAGCTTCCCCAGCAAGAGTAGTAGCTATGGTTACTTGAAATTTAAATTTCTGCTCTCGAATTTTTAGAAGCCAATTCCTTTAGTATAGAAGGTATATATTCGAGAAATTTTAAAGACAGATGGTTATAGGGAAAAAATATTTGCTAGAAGAAATATCTTATATAATTATTATTCTTCTCCAAAATAGTTGATGATAATTAAAGCCCAATATGGATTAACATTTGATCATTATACACCATTAAACTCTTTAAAAATTGACGAAATGAAAAATCTAAATTCTTGTGTTGAAGAGGTGAGACCAACGGTGGAGGCAATAGTCAAAAATGGCGTTAAATTCGCTGTGGGTACGGACGCTCATCATGGACAATAAGCCTAAGAAATGAAGTATTTAGTCGATATGGGATCCAGCGCTAAACAAGCTATTAGAGCGGCAACTTGGGCTGGCCGAAAACGTAGGCACTTTAGAACCCGGTAAGTATGCTGATTTAGTGGGGGTTCAAGGGAACCCCTTAGAAGATATAACATCATTGCAAAAAGTGCGGATAGTAATGTAGAAGGTCGAGATTAGGTATAGTCAAACTTCAGTTGGAAATCAATTAAATTTAAAAACTTTAAAAAATAAAAGGAGGTTTAAAATGAAGACGAAAAATACATGGTTAATAGAAATGGCTGTTATAATTTTCATCGCTACTATCATTGTGCCGCATATTTCTTATAGTGGTAAATATCCAGAGAGGGATATTACTGTTCTGGTTCCATGGCCAGCTGGAGGTGGATGCGATATGGTCACCCGGGCATTGTTTAAAAATGCTCATAAATATTTTCCTGTAAATGTTCAGATTGTTAATGTTGTTGGTGGAGGAGGGCTTGTTGGCTTAGCCCAAACAGCATCGGCAAAGCCAGATGGATATACTTTATGCATGTTCGAGATTAATTCTTTCCAGGGTTATTATGTACAAGGGATGACCAAATACAATCTTATTAAAGATTTTACCCTACTTAATAGGGTAGCATTTGCCGATACCGTGTTAG
The DNA here is from genome assembly GCA_964484485.1 of uncultured Syntrophaceae bacterium. Taxonomy (GTDB): domain Bacteria; phylum Desulfobacterota; class SM23-61; order SM23-61; family SM23-61; genus CAZAGD01. The sequence goes on from CAZAGD010000243.1 coordinate 5,850, forward strand.
CTGTTAAGAAAGATTCCCAATTTAAATCGCTTAAGGAATTTATAGAATATGCCAAAGCAAATCCAGAGAAACTTAATGTAGCAGTGGGCATAGGGAAAGGAGGCTGTTGGCATATGCCTATTGCTTTACTCTTGAATTCTGAAAAAGCAAAGGTCAAGTATGTCTATATGCAAGGTGGTGCTCCTGCGAGAACAGCGGCTTTAGGAGGTCATGTAGACGCTTGTGCAATCGGTATAATGGAAGCCAGTAATTTTGTAAAAAGCGGCGACTTAAGATTGCTTGGGCTTTTTAGCGAAAAAAGAAATCCGCATCATCCAGATGTCCCAACCGTTGCAGAACTAGGATATCCCAAGATCGCAATGGGGGTTAGCTTTGTTCTAGGTGGTCCAAAAGGTTTAGCGAAAGAAATAGTTCAAACCATTCTTGATTATTCAAAAAAATGCTTTAATGATCCTGAGTTCAGAGAACTCCTTGATAAGCAAGTTATTTCAATTCCAGATAAATTTTATGGTCCAGAGGAAACTAAAAAATATTTAGAAGAAAATGAAGCTAGGGTTACTAAGGTACTTACTGATTTGGGAATGGCCAAAAAAGAATAGATAAAGATTAAATACAGTAAGTAAATGCATATGTAAAGAAGATACGAGTTCTTTTGGCTTAACTTTAAATTAGGGTTCAATAAACATGCTGAGATTCATGTTTACTCTCCATGAGTCTCAGCATGAAAATTAGAAATAACAAATCATTATATTTACTTAAGAATAATAATATATTCTTGCCCTGATGTTATTGAAAAGAAAGAAGATCTCTGTGGCCTCCGCTAAAAGAAAAAATTTTATAATCTTAGTAAAATAAGACAAGATAGATTTTAAATATTTAAATTATTCAAAGGTAAAAGTGCAAATTAGTTTATTTAGAAAAAAAGAATTAGGTAATTCAGTAATTTTTATTTCAATTGGCATCATTTTTTTGATACTGAGCAGAGGGATGGAAGCGGATGTTTACATAATCGGGCCGGGATTTTTCCCGAGATTAATATCCGCTTCGCTTATAGTAATAAATGTTGTACGTTTTTTAGTTATAATTATGAGTTCAAATGGCTCGACAGCTGATGTTATGTCAAATTCTAGACCCCTTTATATATTGACTATTTTACTTATATCATACCTGGCAGGCATTATCATAGTAGGTTTGAGTTTAGCCACTGTTTTATTTATATATGTATTGATGAGCATATTAGGAAACCGAAGTTTATTTCAAAAGATATTAATTGCGCTTGCAGTAACCTTTGCTATAAAAGCCATATTTAAATGGGTTTTAGTTCTTCCTTTGCCTACCGGTTTTTGGAACATTTTTTAACTAAGAAGGTTGGAAATGGACTTTTCTCTTCTTTTTTGGGCATTTACAGAAATTTTAAAACCTATTAATTTATTGATTATCGTTGCATCAGTTACAATGGGAATTACTATTGGGGCTTTGCCTGGCCTAACTGTTACAATGGGAGTGGCTCTATTGTTGCCTCTTACATTTAATTTTCCAACGGTTCAGTCTTTTCTTGCTCTAATGGGAATTTATTGTGGCGGAGTTTACGGAGGTTCAATTTCAGCAATTTTAATGGGAATTCCGGGTACTCCAGCAGCTGCAGCTACTATATTTGATGGCCATGCTTTGGCAAAAAAGGGGTTTGCAGGACAGGCTTTGGGTCTTGCTTGTATTGCTTCTTCTATAGCTGGATTAATAAGCGCATTAATAATGACCTTCTTATCTCCACAAGTTGCTCGAATAGCCCTAATGTTTGGGCCAGTAGAATATTTCGGCATAGCTTTTTTTGCGCTTTCTATATTAGTAATTCTTTCTGGGAAGTCTCTTTTAAAGGGCTTTACTTCCATTTTATTAGGCTTTTTATGTACTACGATTGGAATTGAACCCATTTTAGGAGGACCAAGATTCACGTTTGGCTTTGAGGCATTGTCTGCTGGTCTAGGCCTTATTCCTGTAGCAATTGGGCTATTTGGTCTTGCTCAAATATTTGATGATTTTATTGCCTTTTATCAATCCCCAATAAAAAAAGGTCGCCAGGTAATTAAAAATATTTTGCCAAGATGGAATGTAATGAAAAAAATTTCAAGAACTTTGCTAAAATCTACATTTATTGGGGTTGGGATCGGCATAATTCCAGGAATTGGTCCTGAGACAGCGTCGTTTGTTGCCTATGCTGAAGCTAAGCGTTCTTCCAAAAACCCGGAATTGTTTGGCACTGGAGTCATAGAAGGTGTGGTTGCGCCTGAATCTGGAAATAATGGTGTTACTGGCGGGGCAATGGTCCCTATGATGACATTAGGAATACCAGGAGATGCTCCGACAGCTATATTATTGGGCGGATTTCTTTTACATGGTCTACCCGTCGGACCAATGCTTTTTAGAGACCATTTAAATATTGTTTACCCCATATTTGGGGGATTTATAGTTGCAAATATTTTGATGGGAATTATAGGGATTTCTTTAGCACGATTTTTTGCTCGAGTTATGGATGTCCCGCAAAGTATATTGATGCCAATTATTTGTGTTTTATGTTTTATAGGTTCTTATGCAACTCGTTTGAGTTTATTGGATGTGGGCATTTCTGTCTTTTTTGGAATTGTGGGTTTCTTTTTGAGACGATATGATTTTCCGCTATCTCCAATGTTAGTTTCGATTATTTTGGCACCAATGCTCGAAATGAATATGGCTAATGCATTGACTATAGGAAATGGAAGCTTTTGGGTATTTTTTTCCACTCCGATTGGGGCCACTTTTATAATTTTGGGTATTATCTTTTTGATTTTTATTATTGTTGGTAGGGTTAGGAAGAAAGAGATATCTTCATCAAAGCCAGGAAACAAAGAGAGTATATTGTAAAAATAGTTGGAATATGAATCTAATTTAAATACCCATAGAATCAATAGTATCTTATTAAAGGGAGCGGAAAATGTTTGGCATATTAGGCTACATATCGCACCTTAGGATGCTGAAAATAAGCTCTCACTTTCTAGGGCCACGTTGAGTACTCCACAAATAACTTTGCATATTTCTCAGCATCTCAACCCTATTATATGGACGCCCCCACCCCAACAGCCATAAGTTTCTTTGGTAAAAACAGCAGTTTTTCCTTTAGCTGCTCCAGCCAACATCCACATCACACATCCTCATTTCCCTTGATTGAACTCTTTTCCTGGACTTTTGTCAGGTTCAGTCAGTATGAGATGGACGGATTAAATAAAGGGATTCTTAAGGATTCTGAAGCATTTGCAGAATTAATTAGGATTCTAACACCTGGGAAGGGGTGAATCAGGCCCATCCGTTCCAGGCGTAATAGGATTTTCCTACCGGCCATGTCTTTGAGGTTTCCGTTATGCTGGAACCACTGACACTGACGGCATAACTCCCGGGGGAAGAACTTTCGCCCTCATTGCCAGTAGGTTTGGATTCAAGGATAGGATGATGGGCAGGTCTTTGAGGGTATTCTGGCGTCCACGGATAATAAAGGGTGCTTCCATAGGTTATATATAAGAGAAAAATGTTTCGGACAACAGCAAAAAATTGGGGGCTAAATTTTTCTTGACTTTTTTAGGGGTGGGAATAAAATTTGATCCCAAAGAGAGGTCAAATAATTAGGGAGAAGGTTTCCAGCAACAGGCAAGGCGGCAGAAAAATTGGGTTGATCGAGAAAAGAGCCAGGTAGGATGGATTCAGTAGCTAGCGAAAAAAATAACACTTTGAATTCTTGAATTGGCTAATCATTCCATTCAAGTCTGGACCTCCGGTTGCCTGCTTCCTTATAATCTCGATTCAATAGAGAAGGGAGGGTTGCCAATCAAAGGGTTAAGCACATGGGAAATCGCCCAAATTGGGCTTCGTTTGGTGGGATTCTCGGAGCTCCCGCCCGACTCGGGTATCCATGTACCTGGAGAAAACATTTGCCGACTCCTTTTTGCTATGGATGTGAATGTCGGCCTACTACACCTGGCCAAGCAGTCGGGATTCGACGCGGTCTTGGGGCACCATCCGATTGGCGTACTCTATGACCGGGGGGAGGTGTACCGGCGGCACATTGATCTTCTGGAGTTGCATGGAGTTCCAAGGTCACAGTCAGTGCCTGCTTTGGGTGATTTCATCGACCGGACGGTGTGGCGGATGAAGAATGCCCGGTTTCGAATGCTTCCCCATGAATCGCCCAATCAGACCACTCTTGAAGTGGATGTCGCCAGGTTTCTTAACCTCCCTCTGTTAAACATCCACAACCCCTGCGATGAGCTCGGACGGCGCACCCTTCAAAGCATGATCGATGAGACCTTTGCCGTTAACCCCGACTGGAAGGTAAGAGACGTATTGGCTCTCATTAGCAGTCTGCCCGAGGCTGAGTATACCCGGCGAATGTATGGCATCTCCCCTATCATTTTTATCGGTGAGGAAGATAGGCCAGCAGACAGAACGGTGTTTGTCCATGGGGCCCTTTCGGCTCCGGGCGCACCCATCATTAATTTTTATTGGGAGAAGGGCTTTTCGACGGTTGTCATGTTGCATGGCGACTCTGAGACTCTGGAGACGGTTCGAAAGAATCCCAAGGGCAATCTGATCCTTACGGGTCACTATCTGGGCGATTCTCTTGGGATTACACCCTACCTTCGGGCCATGCGCGAACGGGGTTTGGAGATCGTTTGTATGGGAGGCATTGTCGATGTAGATGCTGGCGCCGGATAGGTTATCAAAGCACCCAACGATGATCCTTTATGGAAAAAGGCGGTCCATGCCACCCAAAGCAAATCGGTTCAGGAGCAGGAAAAGAGAAAATGAAAACGGAAATTCGCAAGGGTCATGTGAAACACTGGCTGATGATAGGACTTCTGCTGGTTCTGATCCGGGCTCTAATTGGGAACGCAGAGTCTGCCAAGCTAAATGGTCCGGCTGGCCCCATGGGCTGGCTTTACTATTAGAACATTGCCGGGCTGGCGAAGATCGTGCACGAGGTATATGCAGACATGGAGAACAACCTGAGCCCCTGGGGCGCCGTGGCCAATATCGTGCAGATCTCCAAAGATCGCAACGCCCTTGGGACCACGACCCTACTCCGGAGTGTTCAGACGATGAGGGGGATGGAGGACTTCGAGGAGAGACCGCCGGTGACGAACCTGCGGGCGCTTCTGGTCCTGCCAGATCCAGCCTACTTCTACCTCCTTTTTCGTCCGGGGATACCGCTCGCCAATCTGGTGGATATCAAAAACAAGAAAATGAAGCTCTGTGTGGGGATGGTCCCTCGCGGGTCCATCTCCGAGTGGGGCTGGTGAGAAACTCCAAATAATCAAGCTGATTCTGCTTGACTCATACTATCTCGAACAGCTCAAATAACTCGCTTACGCAATGCGTCTCAGAACGAGTCGATTCCGACTTAGGCAATTGGATACAAAAACCGAATATCTTGTTTTTTCAAGTCTCCAACTATTATACATATTACCTGATATATCAAACATTTTTTACTCTGATTAATAAGGGGAAGTAGGAATTGATTAGAATTGCAGAGCACAATGAAGCGTATAGAAATCTTGGAGTTTGACAATGATACTTAATTTAAGCAGATATGGAATGGTAGACCCTTTGCCCTCCTCTCTCCAATTTCGTTGACTCAGCACCATCGCACTCACTTAACAGCGGACATATTGTTCGGGCTTACGCCCTCATCCAAATGTTCGGCCTCGCCTCACCCTTCTTTTGTCCGCAGCCGTTATCGGAAATTTTAAATAGAATCCACGCCAGCAAGCTAACGTAAGGAATGGGGCAGGTGATGCTCGCCTTGGCGCACCGTGATTGAACAATACTTATGATTCACTGCCTCAACCTTGTAAATCTTGGGGCACCTCCTTCAATAAGATTCAATCTCTAATTAATTTTAAAAGGGGGTTGCGCTATTTTTCATATTATTGTTGACAGATGGGTCATAATAAAAATAAAATGTCTCCAAATTCTTATAGGACATTTTGCAAAATTTTTAAAGGAGGGAAAAGCGATGAGAAAAAAAATATTTTGGGCATTAGCTATATTTTCCCTAATGGTTTTCAGTTTAATAAAAGCCTTTCCAGTTAAGGCGATTGAAAAGCCAAAAAATTATCCTACGCGCTCTATTGAAGTCGTAGTTGGTTATGGAGCGGGAGGGGGTAGCGATCTTTTTGCTCGCGCTGTGGTGGAAGAAGCAAAAAAGATAGTTAAAGTTCCTATGGTAGTCGTTAATAAACCAGGAGCAGGAGGGGTAGTGGCCTTAGAATATCTGCAGAGTCAGCCAGCAGATGGTTATACAATTTGGGCTGGCTCGAGCACTGTTCTTGTTACTGCAGGGTTGTTGGGGACAACTAAATATCAATATACAGATTTTCAGCCGATAATTAGAGCTCAGTTAGATACAATGATGCTTTTGGTTAAAGCTGGCGGGAAGTTTAAAAATATTCAAGAATTGATTGCGGATGCCAAAGCCCGCCCTGGACAGCAAAGTTGGGGAGTTGTTGGATTAGCTCATGGATACACTGCTTTTATAGCTGATTCCTTTGTCCGAGCCGTGGGAATCACGCCCAAAATAATTCCTTTTGATAAAGCAGGCCAACAACATGCTTCCCTTTTAGGTGGCCATACAGATGCTATGTTAGAAGAGCCAGGAGCAGCGCTTTCTTTAATAGAGGGTAAGAAAGTTATCCCTGTGGCCGTATTTGCCGAAAATAGAGTTCCTATTTTTCCTGACGTTCCTACAACTGTGGAAATGGGTGCTAAAGAAGTATTAGGAATTTATAGAGGGATAGTTGTAAAGAAGGGTGTACCTGAAGATATTGTTCGTTATTTAGAAGAGGTTTTTACAGCAGCTATAAATACGCCTTCGTACAAAAAATATGAAAAAGAGTCTTTTTTGGATTGGAGAAAAGGGTATCTGAATTCAAAAGATTTTGCTGAATTTATGAAAAAAGACGCAGAAAGGGCTACGGAATTTTTTAAACGCACAGGAGTTTATCAAATTAAAAAATAAGAATACCCCTTTATATGAAGATTTTATGAAATAGGTGAGGAAATGGGGGAAAAGATGGCTGATAGAATTAGCGCCTTGGTTATTATTGGGATTTCCCTTTATTTTTATTGTTTAGCCGGTCAGTTACCAATAATTAAAGGATTCCACCAAATGGGAGATTCTTTCTGGCCGAGATTAGTTTTAGGAGTTATTATTGCTCTATCAGCTATCCTTTTCCTCAGAACCTTTTTTATTAGAGAGAAGCCCAAAGAAAAAGATAAATCGCCACATTCGACAAAATTTTCTTTAGCAGCTGTAATGATTGTTTTGGTTTTATATATTATTTCCATTTCTTATCTGGGGTTTCTTTTTTCTACATTTTTATCTCTAATGGCTTTTTCATATATTATGGGCGACCGAAAGTTTTCTGGAATATTCTTTTTTTCTTTAGGAATGACTGCCATTATTTATTTAATTTTTGGTCTTTTAATTTACTCCGCTTTACCTCGAGGAATATGGATTTTCAAAACTTTGAGCACATATATTTATTAACTTGAATAAGGCTTTTCCTAATGATAGAACTTTTGGGTATAGGAATTGTTACTGTCTTACAGCCGTTTAATATCCTGGCCATGATTGTGGGCATGCTTATTGGATTGGCTATTGGTATTCTGCCTGGTTTAGGCGGACCAATGGCCGTAGCCTTGATTATTCCTTTTACTTTCAATATGGAACCTATAACTGGCCTGTTGATAATGATCTCCCTTTATTGTACTTCCACTTACGCTGGCTCCATCACGGCCATCCTTTTTCGTATTCCTGGAGAAGCTCCAGCAATCATGACGATTCTCGATGGGCATGAGATGGCTAAAAAAGGACAAGCGGGGAAGGCATTAGGGACAGCTATGCTTTCTTCAGCTCTGGGCGGCCTGATGAGTACTATTTTATTAGTGGCGATTTCTGTACCTCTTTCCGAAGTAGCTTTACAATTCGGAGAGGCAGAATATTTTGCCATGGCAGTATTGGGCTTAAGTGTTTGTTCAGGTATTGGGGGTAAGTCAGTCTTAAAAAACATTATAGCAGCAGCCATAGGTCTTTTTTTAGCTACTTTTGGAACATCTCCCATATCTGGGACACCTCGTTTTACTTTTGGGGTTAGTGGCTTACTTATGGGCATTACTTTTATTCCTGCGGTTATCGGCCTTTTCGCAATCAGTGAAGTTTTTGAACAAGTAGAAAAAGGGATTTATAAAGGTAAAAGGAAAGGCTATCAAGAGCAAATGAAGGTAAAAATTGGCCTTCCTTCTTGGAAAGAAATCTTATCCCTAAAATGGACCTTCTTACGTTCAGGGTTGATTGGCACATTTTTGGGAATACTACCCGGCGTAGGAGCTACAACCGCTGCTTTCTTTGGTTATAGTGAGGCTGTCCGTTGGTCGAAGCATCCAGAGAAGTTTGGGACTGGCATTTTAGAAGGTATAGCAGCTCCAGAAACTGCGAATAATGCGGCTACAGGAGGAGCGATGGTTCCTCTTTTAACTTTAGGGATTCCAGGGAGTGCGGTGACGGCAGTAATGATCGGTGCTTTTTTAATTCATGGCGTACGACCTGGCCCTATGATGATGATGCAACAGCCCAAATTAGTATATTCCATATTTGCTGGGTATTTTTTCTCAAATATCTTGATCATTTTGGCGGGAATTATAGGAATAAAATTGTTAGTAAGAGTAATGGATTTTCCTTATTACAAGATCGGTCCAGCTATTATTCTCTTTGCGGTTATAGGTTCTTATGCTTTAAATAATTCTATGTCAGATGTTTATGTTGCTTTGGCCTTTGGCTTTGCCGGTTATATATTGAAAAAATTAGATTTTGGCCTTGCGCCTTTAGTTTTAGGAATGATTTTAGGAGAATTGGCCGAAGTTTCCTTGCGCAGAGCTATGCTTCTTGCTAATTTCGATCCTACCGTATTAATAACTCGACCTATTAGTGGAGTGCTAATTGCTTTTTCTGTGATTTCACTGTGTTACCCATTGTTTCAAAAATATCTGACTAAAAAGGGGGAAAGGAGGCTTGAAAGAGGATGAGGATTGATCCAGAAAAGTGTGTAAATTGCGGAACGTGTCAATCTTATTGTACTGTCCGGGCAATTAGGGAGGATCCCCAAAAGGAAGTTAGAGAGGTGATTGAGGATGAATGCGTAGAATGTGGAGTATGTCTGCGGGCCGGTATATGCCCTGCTGATGCTATTTTTCAACCAGAATTAACCTGGCCAAGAACTGTAAGGCAAGAGTTTAGTAACCCTCTTATCCGCCATCCAAGTACTGATATTGGTGGCCGCGGCACAGAAGAGATGAAAACCAATGATGTTACTAATAGGTTTAAACCCGGCTTCGTGGGTATAGGCTTAGAATTTGGTAGGCCAAATGTGGGAACCCGATTTCAGGATGTTCAGCTGATGGCGCAAGCACTGGCTTCGCTGGGAGTCCAATTTGAACCTCAAAATCCGGTTACAGCTTTGATGATTGATAAAAATAAAGGAATATTAAGACCGGAAATACTTTCAGAAAAAGTTCTCTCAGCTATTATTGAATTCATCGTGCCTTTAGAAAAATTGGAAGAAGTTTTAAAAAAAGTTAAAGAACTAACTCCTAAACTGAGTACAGTAGTTACTATTGATATGATTTCGCGAGTAGGTGAAGATGGAAGCATTCCCACCATACCTATTGCGCGAAAATTAGGATTCACAATTCGACCAAATGCTAAAGTTAATGTGGGGCTCGGTCGCCCTGGAATGTAGGAGGACATATGACACACACGCTGCATCGACGAGGCGATGAAATAAGTTTAAGTGAAGATTATGTTTTATTAGTCATGCCCGCGCGCGGATATAATCTGGAAGGTTCCTCAGAGAAGATGAAGCAGGTTTTTGAAATTATTTCGCATTACAAAACAGTGAATTTTGGTAATGCCCGTGTCGGGAACAGTCATCGGACGACTATAGATAAGTTAATGACGGCAGAAAATCAACGCATAGCTCATGCAGTCTTCACTGATCGAGAAAATTTATTAGGATGTTTGAAGGAATTGAAAGAGAAAGATTTAGGGATTTCGGTAGTAGTTTCGGGTCTTTACGACCATGTGGTCCAATGTTGCCATTCTATTGGATTAAAACCTCACACCGTAAATAACTCATTAGAGACTTTAGGTGCCGTAGAAAAGCTACCCAAGCAAGAAGTTTTAGAAATCATTACCATGTGTGGTCATGCTATGGTTTCGCCCGATCTTGTAGAGTACCTTCTGGGGGAGGTTCGCGAAGGAAAGCGATCCTTGGATAACGCGGCAGTTGAGCTATCGCGCCTATGCGATTGTGGGGTTTTCAATCCCTACCGAGCTGCTAAAATAATGAAAAAAATGTTAAATAGCAAGTAAATATTTTGGCGGGGCCGTCCTATAAGTTTTTTTGACAGGGAAAAAGCGAAACATTTAATGCTCCCATTAATAATGGGCTAAGCATAGATTGATGTCTTTTCCAAATAGAAAAAATAGCTTTTGGGAATTAATCGATAAGCTGTCGCGATGGTCTGGATATGTTTCCGGGTTTTTATCTTTGTTTCTTTTATTTTTAGTGTTTTGTGGTGTTTTTGCGCGATATCTTTTTAAGAATCCAATTGACTGGCGAGATGAAGTAAGTGCGTACATTTACATCTTTCATTGTATTTTGGCCCTCCCCTTCGCTACTCTCTTAGAATCTCATGTCTCTGCGGAAATGCTCTACATACATTTTCCCAAACGAATTCAACATTATATAAGTCTCACGGGCTACACTCTTCTTCTAATTTGCATCGCTTTTGTCTGCTACTTCGGCACTCTGACTACATGGACATATTATTCTCGTGGCTGGAGGTCGGAAACTGTCCAAGAATTTTTGCTCTGGCCAATCATGGCTATAATCCCAGTAGGATTTTTTTTATTCGGCTTACAAACCCTATCAAGAATAAGGCAGGTTTGGCAGCGCTTGAAAGAAATTTAAGAGATCCTTAAGCATGATGGAATGGTACATAATCGGAATAATGATGTTTGGAAGCCTTTTGGTTCTCATGATGCTCGGAATTCCAGTGGGGTTTACTCTTTTAATAACATCATTAGCCAGCTTATTTATGCTCTCAAAAGAAACTGAGCTTCTATTCGATTTGCCAGGGTACTTTTTCCACCATTTAAATAGCTTTACCCTTACGTGTGTCCCTCTTTTTATAATGATGGCTCTTTATGCCCAGAGGGCGAGGTTCAACGACGACCTCTTCCGCAGTTTAGGAATATGGTTGGGGAAAGTTCCGGGAAGCCTTAATACAGTCGGGATTGTTACTTGTGCTATTTTTTCTGCAATAAGCGGAACGAGCGTAGCTACGGCGGCAGCCGTAGGCCTCGTAGCCATGCCTTCTCTAAAAAAATATGGGTATGAAAAAAAATTAGCGGTTGGAGCTTTAGCCGCGGGAGGTGCCTTAGGTATACTGATTCCGCCAAGCGTTCCTATGATTATGTATTGTATTATTACCGAGCAATCAATCGGACACATGTTTGCCGGAGGGATATTTCCTGGGCTAATGACTGCGGCCATTTTTATTTTTTATATAATTATCCGTTGTCAAATCAATCCAAGATTGGCACCTCCTATCCCTCTGGAGGCATTGGGAAACCTTACTAGGTGGCAAGCCACCTTTAATATTTTGCCTCTGATTTTAGTTATACTATCTGTGCTACTCACTATATATTTTGGCATAGCTACTCCTACGGAAGCTGCTTCCATAGGAGCTGTAGCAGCAATTTTGCTTGGGGTGGCATACCGTCGGTTAACTCTGCCAGACATTATTAAAGCTACCTTTGATGGAGTACGTTTAGGGGCCTTCATCATTCTAATTTTTCTGGGAGCTTTGGCTTTTGGGCATGCTACCGTGCGTGGAGGAGTTGCTGCAGGTTTGACTGACTTCGTGGTAAATTTGGGAGTTTCCAAATATACTGTCTTAGCGATGATTCTTACTACTCTTTTTATCCTGGGATTTTTTATGGATCCTACGCCTATCATTCTTACTACCATGCCTGTTCTTTATCCATTAGCTATGAAATTTGGTTTTAACCCCATTTACTTCGGAGTTATCTCGGTTATGATTTTAGAAACAGCAGCCATAACTCCTCCGGTTGGGTTCAACTTATTTGTGATGAAGGGCATCGGCGAGGGCTATATAACGCTAACAGAAATTATAATTGGAGCAGCGCCTTTTGTGGTTCTATATATCGTAGCTATCGTAATTGTCATCTTGGTTCCCGAAATCATTATGTATCTGCCCAAAATGATGATGAAATGACCAAGTCATAATTTTAGAAATAATAAAGGACATCTAAAATATTCAGAAAAATTAAGGGAGGAGAAAAATTATGAAAAAAGCAACCATATTGAATTTTTTCATTTGGGTATTTTTCTTTATCGCAAGCAATGTTCCATTGCATGCTGCTGCTCCTATTACGTTAAGCTGGGCAGATTATGTGCCTCCTGACGATGACCGGTGCGAATATTACCGTTATTATATCCAAAGAATTAAAGAAGAAACCAATGGTAGGGTGGAAATAAAGTTTTATCCTGCTGAACAATTGGTTAAGGCTCTCCAGCAATATGAGGCTTTGATGCAGGGAACTATTGATATGTGTGGACTCGTGCCAGTATATTATGGAGGAAAAATCCCTTTGGTCTGCTTATCAAGTGAGTCGTCCTATTGGGAGCCAGGGGATTCTGTAGTCATCACTTCTCGAACAATAAAAGAATTGGAAAGTATTTTTGTTAAGGATGGAATTAAATTCCTTGGCTGGTCTGCCGAATTGCCCCCAATTTGTCTTGTAGGTCCCAAAATTTTTAGGAATTTTGATGATATTAAAGGCCTTAAAGTTCGCGCACCTGGGACGGCAGCGAAAGTAATAAAAAGTTGGGGCGGCACAGGCGTTTCTATTCCTGCTTCTGAATCATATATGGCCTTGCAGAGGGGAGTTGTGGATGCTGCTTATACGACGATAGCTACTGTAACTTCCACCCGCCTTTGGGAGGTAACCAGGGCCATCACTTTTGGAAGAGTAGGAGGATCGCCAACGCCGGTATGCATGAACTTGAAAAAATGGCAAAGCTTGCCCCCAGATGTGCAAAAAGCTTTTGAAAAAGTTAATCGGGAAATGCCTCCTTGGGCATATCAACATGCCCGCGCCTTTGTCCAAAAAACAGAAGATTTCCTAAAGACCAAATTTAAAGAACACTATAAATGGTCTCCAGAGGAAGCAGAAAAATGGTCAGAGCCTGCCCGGGGCTATATTTGGAAGCCCGCTGTTCAAAAATTCGGAAAACCAGCACAAGATTTATGGGATAAAATTCTGGCAGTAGCGAAAGAGACTGCCGAAGCTCGCAAACAAGGGAAAGCGCCCAAATTTTTCGAATAATTAAATTTTTAAATTTAAAAAATAAGAAAAAATTTTTATTAAATTGGCAAAAATTTCTTAAAGAGGGCTGACTAAAAATAGCCAGGGATGAGGTTAATCTTTTTTAAATCAAAACAAAAGGAGTTAATAGAGTGAAGATTGAAGAAGAAAAATGCCAAAAATGCGCAAAATGCCTTCCTTTTTGTCCTATGGGAGCCATTCGTCTTAAAGAAAAAAAGGTAATTATCGAACAAGATGAGTGTGTGGAATGCGGAGTTTGTTTACGAGCTGGGATCTGTGAAAACTCAGCTTTTTTTAGGGATGAATTATCTTGGCCACGGATTCTCAGAGCTGAATTCAGTGACCCTACTATTCCTCATAAAAAAACTGCTATCGCTGGAAGAGGAACAGCGGAAATGAAAACCAACGATATCACTGGAAGGATAAAAAGAGGAGAAATAGGGGTTGCTATAGAACTCGGGCGCCCGGGTGTAGGCACGCGCTTCCGGGAGGTTGAAAAAGTTATCAAAGAAGTAACCAGATTGCAGATAACTTTAGAAGAAGCCAACCCTATTAGCTCACTAATCAATGATCCCAAAGAAGGAACTCTTTACCCTGAAATACTCGAGGAAAAAGTTCTTTCAGCAATAGTAGAATTCAAAGTTCCTTTTGCCCGGGCGGAAGAAATTTTAACGCTGCTTATTAAATTAGCGAATCAGCTGGATACTGTTGCCAGTATTAGCTTAATAGGCCGTAGTAATCCAGACGGAAGTTTCCCTTTAGAAAAATTTTTAATTCAAAAAGGAATAAAATTTTACCCTAATGGTAAAGTTAACTTAGGCCTAGGGCGGCCTTTGGCTGAATTATAAAATTCTCACTCTTATATATTTAAAAAAGCCTGAAATAATATTTAAAATAAGGAGGATATTTGTGACCCACAGTTTGCACCGCAGCGGTATTCATGAAGATGGTTCAGATGACTACATAATTTTGGCCATGGTAGAAGGAGAAGATCAAGAGAAAATTAATAATTTAGTGGAGCTATTTCGTCTTGTTCTTAAACACAATCCGATCAATTATACTGGAAAGGCTTTATTTCCTAATCCCACCGACGAACGATTACTATCCCTTTATCGCCGAATAAAAATAGGCATGGCTGTGTTTAATGATCGGGAAGTACTTATACAAGCTTTGAGAGAAATAAAAGATAAAGAACTTGGTGTTTCGGTCGTAATTTCTGGATTATTTTCCCATATAGCAGAAGATTGCCAAAAAATTGGATTGGTCAGACATACGATAAATTTTTCTTTAGGAATTTGGGGTAAGCGAGAAAAACTGCCTTCTTCAAAAATCTTGGACATAACCACAATGTGTGGCCATGGCTTGGTTTCCTTCAATCTTGTTAAATTTCTCTTGGATGAAATTAAAAAAGGGAAAAAGAAAATAGAAGAAGCTGCAGAAATTTTAAGTAAACCCTGTGTTTGCGGAGTCTTTAATCCTCACCGAGCAGCTCGCCTTTTAAGAGAAATTTCTTTAAATAATTATTAAATATATGAGCTTTTTATCCTTAAACCTGCTGATGCAACCCCGTCAAAGGCAGGAGCATGTCCACCTCTTCTTCTAATAAGATTGTGGCGATCGTTTTACTTTCTTTCAATGACTTGTAAAATAGCATGAAAAACAAAATCGGCTCTCATTATTCACTCACGATTTTTATATCACGCCCTTTGCTCATATTATTATCAAAATATAGATAGTTTTATCCTCTGCGTTCTTCCAATTTTTATGCTTATGGCTAATATTTTATAGGCCAATAAATATAAGAAAAGATATATTGGAAATGATGAGTGTCTTCCTTCGGAGAATCCATGGGGGAACTTGCCATAGCCACTATCTTGGCTTGTGGTTTTTTTGCCGCAATTTTGGCTCGAGTGCTGCAACAGTTCTTACAATTAAGATCGTCGCCATCCCAACTATGTTCCGACGACATTATAGTCATAAACCGGTATAGGGTATAATTGGAACTGGAGGGTTATTTGGTGTCCTGATTCCCCCGAGTTCTTTGATGATAATTTACGGGGAGCTTGTTAAAGTTTCTGGTGGGAGACTTTTTATTGCTAGCGTCATCCTGGGATTATTATTAATGGTAATTTTTGCAATTGTTCCTTGGCATCAATCAAAGAGTAATATAGATAGAAGTTAGGTATTAGAAGAAACAAATTGCGAAGAGGAGAAAAATGCTATTCGCCGAGCTTTTGCAGCATTTCAACACTATGGATACCTGCGCTTACTTTAGGAGCTTATTATGGACTTTTGTCAGATTCAGTCAATATGATATGGGAAGGATAAATAACGGGATTTTTAAAGATTCTGAAGCACTTGCAGAATTAATTAGGATTCCAAAGTAAGGGAAATTATGGAAATTTATGATACATTTCCTCAATTCAGACGCGCATCAGATGTTCAATAGGAGCATTAAATATTTTGGTTTTTTAAAGTA
This sequence comes from uncultured Syntrophaceae bacterium, assembly GCA_964484485.1. Classification (GTDB taxonomy): domain Bacteria; phylum Desulfobacterota; class SM23-61; order SM23-61; family SM23-61; genus CAZAGD01. The sequence goes on from CAZAGD010000243.1 coordinate 21,827, forward strand.
AAAAGTTGTCATGGCGGGAGAGGTGAGATCAAAATGGCAGCTTTTAGATATGTAGGTA
>CAZAGD010000244.1:0-2542 GCA_964484485.1 uncultured Syntrophaceae bacterium
GGGTTTTGGTGACAAAAGCGGCCGCTTCACTTTGAATGCATTTCTTGACCATGCTGGCTCCATAGGTAGGAGTGCCTGAAGCAATGATAAGGGGATTCTTTAAAGTCACATTTTTAATTTTTACTCGTAAGTCAGCCATAGCTTAATTATTCTCCTCAGCCCAACAGCTTTATTTTTTCTTATAACATATCTGCTCGCCAACGAAAAGAATTTTGAAAATTATTTAATCTCCTCAAGCCCCTCTTTAGGAAAGAGGGAAAAATTAATTTCCAGCAATTTAAAATGAAACCATCGGTGGTCAGGAATTATTTAGATTGAAGGATTTGTATGGGCCATGGCATAATATTTTAAATTTTAAAGAAGAAAGGAAAGTTTAAATGAATGCTTCCAGAGAATGGCGTACTAAGAAATATTACCACGGCCCAACTGGCGCCCACCGGCGGGCAGTTTATAAAGCCATGGGTTATACTACGGAGGATTTATCGCGGCCTTTAATTGCCATTGTGAATTCTTGGGGCGAAGTATGTCCAGGTCATTATCACTTAGATAAATTAGCCCGCCTTGTGCGCGATGGCGTTTGGAAAGCCGGAGGAACGCCGCTGGAGTTCACGGCCATCTCTCAGTGTCCTACAGCCAGTTTAGGAGAACCTTCTATGCGTTACGATCTGCCCACGCGCGATCTTTTTGCTTTTGATATAGAAGCGATAATTGAACAGCAGATCTTCGACGGTCTGGTAATTATAGTTTCCTGTGACAAGGTGGTGCCCGGGGCCCTGTTAGCTGCGGCGCGTTTAGACCTCCCCTGTATCATCCTTCCTGGGGGGTGTATGGAATTAGGGAAATTGGGCGAGCGGAGCGTTACTCTCTCCGATTTAGATGAGTTAGTATTTGGCGCGCTTCCGGAGGGGAAAACAGATCTACAAGTCATCGAAGCCCTGGAAGATGTGGTCTGCCCTTCACCCGGAGCCTGTTCCATCATGGGTACGGCTAACACTATGCAATGTTTGGCCGAAGCCGTGGGCATGACTTTACCCGGGGCCGCCACGGCGCGTGCCGTATCCGCCGAAAGACTCAGATTGGCCAAAGCTTCTGGAGAAACTGTGGTCCAGATGGTTCGGCAAGGAGAGAGCGCTCGAAAGATAATGGGGCCGGAGAATTTGGAAAATATGTTGCGGGTTTGTTTAGCTTTGGGAGGTTCCACTAATGGCATTCTGCATATTCTGGCTTTAGCCCGAGAGTTGGGGTTAGAAAAGTACATAAATATTAAAAAAGTAGATGAGTTCAGTAAAAATACTCCTTGCCTCGCCAATGTTCAGCCCGTTGGCCAATATTATCTGCCAGATTTTCATGAAGAAGGAGGTATTCCCGCATTAATGACAGAGTTACAGCCGCTACTTAATCCGGCGGCCAAAGCCGTAGGGGGCAAGACTATTCAGGATTGGGTTAAACGAGGAGAATCTTATAATAAGAAAAATAGACGCACCATTTTTTCTTTAAAAGAACCGCTGCTTCCTCATGGAGGAATTGCCGTACTTAAGGGCAATTTAGCTCCCCTTAGTTCTTTAGCCCGCATGTTGAATAATACCATTCCCTATCACCGCGGTCCAGCACGGTGCTTTAACTCGCAAGAGGAGGGCTTAGCGGCTTTAAAAAGTAAGCAGATTAAAGAAGGAGAAGTGATCATCATTCGCTATGCTGGTCCCCGAGGCGCTCCCGGCATGCCGGATATATATGCCCTTCTGGCCGGAGTAGTGGGCATGGGCTTGGAAGGCAAAGTGGCGGTGATCACCGACGGTCGATTCTCTGGTTTTGCGCGCGGCTTGGGCGTATGTCAAGTTTCTCCAGAAGCGGCCATTGGTGGGCCTTTAGCTTTATTGCGCGACGGAGATATCATTACCATAAGTCTGCCAGAGAGGTCGTTGCGGGTAGAAATTTCGGTAGAAGAAATGGAAAAAAGGCGCCGGGCCTGGACTAAACCTCCGCAAAGAAAAGCTCCGGGAATTTTAGGCCTCTTCGCCGAAAAAGCGGAACAAGCCCATCAAGGAGCGCGCTTAGTAGCCCACCCCGCCCCCTGGGAAGAAATATGAAAAAGGGTATTAACAGCTATATTTCGCCTACGAATAGTATGGATGCGAATTTTCTTGACAATTAAATAAATTTTGCCGTAGAATTGCGCCCAGAAGAGGCCAAGGGAGGTTCAATAAATTTTATAAGGAGGACTCCATGAGTAATGGTGCGTTTCCCATCAATATGCGGGATATTCGTTTTGTGTTATACGAACAACTGGGCATCGACCGACTGTGCGAGTTTGATAAGTTCAAAGATTTTTCCCGCGAAACTTTTGATATGGTTTTGGAGGAAGCAGCCAAGCTGGCTACTGAAGTTATTGCGCCGTTAAATTCCATTTCCGACAAAGAGGGATGCACTTTTGAAAAAGGAAAGGTAAAAGTCCCCGCCGCTTTCCACGATGCCTTTAAGAAATACTGCGAAGGAGGGTGGATCGCGGCCTCGGTAGATGCTGAAGCTGGCGGTCAGGGGTTAC
>CAZAGD010000245.1:0-3673 GCA_964484485.1 uncultured Syntrophaceae bacterium
ATTGGCGATTCCCTGGGAGCAGCATGGGAAGGTTATTTTAAACCAGGGGAAGTTCAAGATATTAGTTCTCGGTATACAGATGATACAGCGATGATGATCGGTGTAGCAGAATCATTAATTGCCTGTAAAGGTTTCAACGGCCAAGACATGACGGAGAGGTTTATTACAAATTACGAAAAAGAACCATGGCGTGGATATGGCTCAGGTCCGCCCAGAATTTTTAGGATGATGAAGCAGGGTGCTAAATGGTCTGAAGAGCTTGATAAGCAGATTTTCCCAGGTGGTTCTTATGGAAACGGAGCGGCCATGAGAATAGCGCCCATTGGTCTTTTTTATGCGCATTCTCCAGAAGAATTAAGGAGAGTAGCCTATGAGGCAAGTAGAATTACTCATTCTCACCCCTTAGCTTTGGAAGGAGCTGCCTTAGAAGCTTATGCGGTTGCTTTGGCCTTGCAAGAAGAAGAAAATTTTCTGGAAAAATTAATTGCTTTCACCAGGGAGGAGATATACAGAAAGAAATTAGAAGATTGCCGGTGGTTGCTGCCAAAGAAAGCAAATAAAAAAGAGATAATTAGGATATTAGGGAATGGTATAGAGGCCTTTAATTCTGTGCCGACGGCGATCTTTTCTTTTCTGGCCCAATCAACCTTTGCCGACTCCTTGATTTACGCTGTAAGTTTAGGTGGAGATACGGATACAATAGCAGCGATGTGCGGAGCAATTGCTGGGGCAAAGTATGGGTTTGAAGGAATACCCAAAAAATGGTTAAGCGATCTGGAAAATCGAGATTATATAGAGAAATTGGCCAAAGATCTTTTAGCCACCTGGATGGACCGATTTTCCACTTCGTAGGTGGAATAAAAAGGAGCTCATAGAATGAAAAGCGTAAAAAAAACAAAGAATAGAGAGTATGAAGTAGTAAGCCCTTTGGGTGAGCCCGTAGTTAGAATGATCTCCATGGCGCCACGGCTGCCGACCTTAGAAGGAAAAACCATTGGAGAAATTTGGAATGGAGGCTTTCGGGGAGACGAAACATTTCCTATCATTGAAAGATTATTAAGAAAGCGCTATCCCACAATTAAATTTATTCCTTTCCAGGAATTTCCGCTGGTCACTATTGCTTCTCTTCATCCAGAGCAGAAAGAGGAGACCCTAAAAAAATTGCGCAATGCCCTAATAGAGAAAAGGTGCGATGCGGTAATAACAGGAAATGGGGGTTGAGGAACTTGCACGCCGGCCGCGGCGCGGCCAGCTATCGAGGCTGAAAAATTGGGAATTCCTGCCGTAACCATTGCCGCGACAAGTTTTTTATCGTTGGTAGAAAAAACAGGCCTGGCTGAGGGTATACCCAATTTGCGTTATGCTGAATATCCTGGCCCAATTAGCCTCGACTCAATTTCTACCATCAATAAATATTTCCAGGATAAAACAGTCAATGAAATCATTGAAGCATTAACCTACCCTTTGGAAAGAAAAGGCATTTCACCAAAAAAAGCTGGGCCCAGGGAAATTATTTTTCGAGGGACGCTCCAGGAAGTGAATATTTTCTTTTCGGCAAATTGGTGGACCGACGGCTTAGCCATTATTCCACCAACGATTGACCGCGTAGAAGAATTTTTAGCTTGCACGCCCCTTTCTCCAGAAGAAGAAGTAGCAGTGCTCCGCCCTGCCGGCGTGCGGGTGACCCCGTGGAATATTGCCGTTCAAGGAGTAATGGCCGGGTGCCGCCCTGAACATATGCCTGTCTTAGTCGCTGCCGTAGAGGCTATGGGCGATCCTTTTTATAACTTAGAACAGTTAGGTAGTACGGGCGGGTGGAACATGTTTTTTGTTGTTAATGGCCCTATTTGTAAAGCATTGGGTATTGAAAATGGTGTGGCGCTTGTATCTCGGGGGGCTAATCCGGTCATTGGCCGCGCTTTAGGGCTTGTGCGCCATAATCTGGCTGGTCAGCGGCCTGGAGAAGTTTATATGGGAACTTTTGGATATATACTGCCCCCTGTTTTCGCCGAGAATGAAGAGATACTTTCGAACATGGGATGGAAACCTTACCATGTCGATGAAGGTTTCGATCCCTTCGTTAGTACAGTGACTATCGGTGGCACGGCGAAATGGGGTTACCAGATGTATCCTGTAGGAAATAATCTGGAGGCCATAGCCCAATTGCTCGCCTATGATGTGGCGCGGTCAGGAAGTCCCAATCACAGCGTGGGGCAACAAGAATCACCTCGGTTAGTTTTTACGATCTTTATGACTCCGGGTTTGGCTAAGGCTTTTGCCGAAGGAGGATATACTAAAGAGATGGTGAAAGAAGCGATCTGGAAAAATGCGCGCTATACCATTAAAGAAGTCGACTTTGAATCTTATTTCGGATCGCACGAAGGGCAACAAGAAACCCATAAAGATTTTATCCGCAAAGGCAAGCTTCCCTCCCAGGTAATTGAAAAAGGGAAAATGCCTCCATGGTTCCCTAAAGTCGCCGAGGAAGAAGATGCGACCATTCCTGTCGTTCCTAATCCCAAGCAAATATTAATTTTTGTATGCGGGGACCCAACCCGGAACAAGTCCATGACCTTTTACACTATGTATAATGCTCCGGTCACTAAAGTCATCAAGCTTCCTGCCGATTGGCCAGCCCGTTTAAAAGATTTAACCTGTGATCGGGAATGTAAAATCAATTATTAATGAGAAAGCAAAATATTTTGCTTTTTCCTTGCCAAACCTTTCCCAGCAAGCCCGTATATTGCGGCCATCTCGCGGGGAATTGCTTTTTCGCGGCGCCTTTTCGTTATGACTTGTAGCTTAAGATGCAAAATATAATTTCTTTCCGTCAATAATTAAGAAAAGCTCAGGCTTTTTCTTTTTTGGCGGAGACGTTGCTGGATAATAAAAACTGTAAAAGAAACCATGGCCAGAATGAAAGATGTCAGTCGGTCAAAAAGGAGGGGAAAAGGGAAGATTACGCACGCCCCTAAGGCCAGAAGGCGTTCGAGGGAATTCAAAGGTCCTCCCGGGCTGTATCCTTCAACGGCCATGGCTAAAAATATGATCGTGAAAAGAGACAAGGCAAAGCTTAGGAGAATTTCGCTCCAAGAGCCCCGCAGCATAAGACCGGGATTATAAAGCATCATGTAAGGAATCAAATAGCCGGCTAAAACCAATTTTGAGGCCTCAAAGCCTGTTTTCAAGGGATCAGTTTTAGCAATGGCGGCTCCAGCATATGCAGCCAAGGCCACCGGTGGAGTAACGCAGGCTAATATGGCAAAGTAAAATACAAAAAGGTGGACACTCAATAATTCGCCCCCCATTTTAATCAAAGCCGGTCCACCTGCAGCAACCGCAAGAACATAAGCGGCTGTGGTGGGCAGCCCCATACCTAAGATCAATGAGGAAATCATGATGAGTAAAGCGGCGATCAAAAATATCCCTTGAGAGGAAGAAATGACCAGAGTGCTGAATTTCAATCCTAGACCTGTATTCATAAGCACGCTAGAATTAAACCGGCGCAGGAACAAGCACCAGCAATCATGACCATATCTTTTGCTCCCCGCTCCAAGGCCGAGACAATTTTTCGGGGCGTCATCCAAGTTTTGCGTTTTAAAAAACTGATGGCTACGGAAATTAGTATAGCTACAAAAGCGGCCCGAAAAGGGGAATATCCTTTAATCATTAA
>CAZAGD010000246.1:0-3764 GCA_964484485.1 uncultured Syntrophaceae bacterium
TGCGGCAAACCCTCCGGTAGCTTATTTATTTCCCGGCTTAATTGTTCCAGCATGGAATCGAGCTTATCCATGATTAAAGAGTAATATACTTCCTCTTTACTTTTAAAAAAATTGTAGAGGGTGCCCACAGAAAACTCGGACACGGCTGCTAAATCGGCCATAGTAGTCCCATAAAACCCGCGTTGGGCAAATAATTTCTCGGCGATTTGTAAAATATAATTGCGCCGGGCTTGATGTTCTCTTTCCTTTCTGCTTAAAGGAGCCGAATTTTTATTCATTTTTTTAATTTAAATTATGAATTATGAACCTATATTCAAATTTTACTCAAATTAAAAAAATTTTGTCAAGTTTTTTCGCTGAGATCTCTGCCTAAATCCTTCGGCATGTAAAGCCATCATTCCTGCCTGGGTAAGGAAGAATGCCGTTTTTTTAAGGCATTTCTGTACTCCCGCTTTCCTGGGAGTGGCCGAACGGTCGGTTTTCCATAGATTTTTCGCTTCCATCTATTCATCAATTATACCTTAAAGGTTTGTTGTAATCTCTGCTAATCGCTATGGCCTTTATAATCTCCCCCAACCCCTCTTTAGAAAAGAGGGGAGATCTATTCCCCCGACCCCTCTTTAGAAAAGAAGGGAGATTTAGACCCCAACCACACTTTAGGAAAGAGGGAAGATTTAGATCCCCAACTACTATTTAGAAAAGGTACGAATAGTGGACTTGCCCTTTTTTAGTAAATAGAAACTGTTCCGCTACGCCATTAAAAATAGAATAGGAATGGAAGGGAAAGGTCGGCCATGCTGGATAGGATATTACCCCATGAATTCAAAGTCGGTTCTGCAAAATACGGCAAACAAGATTTTGGCTTTCTGTGGCAGCCCGCCGCAGAAGCTCGGCATTTTTTTCTAATCTACTTAGCGGTAGATAATCTGCTGGCAAACTTAGGGAAATTAAAAAAGGTCCTCGCTCTTGGTCTTTTTCTTTTTGGTCGATAAAGGAAAGACATTCGTTATAGGTATCGGGCATACGCAAATAGCAATCTCCTAATCCTTTCTGCCAGCGATTAATTAGCCGGGCAAAGAGATATTTATCCCAAAGGGTTGATTTCTTCCTGCGGCTCCCCTGAGGGCGAGTTAAAAGAATGAGCATGTGGGTGCAGCCATCTTCCAAAGCGGCAAAAACGGGGATGCTTTGAAAAAGGCCAGCATCCAGGAAACGGTCTCCTCCTATTTCCACCGGCCCACCGCTAAGCAAAGGCATTTTAGCCGTCGCATATAAGGCCTCAAAAAGTTCTTCTTTATTTTTAAATCCAGAAAGGACCACCGGTTTCAACATTTTTAATGAAGAAACGACAATTTTTAAGGGAATGGGTGAGTTAAGAACAGAGGGCCAATGAAGCGGTTTTTCTTCTACTAATACTTTCTTTAAGACATATTCCAAATTGACTACGGGTTTGCCCTGGAACAATCTCCAAAAATTAATAAAGTTTTTGGTATTGAGGTTTTCATAATAAATAGTAGTTCCAAAGGCTGCCTGTCCGGCCAAAAAATAGGCGCCATTAAAGGCGCCCGCCGAAGCTCCGTAAACCACATCAAAAACTCTCCTTAATCCCAAAGATTCAAGGCCGGCCACCATGCCCGCGGAAACCACTCCGCGCATGGCTCCTCCCTCAATGACTAATCCTAACTTATATTTATCTCTTCGAAGCTCTGGATGGCTTCCGGAGAGTGCGCGGTCCAATATAAGCCTATATACGGGATGATCTGGGGCCATTTTCGAAATAAACCACCCTTTGGCCTTCTTCCCCAGGAGACCGGGATAAAATTAGCAATTCATAATTTGGCCTAAAGGTCATCTTTTTGGAATTATGAAGCAATATTTTTATCATGGACAAAATTTCTATTATGCCCAACTAAATAATAGCTTTCGTTAGCCATAGTGTGGGCCGCACGGATCATATTCCAAAATTGAACAAAAGAATCCCACTGGCCAATTGACTTAGCCAGTGCTCGCAAACCATGCCATCCTAAATCAAGACGGGGATAACTAATTTTATAAAGTTTAGAAAATTCCCGGTAAAATTCTTTTAAGCTCAACTTCGTGGGCAGAACAGTGTGGACGGCATCGTAAAGCTCCCAGTTTTTGGTGGTTAATTTTTCTTTGAGGCGATTAAAAAGTTCCGTCCCTGGGAAAGGAGTATAAATAGTTAAAGAAGGTGAATAAAGTTTCCATCTCCGGATATAGTCGCGCAACCGTTTAAAATCATTCTTCTCATATTGAGGATCAGCGATAAAAGAAGCGCAAACTTCAATTTTGTGGGCGCGGAGAATGCGTAAGGCTTCTTCATTATTTTTTACCGTGTTTTTTTTGCCCAAAGCGGAAAGTTCCTCGTCAGCAATCTTCTCAAAGCCGATAAATATTTTCCAGAGACCCGCCTTCCGCCAGAGAGAGATTATCTCCGGATGACGCACGATTGAGTCGCTTCTGGCCTGAATAGTAATTCTTTTGCGTATACCTTTGGCAAGGAGAAGCTCAGCAATTTTTTGGGCGCGCGAAATAGATTGCAAAAAATTATCATCGGTAAAAAGAAGATATTTCTCCCGCAAAGTGGCTATTTCTGCTACCACTCTTTCGGGACTCCTTACTCGATATTCACCTCCGTAAAAGTTCCAAACACTGCAAAACTCGCAGCGATAAGGACAGCCACGCGAAGTTTCTATTGTAGCTATTGGCCGTTGGAAGCCGAGGTAATAAGATTTGCGGTATCTATGCAAAATATCGCGCGCCGGCAGTGGCAGGGTATCTAGATTTTTAATTCTCGGTCTTTTAACGGTTAATCTTTGTTCCCCATCTTGATTTATAGCTAACCCCGCAACTTGAAAAAGGTCTCGACCTTTTTCCACCGCCTCAACCAATTCCACTACCGTTATCTCCCCTTCGCCAATCACCACGGCATCTATGCCTGGCTGATTAAAATCGCCCGGACTCATAGAAGCATGATGCCCACCCACTATAACAAATATATCTTTATTAATTTTTTTAATAGCCGCCGCAATCTTCAGTGTTTGGTAAACATCTATAGCGAAGGAACAACTAATGCCGATCAAGGTTGGCTGAAATTTTTTTATTTTGTCCACTAATTTTTTTTCAACCCGCAAATCTAAAATATCAACTATATGACCATTTTCTCTAAGGGAAGCAGCTACCAGTTCTAACCCTAAAGGTTCTACCAAAGCTATTTGCTGAAAACCTAATCCCTCGCCAAAGCCAGGCTGAACCAAGAGGATCCTCATAGCTTCCTTCCTTTCATTTTTTTTATTTTTAAACTATTTCACCCCAACCTCATAGGAATTCAAAAATGACTCTAAATTTAAAATATTTTATTCAATTCTTAATTTCGACTCAACTCTCCTTTTCCTGACCATCAATTACCATTCCAACATTCCATTATTCCAATTTTCCACTATTCCATTATTCCAATTTTTCACCATCCCATTATTCCATATTTGCCCGGAGGGCAAGGGCTTGCCTTTTGCCATATGTGGTGGGCTATTAATGCGAAATGTTTCACCGCTAAGAGCGCCGAGGACGCAAAGAAATTTTTGGTTATAAGCCACAGAGGACTCAGAGCACACGCAGCAAAGCCGCAACCAAAAATTTATCTCTCGCAGAGCCCACAGAGAACACAGAGTAAAAAATTTATTAATAATTTTATTTATTTCTCTGAGTGCTCTGTGAGCTCTGGGAGAGTAATCTTTTTTTCTTAA
>CAZAGD010000247.1:0-23840 GCA_964484485.1 uncultured Syntrophaceae bacterium
TTTGCCTTAGGGGCGATAAAGAAGGGCATGCTGGCCGAGAAAACTATTTTTATCTTGGATTTATTACTTGGCGGTGGATCCTGCCAAGATTAATTATTATCTCCTCTTGGGTCTTCTTTCTGGAATCTGGGGCATTTCAAACTTCTGCGGCGTTTCTGTAATCAAAGTTTTGGCCCCTGTTCCATAACCAAGAAGAACCATTTCAAAATCCTTTCCTTTGGACTTCACCAGCCCATAAGGCGATAGTCCTTTATGTACCCACACATCAACAATTTCTTCGGCATCTCTATATTGTAAGTGTTGAGCTTTAAAAGTTCCCGCAGGCACCTTAATGGTTTCTGTTCCTTTATCAACTATTTTCCCCTTTGCCTCTTGCCCTTCTTGGGCTATAGGCATCATGCCTACAGGCATTTCCATGGCTGGTTCATTTCCCTGTTTAAAAATCATCCTTTTTACATTTTTTTGGTCATTCGGGTTTCCCGAAACGAGCATTTTGCTTATAATTTTGCCCTCTTTTCCCCCTTCCATTACAGTCTCATACCAATAGGCATCTCCTTCCTTGCCCACAATGGCGACCTTCATTTTCATGGGTTTCTCGCCCTTAGCGCTCATCTGATATTCCGACCAACCGCCTACTACCGGATTAAAATCAGAGTAAAATTTAGGACCGGAGCTTGGTCCCATTTGAGCATGAGCAAAATTTCCCAGACCAAGGATAAATAAAATAGAAAAAAAACTAGCCAGAATCTTCATAAAAAATTCCTCCTTATCATTTTTTAGACAACTAAAATTTAATTTACCCGTTTGCCTCAGAAATGGCAAATATTTTTTGCTTGCTGAGCTACACCTTTCTTGAGCGATCTTTCTCCCCAAGGGGAGCATGCCTTAATTTTATTATTTATTTTTTTTAAATACCTCTGGGTTTAAAACATTTTCGGGAATTTTTCCAGAAAAGTAGGCTATTATTTTCTTAACCGTTTCCATGGCCATGGCGTAAGAAGCCTCTCTACTTAATCCTGCACTATGGGGAGTGCAAACCACGTTTTCCAACTCAATTAATGCTCGGAATTTCGGTGGCTCCTCTTTATAAACATCCAAGCCTGCCCCGGCTATCCATCCTTGGGTGAGAGCCTTATACAAAGCCTGCTCATCAACCACTTCTCCGCGGGCGGTATTGATCAGAAATGCGGAAGGCTTCATTAGTCGCAGACGTTCTTCGCCAATCATCAAGCGCGTTGAATCATCGAGGGGCACATGCAGTGTAACAAAGTCAGACATTTGCAGTAATTCTTCTTTGGTATAATAGGGAATGTTGTACTTCTGTCTAAATTCTGGGTAATCCACAATGTCGTTGGCCATTACCTTGACCTCGAACCCTTGCAGCCTCTGAGCTACTTTTTTCCCTATATTGCCCAAACCAATGATGCCCACAGTTTTACGAAAAAGATCTACACCCCCACCGCGATTATAAAGACCACGCCTCATTTCCCGATCCTTTTTGGCAATTAGGCGACAAGCCGCCAGCATCAAACCAATAGTCATATCAGCCACAGAATGAGCATTAGCCCCAGGATTATTAGTAACTACCACTCCCTTTTCTGTAGCTGCTTTTAAGTCCGTCCCTTCGAATCCGGCACTCCGAATAGCAATCATCTTTAACCGATCGGCACTTTCTATAATCTTTCGCGTAGCCGGAAACATCGCCGTAACCACAATCACATCTGCCCCTTGAATTTCCAGGCAAATCTCCTCTTCTTGGGCCAGGGAAACACGATCATAATCCTTCTCTTCTACTTCAAAGCCTGCTTCTTGGAGAACTTTAATAGGTTCCCGAGATACTTCCGCAAACTTTTTGGTCATGATTAATACCTTGGGCATAATAGACATCCTCCTCTTATAATCGGAGCATCAAATTTTTACTTCTTCTTGGAAAAGCTGTCATACGACCCCGCCAGAGGCAGGGCCAGAGGCAGGGCCAGAGGCAGGCCAATCCGCTGTGTTGGTTGCGCTGATGCTCTTATTTTGATTTTTAATAACTTATTAATCGGAGCAATTAAATATTTACAGTTATCACTCTTATCTTACTCCGTGGTCTGGCTTTATCGAGTTTTCCAAATGAAATTGTGCCGTAATTCCACATAAGAAATGAAACCACATGCGGCAAGGGACAAGCCCTTGCCCTACGTTTTAGGTTTTTTAAATTTCTCGTAGGGCAAGCCCTTGGGGCTTGTCGAACCCCGCATGAAGACGTCGTTTATTTTACGCTCCCATTAATAATTTCAAAATTACATTTTATGAATATCACTGGTTATAAATATCACGGCCAATATAAAATGAAAAGCTTTTCCTTAGCGATTCAATTTATCCTGCCATTTCCTTATTTTTATCTTAAAGATGAAGTGTCCTTTTTACAATATTAATATGCTTTCCTCCTTAAGATCTCTTAAAAAATATTCATCCCCCTCCTGTACTGATTGTAATTTATGATCTCCTTTTCCAGAGATCTCTTCTTTTTTCTTTGACAAACTAAGTTTAACCAAGTTAAATAATAAATAAGGAGTCGATATGCGGATACCGGAGAAATACAAGCGCAGGCTCATGGGTTTAATTCCTTTAGAAAGAATAGTCACCTGGCAGATTCCTCGGCCGCCTAAGAATCTTATTCAAGAATTGCTAAGCTATGATGGTTTGACCCCTACTATATCCGACGTTCTCGATTCTTTGGGAATTAGAGGAGCCATTCCTGGTTCAATTCTTAAACCGGTAATTCCGGGGAAAAAAATAGCTGGTCCAGCTATTACTTTAAAATACATCCCAGAAGAAATAACTCCTACCCAAGCTTTTCACGAAAAAGCTAAAGCTAAATTGGCTGATCGTGATGCCTATGCCCTTACTGAACCTGGCGATGTAGTGGTCATTGATGGCGGGGCAAAGGGAGAAGTTTCGGCCATGGGTGGTTTATCGACCCTCGTGGCCAAAAAATATGGCTTGGCTGGAAACATTGTGGACTGCGGGGTGCGGGATATTCAAGATATAAGAAATCTCGATTATCCAGTATGGTCGCGGGGCCAGACCCCTATTTCTGGAAAATTCAGGTTTGCCGCTTGGGAAATAAACGGCCAAGTGGTTTGCGCTGGTGTCCCTGTATCCCCCGGAGATTTAGTGGTGGCTGATGATTCCGGCGTGGTCATTGTGCCGCAAAGATTCATCAAACAAGTTATCCAACAAGCGCTAAATATTTTAAAAAAAGAGAGTAGATTAATTGAAGCCATCACCGCAGGTTCCTCGATGGCCGAAATAAAAAAGATCCTTGATCCCCAAAAATGGTGATTTACGCGGAGGTCTTTTATAGATGAGCTGGGAGCTGATGCGGGGTAATGAAGCTATTGCGGAAGGGGCGATTCGAGCCGGATGCCGCTTTTATACGGGCTACCCCATTACACCGCAGAACGAACTTTTTGAGTACATGGCTCGGCGTATGCCAGAAGTAGGCGGTATTTTTCTCCAATGCGAAAGCGAAGTTGCCGGTATAAATATGATCTGGGGCGCTGCCTGCACAGGCACCCGGGCGATGACATCTTCTTCTGGGCCGGGGATTAGCCTCATGTCGGAAGGATTAACCACCTTGGCGGCAGGGCAACTTCCCTGCGTAGTTGTGGATGTCACCAGAGCAGGACCAGGTTTAGGTAGAATCGCGCCGGCGCAATCAGATTATCGCCAAGTTACCAAAGGAGGTGGTCATGGAGATTATCACGCCATAGTTTTAGCCCCCGCCTCCACCCAGGAGATGGCGGAATTAGCTTCTTTAGCTTTTTATCTAGCCGACCTCTACCGAAATCCCGTAATAATTTTAATGGACGGGATGCTGGGACAAATGATGGAACCCGTAGACTTTGATTTAGTTAAATTCTGGCCCGTTCCCGAAAAACCTTGGGCGCTACGCGGCAAAGGCCGAGGAGAAAGAAAAGTAATTTATGCGGCTCCTTTCGATGATCCCGGTCTTATCCAACTCAATAAAGAATTGGAGGAAAAATATCGTACCATTGCCGAAAAAGAACAGCGCTGGGAAGAGTTATATTTGGAAGATGCAGATTTAGTAGTAGCTGCTTTTGGCAGTTCCGCCCGTATTGCTTTAGATGCCGTATTAAAAGCACGCACTGAGGGTCTGGCCGTAGGGCTAATACGCCCCATTACGCTCTGGCCCTTCCCCGAAAAGGTATTTAGGCAAAGGCGCGCCAAAATAAAAGCCATTTTAGATGTCGAAATGAATGCCGGCCAGATGCAAGAAGATATTGCCCGCGTGTTGGGACCAGAAATGCCCATTTATCACCTGGGCCAAGGTGGAGGAAAGATTATTTACCCCGATGAAGTATATGAGGAAATTAAAAAATTGAGCAAAGAAATATAAAATTTCCATTCCCCGGCGGCCATTCTGCCCCAGCTCCCAGCCACATCTTTTCTGGAAGCAAATATTTAAAATGGTTAAGAGATTTAGGAGGCGGAGGAATTTTGCTTAATGAAGAAAATCTTTGGCAAACCAGATTCTTTGACTGACTTTCCTTATCCCTACTGTCCGGGATGTGGTCATGGCCTTGTCCAACGTTTAATAGGCGAAGCCATGGATGAATTGGGCATAGTGGATCGAGCGATTGGGATTACTTCTGCTGGCTGCTCCGTGAGAAATTGGAAACAGTTTGCCTGTGATATGACCATGGGACTGCATGGCCGTGGTCCTGCCGTGGCCACCGGCTTAAAACGCACTGCTCCTGAATGTATCATTTTTACTTACCAAGGCGATGGAGACTTGGCGGCAATCGGCACTGGAGAAATCATTCACGCTGCGGCCCGGTGTGAAAGAATTACGGTCATCTACGTGAATAACGCTGTATTTGGGGCCACGGGGGGCCAGCAGGCGCCCACAACTCTCTTAGGCCAAAAGACTACCAGCTTCCCTACCGGTCGTGATCCACGCACAGGCGGCTATCCCTTGCGCATGGCTGAATTGTTAGCCCTGGTCTCGCCAGAATCTTATATCGTCCGGGTCTCGTTGCATGATGTAAAACACATCTTACAGGCCGGGAAAGCAATTCGGCGCGCTTTTGAAGTGCAGATGAATGACGAAGGTTTTGCTCTTGTGGAATGCCTTTCCATGTGTCCGACGCAATGGAAAGTTAGTCCAGTGGAAGCTCTTAAATGGATTGAAGAAAAAATGATTCCTTATTATCCTTTGGGAGAATTCTCCACTCCCAGAAAAATTTAATTTAAGCCACAGAGCACACAGAGAGCACAGAGTTAGAAAAATTTTTTGCAAAAAAGGAAAACCCTAAAATGATTGATGTTAAAATTTTTATTTTTATCTCTGTGGTCTCTCTGATCTCTGTGGCAAGGGCAATTGGTAATTGATTATGTATGAATCGGTAATTATGTCGGGTTATGGTGGCCAAGGAATTTTGCTCATGGGCCAGCTCTTATGCTATGCGGGGATGCAGGAAGGATTGAACGTAACTTGGATGCCTTCCTATGGACCGGAGATGCGCGGTGGAACAGCTAATTGCACAGTCATTTTATCTACTGAACGAGTTGGCTCCCCGGTAATACGGTTTCCTTTATCTCTTATTGCTATGAATAAACCTTCTTTAGATAGGTTCGAGTCAGCAGTTAGGCCGGCAGGTCTTTTAATCGTTAATTCTTCTTTAGTGGATAAAGACCATTTTCGTCCGGATTTACAAATAATTAGAGTCCCCGCGAATAAGATTGCTGAAGAAATCGGTAATCTGCAAGTAACTAATATGGCGGCCTTAGGCGCTTATATCATGGCCAAAAAGATCGTATCTTTGGAGGCAGCTATTGCGGCCTTGTCCAGGATAATTCCTGCCCATCGCCAGGAATTATTGCCCATAAATGAAAAGGCTTTGCGCCAGGGAGCAGAGTGGGCTTTGAAAATTTGATTTTTATCAAGAAAAAATGCTCAAGTTAGATAAAGGTAATAAGCATGGGAAAAATTAAAATAGACAAAGAGAGATGCAAGGGCTGCCAACTATGTATAGTAACTTGCCCTAAAAAAGCTATTCGCCTGGCGGAAGAATTTAATGAAAAAGGTTATCACTTTGCCGTTTTTGAAAATTCAGGAGGTTGTACAGCTTGCACTTTTTGTGGGCGGATATGCCCAGATATGGCTATAGAAATTTACAAATGAATATGATGTTAGCCTGAGAGTTAGTAAGGATAGAAGATATTTTTTTTACGCCTTCAGCTCTCACGCCTTACAGTATTAATAAAGGAGGTAATAAAAATGAATTTCCCCCAAATGTACCGAATTAAGCAAACATTTGACCGCACCAAGGTCGCCGACATTCCCGGAACAGTCCAAGGGGAACTACAGAAGCTTGCTTTAGATAAAATCGTTAAACCCGGCCAGCGCGTAGCCATTACCGCCGGCAGCCGTGGTGTGGCTAATATCTCCCTAATTCTTAAGTCCATTGTGGATTTCCTTAAATCCTTAGGCCTTAAGCCCTTTATTTTCCCGGCTATGGGAAGTCATGGAGGAGCTACCGCCGAAGGGCAGGCAGCCCTTTTAGCGCACTATAACGTTACCGAAGCATTTACTGGGGCCCCTATAATATCCTCCATGGAGGTAGTAGAGATAAGCAAAACCGAAGATAATGTTCCCGTCTTCATTGACCGTAATGCTGCTCAAGCTGATTGGATCGTGGTGGTCAACCGCATTAAACCCCATACCAAATTCAAAGCCCAAATAGAAAGTGGCTTGATGAAGATGATGGCTATAGGTATGGGCAAACAGAAAGGGGCCGAGTATTACCATAAGGCGGCCATTCATTATACTTTCCCCAAAATTATCGTGGATGCTGGACGGGAAGTGATCAAGAAAGCCCCGGTTCTTTGCGGCGTGGGTATCGTTGAAAATGGCTATGACGAAACGGCTAAAATTGTGGCTATACCGCCGCAGGAGATCGAAACTTCCGAGCGGGATTTGTTAGCCTTGGCCAAGCGCATGATGCCCCGCCTTCCTTTTAACGACATAGACCTCCTCATTGTGGATGAGATGGGCAAAGATATTAGTGGCACAGGTATTGATCCCAATATTACTGGGCGCAATCGAGATCTTTTAGGAGTCTTCCCGCACCCTACCCAAGTAAAGCGACTATTCGTTCGTGATCTTACTCCCCATTCTAACGGCAACGCCACAGGCATCGGTTTGGCTGACCTGACGACCAAAAGATTAGTAGAGAAAATTAATTATCAGGCAACTTACATGAATTGCATTACTGGTATAAGCCTGGAAAAAGCTGCTATTCCTATGTATTTTGAAACCGATCAAGAAGCTATCAAAGTGGCTCTTGGATCAATTGGTTTAATTCCCTTTGACGAAAGCAAAATCGTGCGGATTAAAAATACTTTGCAACTTGATGAAGTGGAAGTCTCCGCCGCCTACTTATCTGATTTAAAAAACCGTCCTGACTTAGAGATTACTGCTGGCCCTCTACCGTTTAATTTCGACTCTAGGGGCAATCTGCCTCCTTTACAAGTCCACGGGGCCGCCCGCAAAGGAGACATTTAATGATTGACATTTTTCTGGGGCCTAAACAGTATATTCAGCGTGCGGGAATTATCAAGGAAGCCGCAGAATATCTGGCGGTCTTTGGTCGGCGGCCGTTGATTTTAGCGGACGATTTAGTTATGGCCCTTATCCGCCCTGAGTTAGAGCCCCAGATGGCCAAAGCTGGCCTGGTTCCTTCTTTTACCCTCTTTGGCGAAGAATGCAGTCAAAAAGAAGTTCTAAGGCTGATGGACATTGTTCGGCAAGAAAAGGCAGATCTTATAGTGGGCACGGGAGGAGGCAAAGCGATCGATACAGCTCGCGTGGTCGCAGAAAACCTCAAATTGCCTTTAATTACCATGCCCACGAGTGCGGCTACTTGTTCCGCCGCCTCGGCCGTGGCCGTCCTTTATGAAAATGGTGTCAGACAGGCCACCGTAAACGGGAAGGGCGCAGAGTTAGTATTGGTAGACTCGGCTATTATCTCTCGAGCACCGGTCAGGCTTTTAGCGGCCGGTATGGGAGATGCTTTGGCCAAATGGTACGAAGGAAAACCAAGTTATGAAAGAACATCACCCAATGATGCGCCTACGCAAGCGGCGATGAATCTATCTACCCAAGTAAAAGAAACCATTCTTACTTTGGGTCTGTTCGCTAAAGAAAGTGTAGCCCAAAAGCAGAATACCGTCGCCGTAGAAAGAATTATTGAAAATAATATTCTTTTGACCGGCCTCATCGGCGGCTTAGGCGGTTCCAAATTCCGCATTGCCGTGGCTCATGCGCTTTTGTACGGCCTCACTATCCTTCCGCAAGTGCATCAAAATTTGCACGGAGAAATGGTGGCTTTTGGAGTGGTGGTGCAGCTTTGCTTAGAAAAAAACGAGGAAGAGTTACAAAAAATTTTGCCTTTTTTTGCCCAATTAGGCTTGCCGCTTACTCTCCAAGAGTTGGGCCTAACAAATTTGGAAGATCCTCTTTTCTGGGAAGGATTGAAAAGGACCTGTGCCCCGGGAAGCTCTGCTCATAATATGCCTTTTCCGGTAAACGAAGAAAAATTATTCCAAGCTATGCTGGAAGCAGACGAAAGAGGAAAAGCTTGGCGCTAAAGGAGAAAAATGGCTTATGAAACGTTATGAAATTCGCCTGGCCGGATTTGGGGGGCAAGGGGTGGTCACGGCTGGGAAAATTCTCGGACTGGCCGCGGCTCTCTATGATAAAAAGAATGCCGTGCAGACTCAGTCTTATGGCCCGGAATCTCGGGGGGGAGCATGCAAAGCAGAAGTAGTCCTTTCTGACGAAGAAATCCATTACCCCAAAGTGCGCTCGGCGGACGTGCTCGTGGCACTCTCACAAACAGCTCATGATGTTTATCTTCCGGATTTAAAAGCCGGAGGACTTTTAATTATTGACCCCCTCACGGTAATCAAAGAAACTTCGCGGGCCGATATTCGCCTCGTCAAAGTTCCTACGGCGGAGCTGGCTCTCGCTGTGGGCGATAAAAAATTCCAGAATATGGTGGCCTTAGGAGCACTATGTCAACTAACGAAAGTAGTTTCCCCAGAAGCCATTAAGCAAGCTATAGCCGAGAGTGTTCCGCAACGGACGCTGGCCCAAAATCTGGCCGCCTTTGAGAAAGGTTTAGAGTATGTCCTTGAATGACCATGTATCCTTTGAACCTTTACTTAGTGAAGAAGAAATTAAAAAAACTCTGCGCGGTCCACTACCTCCCGGGGATTATTACTTATTTGGCAGTGATGCTTGCGTGGAAGGGGCTATCTTAGCGGGCTGCCGATATTATGCCGGTTATCCTATAACTCCCGCCTCAGAAATTATGGAAAAAGCAGCTCAACGCTTGCCGCAGGTGGGCGGAAGGTTTATTCAAATGGAGGATGAAATAGCGTCAGCCTGTTCTCTTATCGGAGCTTCTTGGGCTGGAGTTAAAGCCATGACGGCCACTTCCGGTCCGGGCTTTTCGCTGATGATGGAGGCAGTTTCTTTTGCCATTATGTCGGAAACCCCTTTTCTCATCGTTAATGTGCAACGGCCTGGCCCTGGTCAGGGGTATATTACTTCTTCCCAAGAAGATGTAATGCAGGCCCGCTGGGGGCATCACGGGGGCGGTCCTTTAATCGCCTTAGCTCCTGCTTCTGTGCAAGAAATGTTTGATTTCACCATCGAGGCTTTTAATTACGCCGAAAAATGGCGGGTACCGGTAATTATCCTTGCTGATGAGACATTGGCCCACATGCGCGAAAAGCTGCGCGTCCCCCCGCATGACCAGATTAAGATAGTAAATCGCTTAAAGCCTCAAGATCTCCATATACCTCCAGAATCTTTTCTTCCTTATGAACCCTACGAAGGGCTGGTTCCACCGATGCCCTCTTGGGGAGAAGGCTACAAAGTAAACGTCGTGGGTTTAGTCCACCATCCAGATGGCAATATTACTAAATATACTCCAGAAATGCATATGACCTGCGTGGGGCGCCTCCACCGTAAGATTGAGCAAAATGTGGACAAAATTGCCCAAGTAGAAGGCTTCTTTTTGGAAAAATGCCGCAATTTAATCGTGGCTTACGGAACACCCGCCCGCTCGGCGCGGGAAGCCTGGCAAGAGTTACAGGCCAGCGGCCGAAAAGATATTGGCTTTCTGCGGCTGAAAACGCTCTGGCCATTTCCTGAGGATAAAATTCGTTCTTTGATTGGCGAAGTGGACAAAGTATTTTTCCCGGAAATGAATTTAGGGTATATGGTACATCCTCTGAAGGAAGCATTAAGAGATAAAGTGCAGAAATTCATTTCTATACCTTGCCTCGGGCAATTGCCATCGCCTGATCAGATTATTAAGGCCGTAATTGCTGAGGAAGCATAAAGAATGGGACTACGAAGAATTAGATGAAATAATATGGTTAAATTTTTTTATCCATTAAACCTGCGTTAAACTGCATCCCCTAAAAAGGAAGTGAGCTAATGAAACATCCCATGCTTAAATATTTAAAAGAAACAGGGCCATGCGGAGATCGTTTCCCCACTATATTCTGCCCTGGGTGTGGTATTGGCCAGGTATTAAATTATACCCTCCATGCTGTGGATGAGCTCATCAACCAAGATAAAATTCCTAAAGAAAATTTTGTTTTTATCTCCGGCATCGGTTGTTCCGCCCGCATAACTTCTCACTACCTGGACTTCGACGCTATCTGGTCGCTTCATGGTCGGGCACCTGCGGTGGCAACGGGGGCTCTTTTGGCTAATCCCAAGCTAAAGGCTATTATCTTCACTGGAGACGGAGATGTGGCCGCTATCGGCGGTAACCATTTTATTCACGTTTGTCGGCGCAATTTAGACATGACTTTGATTTGCATGAATAACGGACTCTACGGCATGACCGGCGGTCAATCTGCGCCCACCACCGAAAGAGGAATTCCTTCGACCACTTCTCCTTATGGAAATGTGGAAAATGCCTTTGATTTATGCCAAATGGCCATTACTTCCGGAGCTAGTTATGTGGCCCGTTGGACGACCGCGCACCCACAACAATGCATTAAAGCTATCGAAAAAGGAATTCGCAAAAAAGGATTGGCCTTTATTGAAATTATGACCCAATGCCCCACACACTGGAAGCAAGACGCGGCTAAAATGATGAAAAAATTCCGCACCCAGGCCGTGCGCTTTGCTCCAGAAAAAGAGAAGGAACAACTCAAGAAAGGCCAATTTTGGGTGGGTGAATTTATAGATCGCGATCAACCAGAATGGTTAGAAACATATCAAAAAATAATTGACCGCTTTCAGGGAAAGAAAAAATTACAGAAGTAGGGCGACCTCATTACGTTCAGGCGCCTTACCCCTTGTGTTCTTAAATTGAGGTATGTATGCCCAAGTTATATATCGAAGAAAAATACTGCAAAGGCTGTGGAATTTGCGTAGAATTCTGCCCGGCCAAGGTTCTCCAACTTTCCCAAAAGATAAATTCGCGGGGATATTTTCCCCCCGAAAGCAATAACATGGAAAAATGTAAGAAGTGTGGACTTTGTTCCCTCGTTTGCCCTGATTTCGCTATCGTGGTTGCTGACTGAATATCTCGCCGGATGCCCAGATTTGCCTGAACCTTTCATTCGCCTCTTTTATTCGCCTTGGCCAATGAGGATCCCGGGCAGCGAACTTTGGCTAAGTAAGAAGCATAATTAAAATTAGGACTTTTGGCTGGATTGTGACAGGTTAAACATTGCTTTTCACTTACAGGAGCAAATTTTAGACCACTATCAGGGTGTCCCCTGCGGGGGCCATGGCAAGACTCACACTGCACATTCTCAAGTACATCGCCAAATCCGGAAACTTCTTTAAAGGCAGTGCTATGGCAAGGTAGGCAAGTATGATCTGTCTCTCGCTTATTGCGGACGAGAGTCTGGAAAGCTTTGGCGTGCCCAGTTTTCTTCCATTTTTCGTGCTGTGACTCATGGCAAGGAAGGCAAAACTGGTCACTCATGTAATTGGAGACTTGATAAGTATAGGAGCGGCTCTGCATCCAGGGGTCTTTTTCCGCAGGAGAGGTCATTGTCTTTGGCGGATAGAGTTTCTTTGTTTTAGCCAGGAATTGTTTAACTAATTCAGCAGATTGCGGATGGTCTTTATATTGATCGCTGAGCGCAATAATTTGGTAATGGGAAAAAAGTCTTTTCTCGTCACCCCTGGCGCGCAGAAAAAACTCCATCTGACCCAAATATTCCCCTCTGGTTCCAGCATTTATGATCTGGGCATTTCTTACTTCCACGGGCTGCCTTCTTAAAGAGCGGACGTGTCCCCCAACTACAAAATATATTTCCTTATAAGTTTGCGCCAAGTTCCGCTGTTCGCTTTCTTCCATATGTCCGATGGCGATAATTACCTGGCACTTTTTATTTTTTAATTCTTCGATGACTTTACGGGCCGCCTCCACATAATCAACAATATGATATTTCTCTTTGTCCACCGGAGAAAGGTGGTTCGCTAAGGTTGGTGAAACCAGGCCCATTAGGCCAATTCTTAATCCGGCCAGATCTTTTATAAGATAAGGACGAAAAACCGGTTTATTCGTTTTCTTATCCAATAGATTCGTTAACAAAAATGAGAAATTTGCTTTTTTGCTTAGGCCCTGGAGTTCACTAATTCCTAAAGAAAGGTCAATTTCTCCTGGGGTGAAGGCGTCATACCGCATCAAATTATAGGCCTGTATAAATAAATCGATTAGTAAAGCATTTAGCTTCTTGTCTTTTTCTAAAAGGGCATATAAATTGTATCCAGGAGGAGAAAAAAGATCTCCAGCATCAACTAAAAGAAGATTTCTTTTTTGCTTACGTAAATTCTCTATGAAGGTTGCCCGCCTGGCCAGCCCGCCAAGCTTGCCTCCTCCTCAGCCACAGGGCTCATATTCACCAAAAACATTCGCACTGACTATTAAAGTGACAACTTCCTCTGGTTTCACTTCCGGAGGTTGAGCCCGGGCAGCAAAGGGGAAAAAGATAATAAATAAAAAGAGGAAAATTTTTCTCATTTTTTCCAGAATATTTTATTCTGATCCCTTATCCAACGGACTCTCTGATATGGGACTCGTCTTCAAATTTAAATTTTGTTCCGCCCTCGGCGCGGGTATATTTTTCAGCTTTTCGATGCCCTTGGGTACATCCAGATTTCCTCGATATGTTTCTTTCTTGTCCCCACTAATAATAACACAAGAAGGCGTGGACTTAATATTATCTTCTTGTATGTAATTGTTCCATAAATTAAATACAGGATAAGGGTCAACGGCCTTAAAAGGAATACCTCTTTCCTTTAAAAAACCCACCAATTTCCCTCCCTCGGTTATCTTTTTCTCGGCCGCTTCAAAGAGAACCCGGCGGGCGTTGATGGCTGAGTCAATATCTTTCTTCGCGCCGAGAGAGAATAAAAAATAGTTAGCATAAAGCACAGTATAGCGACTCGTGGGCACGTCAATAAAGGTCAACTGGATAGTACCATCTTTGACTAAATCAATAAGCATAGGTTCAATTCCCGGTTCCATATCTCGGCAAGGAGGACAAAAATAATCTGTATATAAGCGCACCTGAATTGGACCAGACCCGAAAATGGGAAAATAATTTTCTTCACCCCAATTCTTCGCCGCTAAGCCAAAAATCATTAAAAATAAGCAGACTAAAAAAAGAATATTGCTTGACAGAAAATTTTTTTTAAGCTTAAATAAATCGATTTGCATAATATAAAAATATCGCAAATTTTGAGCCAATTTGCAAATTAAAATAATTTTTTTCTAAGGTAACTTGGAATAAGGAGGCAATTCTTAATTTTATGAGCATTTTTTATTTCATTTTCCTTTTTTCTTCCCAGTGAACCCTTTTAACTCTTCCCTGCCCGTAAGAAAGCTGTAGCGTTAAGCGGATTTAAAAAACGAAATAAAAGAGGGAAGGGAAATATTTTGGTTTTCAATGGAGGTCTCGCAATCTTTTTGGGAAACGGAGGAAGGAGGATTGCGATTGCTCTTAAAAACCACCATCCCTTCCCTCACCGGAAAGCGACTCAATCATTCATTATTTTGACACGAGCTCTTCATAATATCGACCATGGTGATGCTGCAAATAATCCTTGGGTAAAAATCCGAAACGTATGGCGTCCATGGCCGGCCGCATAGCGGGGTGAAACAAAGCTAAATATAAATGGATCAGCAAAAAGACCGTAATGACTATCGCCGCTAAATCATGGAGAAGCACACTCAGCCGAAAGAATTCAGGTGCGATAGTTCCTTTGCCGAACCACATTAATATTCCCGTAATCCCCAGGACAATTAAAGTTATCACATAAGTCAGATAGAACATTTTTTGTCCCGTATTGAAACGCCCTTGTGGCGGCATCTTCCGGTCATCTCCATAAAAATAGTAGCGTGGCGCAGCAAATAGCCATTTCCAATCATTTTCGCCCCAAGTAAAAATTTCTTTCATGGAACGTAAGAACCCCCGGAAGTCAAAAAGAATATAGATTAGCACGGCCGCCCCCACAATTATTGCTCCCCAGCGATGGCCGGCACGACTCAACCACCCTGCCGGGCCTACTACCAATCCCTGCAAAGCAGGCGAAAAAAGAAAGGCTCCGGTGATCAGCAGCAGCATAAAACCGAAAAAATTAACCCAATGAACCAAACGCTGGACAAAGCTGAAGACATAAAATATTGGCAAATTTTTTGGGACTTTATTCATGAGGCTTTTCCTCCTTTTTTTCTATGCTCTCTTCCGCTCTGATATTGCGGCGGGCAATGATCCAGTTAACACCCAAGCCCACTACGGTTACTCCTAAGGCTGCGTAACCCAAAATTTTAACTACGTCTAAGACTTTGGGAATTACTGGATATTGCGGATTATCAGGGAGACCATAATATCTTGGCTTCTGTTCCAAGATATAGAGAACATGCAAGCCACCCAATTCTTTTTCCCCATAAAGGCGGGCTTCCGCTACTCCCCGATTTTTTAATTCGGCCACTCGCTTTTGGCCTTGGGCAATTAGCTTTTCCCGGTCTCCGAAAGTAATGGCTCCAAATGGACAGGCTGCAGCGCAATAAGTTTCATAGCCCTGAGCGACTCGGTCGGCGCAGAAAGTACATTTGTAAGATTTGGCAGCCCCACTAAAAGCATCGAATATTTCTAATTGAGGAATCTGGAAGGGGCAAAATTGCGAACAATAACCACAGCCATTGCAACGGTTCTGGTCTAAGACCACGTACCCGTCTTTATGGCGGAAAAGGGCATGAGTCGGGCAAACATCTACGCAAGCGGCCTCGGTACAGTGGTTGCAGGCTCGTTTAATAAAAAATTGTTTTACCTTAGGAAATTTCCCTATTTCTCGAATCATCATTTGGGTCAGAAAAATGTTCTTACCAATAGGAACATTATTTTGTTGTTTACATTCTACAGAACAAGCGTTGCAATACAAACACAACGTAGTATCAATAAGCATAGCTTTAGCCATATCTGCGTCTCCTTTTTTTTTAAAGCTTAATTCTTAATTTCCTGAACATTCTCCATAAATATTTCGGTCATCATAGCCAGTTCGCGATAAAAAGGAATTCGCGCGGCTTCCTTTACGCGGCGCAAGAACTCTGGAAGCCATGGCTTTAATTGCTGAACCCAAAAAGCCTCTTTTTCTTTTTTAAATACCTCTTCCTTATGCGGCTCCCTCTGCTCTTTAGCTTCCAACTCTTTCCCCTCCAGCCAGGAGAGAAATTCAAGTTCTACAGCCAGATGGTCCGGCAGATCATGAAAATCTTCCGAAAGACTTAATCCCAGCTTTTGATAGGCTTGCCAAGCTTCTTCAGCGGCCTTGCCCATTAAGCTTCCCAAGTTGGTATATGCCGAAGCATAGGGAGGAGCAGGAACGTGGGGGATAGCATTTATAAAAAGATAAGTATATTCAATCTGCAATTCTTGGAGCGCTAAGTCTTTTTGAGCCGGTAGAGCAGCAATTGCATCAGCTAACCCCGCAGTCGCTAACCCTAAAGGTGAAGCCACCTCTTCTAACGCCCGCAGCCAGCTCCCAGATAGTAAAGATTCCACCCAGTGGCCATCCGGGTAGGTAAACCCTCGAGCCAACGCTCGCAGCATTGCTTGGCGATACTCTGATTCTCTCCAATCTCCGATCTGCTTTTTCATGCGGGCGCTATCCTCACCATGATATCTTCCATAAGAGCAGACATCCCTGGGCAACCAACTTTAAGTTGCTCAGCAATGTTCATATTAGGGATAAGGTCACCGTCATTAGCTCCCATCCCTTTGGCCACGGTTAAACCTGGACTCCAATGACCAAAGCCATGGTCTACGGCTACGCAATCTGGGCGGATACCCTCCGTATAATGGACTTTTACTTTTATTTTACCCACGGGTGATTCGATCCAAGCATATCCTAAGTCTTTAATCCCATGTTTTCTACCTGTCTCGGGATGAATTGAAACGCAATTCTCTGGACAAAATTCCGCTAAGATAGGATCATTCTGACTTTGGGACATTCTTTCCCATGGTTTTCGCCATATTAAAAGATGATAGGAATATTTAGCATTCTTTTCAGCCCGTGGTTTTTTCCATGTGGGCAAAGGATCATAGCCATTTTTTTCGAGCACCGTGGCGTAAAGTTCTATTTTCTTGGAAGGAGTACCGAACTCGGTCTTTGGTTGGAATTCTTTAGGTTTTCCCCAAACTCCTCCGCTTCCTCTAATTTCTTCCAAAGTAGTACCTAAAGCCGCCAACTGCGCTTTAAGAAGATTTTTGCCATCCATTCCCTCCGGCACGTACTGGTCAAGCCCCATTTTTTTTAAGAGTGATAATGCTATGCTGCCAAAGCTTTTAGTATCATAGATAGGCGGAATGGCCTCTCGTAAGGCCACCTGCGGATACATGGCATGATATTCCCGAGCTACTAAACCAGTATTCTCAAAAAAGGTATTATCGGGCAAGACTATGTCAGCAAGTTGCACAATCTCCGTCGGCAAGATATCATGAACCACTATAAAATCAAGAGTCTTTAAGGCTTCCACTACCCTATTGGGGTTAGGGAAGGCTAAGACATTATGCTTACTAAAAATAGCCGCTTTTACCGGATAAGGATCTTTGGCCAAAATTCCTTCTGCTAAAGTGCTGAAAGATCCTTTATTCGTAGGATAAAGCACCGGAAATTTTTCCAACCCATCTATACGCGGCCCCTTGCAAGAGTCCGGATATTCCGGAAATTTCCAAATATCTCTAAAATCCGGAAATTTAGGCTTCCGATCCAAAATATGCCCTCCCGGGCGATCAATACTGCCCACCAAGGCATCCATAATGATGAAACACTGGGCTGTCTTCCAGGAGTTGGCATAATTGGGGCCACCAGCATCACGCTTGTGGGAAGCGACTACAGCTGGTCTATTTTGGGCGAACTCACGAGCAATACGCGAAATTGTTTCCGCAGGAACTTCGGAAATAGAGGCAGCCCATTCAGGAGTATAATCCTGCACAGCCTTTTTTAGTTGTTCAAACCCTGTGGTGTAGTTAGCAATAAAATCTTTGTCGTAAAGTTCTTCGTTGATAATTGTGCGGATCATGGCTAAAAGAACAGCTAAATCAGTCCCGGGTTTGATAGGAATCCATTCATCAGCTTTAGCGGCCGTAATGGAGAGACGGGGATCAAAAACAACTAATTTTGCTCCCTTGGCTTTAGCCGTATTAATGGCCCGCCCCCAATGGTTTTTAGATTTTCCTACTCCATCCCAACCAAAACAAAGAATATACTTCGAATGCTCATAATCGGCTGTCCAAGTCCTTCCTTTCCCAGTCACCATGGCCCGCCAGACCACCTCATGTGAACTGTAACAAGTATTGTTATGAGAAATGTGGTTGGGAGTTCCTACACTCATGGCAAAATGCTTTTGCCAAATCTGCGGCCGGGCAACGAGCACAATGGCCTGAGGGCCATCTTTTTCGCGGATTTCCTTTAGCTTACTGGCCACGGTATTTAAGGCTTCTTCCCAAGAAATTTTCACCCATTTCGGGTCTTCACCAATCCCTCTCTTCGGATTAGTACGCTTCAGAGGAAATTTTAGCCGATCAGGATCATAAAGAAGACGAATGCTCGATAATCCCCGTACGCATAATTTGCCTTCCGCAACTTGGTCTTTAGGATTTCCTCTCAACTTCACTACTCTTCCGGCCCGCACTTGGGCTATAAAAGCACAGCCCATGGAACAAACATCACACACTCCACAAAGAATCTTATCTTCCTCGGCAGCTAAGGCGGGAGGGGCAGTTTTAAATGCAGAAATTCCTCCACCCAAAAGTGCCGAACTTCCCGCTAAGCCTAATTTAAGAAAAGTACGTCTTGAAATTGGCTCTTTGGTACTCATCTCTTTATCCTCTCCTCTTTTTGAATATATGAATTTGGCGATTTCCTAAGTTCGTTCAAAGTCTAAGGTTTGCTCGCCTGCCTTTAACTTAAATTATCGAAGTAAATTCCTTTTCCCGCGCATCTTAGGCAGGTAAAATTGTCTATCGTTTAAGGAGTAGATTTGAGGAAGGTCTATCTTCAATCAACAACGAAGAGGAGTATAATTTTGGAAAATCAGCCAAGAAAAAAGGAAAGAAACAAAATCATTATCATCATTTGCCCGCGGTTTTGCCATAAAAGAAAAAAAATTAAAAGTTTCTATTTCGGCCAGGCTCAAATTCTCAGTATTGATTAAAGTTTTATAATAGCAAGGTCCTACTTTGTTGAGCATTTCAGGAGCAAACGGCTTACAGACAAAAGGAAGGCGGGCAGCAAAAGAAAAGGACCCGCCTATAGATAGAATGCAAACGATAGTCCAAATAATTCCTTTTTTAAATTTCATCCCCGGCATTAAATTTACTTTTGCCCAAAAGAAAATGCTTTATTTTTCCTCGATATAAAATCCTCAGCAACCCAATGGCCATTTTTTATATTTTGTAGAATATATAAATCATTTTTCTTTGTCAAGAAATTTTTGCAGATCTCTGAAAAACTGGCTTTTCGGTCGCTCCCCTTTCTACCCTCTTAATTTTTTTTATTTTGTCACCCACCATTTTTTAAAAATAATACCTGGCTCTAAATTCTAAACGAAAATCATTGGGTTTCTCCCCAAATTCCGTGTCCCTTGCGCCAACTAAGAAGTTTGCTTTTAAACGTAGCTCCAAATTAGTGATGGCCGTGTAAGAAACTTCGGGCGAGATGGAAAAACTGAAATCACGCAAATTTAAAATAGTAGTCAAGGCTGGGGTAAAATAGAGAATATCAAAAGGCTCTTTTTGACTAATCCTTAAATAAAGATAATCTTTCATGGGATTAGGCCGTCCGTAATTGCCCTGGCTCAAGCTCATTGCTTTTCCCAATAAGACTTCGCTGCCATTAGTCAAATAACTCTGGTAAGCGCGATTTATTAATCGGTAAAAATCAGAAAACTCTTCTTTAGTAAACCCAGTACCATTTCGGTAATATTCAAAGATATAAGTAGTTTCTCGGGGACTCAAATAACGAACCCCGAAAAGATAGCTCAGCGTATCATAAGTTGAACTAAAAATATTTCCTTGCCCATCTGTGTATTTCTTTTGAAAATCCTCGATATAGGCCAATTCTCCATGGATTTCCAAGTTAGAAGTGATATTGCGGGAAAAATCAACTCCATAGCGCGAAGGACGACTTCCCCCAGTGAAAAAAATTAAATCTATATCTGTATCGTAGAAGAGAAGATAAAGCCTGGCGCCAACATTGGCTTGACCAGTTTTGCCAAAATCATCATTGACATTGTCTAATACAGGCAAAAAGACTGGGCTAAAAGAGATGGTTTTTAATGGCCCGGAAAAGCTCCGAATATAGTCCGCAGAAATCACCCAAAATCCTTCTAAGGCCAAATCTGGTTCATCCGGATCTTTGGGCCGGTCTATAAAAGCAACGGGATTCCAAGCATATCCTTTACCCCACTTTAAGGTCTTTTTCCCTATGTCCAACGTCAAAGAAGGAGAAGGCTTTAGAGAGAGGGAAGCTTCATAAGGCTTGAGATTATCGCTCCAATTGGCGTTGATATAATTCAAGTCATAGCTAAGACGCAGGAAAAGGCGGGCTATATCCTTTTCATAACTTCCATCGAGTAGGAATTTGAAGTTGTATTCCGCAGTGGTCTTTCCCTCATCGCGATCATAAAACTTCAGCTTATACAGAGCCGCATCTCGGTCAACTACATTCAAAACTGGACGGAACTCGGCAAATCCGTTTAAATTATACGGTTTCTTTTCGATTTCGGAAATATCTATTTTATATTTTTCTTCAGCAGAGACAGAAGAACTGCATAAGATAATTACCCAGGTGATGAAACAAAGAACATCTTTCCATTTCAGCCTAATTCTTACCTCAATCAATCACTGCTCACTTTCTTAAAGATTCCATATTGGGCATAAAAGTTAGGGTGAAAATTTCATCTTTAAAATCTCTTTTTTTAATATTGGCCACGATGATAATAGATTTATAACCTCGATAAAGTGGGCTGTCTGTCTCAATGACTGCCGGACGGACAATCCCTGCTCCAAAATCTTTAATCTCTTTGAAATAAAGGGTTTTGATAAGCATATCCGCTTCTGTTCGGCATTCTATCTTGGTGGGAATCTTCTTATCCTTATCAGCCCAAAGCTTTAATTTATCATAGGCCACGGTCTTTGTTTTCGCTTTCAGATAAAGCAGGTATTCCTTTCCTTGATCCTCGATTTTTTCCACATTATATTCATCGGCATAGTCCAGCTGCATAATATCGGCATTATTAAATATTCCGCCCACCACAGATTGCAGACTAGTGATCCGCACTGGTTTGCCCACATTGGGAATGTATAGCCACATATTATCGCCCAGCCTTAAGGTACTTCTCCCTTTATCGCTAGCCGGAGATAAAAACAAGGCTGCTACCTTATCCCTTCCTTTCTTAACGGTAAAGAGAACATATTCCTTCTTTCGCCCATCAGGCTCAATGTTTATAAGTTTCCTATAAAGTTCATAAGATTCAGGATTGAGGTTGCGATCAATTTGTTTTAGCAATTGTTCGCCATCCAGGGCCATAACCGGTGCAGCCAAGGTTAAGCTCATGAACAAAATAATGATTTTAAGCATTTTAAAGTCCTTTCTCTGATTGACCTGCCATTTATTTTTTCTCTTCTAAAAATTTTTTTACGGCCTCTTCGGCAGCTCCCTTGAATATTACTTCTTTAATCCCTTTGGCCTTCATGGCTTGGATCATATTGGCCCCGAATTCACCAGCCACCACAATAGTTACTCCCTTTTGCGCCAGGAAAGGCACCACCGAAGTCCCCGCTCCCCCTTTGGCCGTCTTATAGGGGTTAGCCACTGCCTCCAGTAATTTGCCCGAGCCATCAAAAATCAGAAAATATGTGTTTTATTTTTTTCTTTCCTTTTCACTTTTCTCCTTTACCTTTGTTGAGCTAAACATGTCTTAGCGCTTTAATCGGCTCCATCCGCGATGCTTTCAGCGCCGGCTGAAGACTGGCAATTACTGAAATAAGAATGACGATAAGAGAAATCGTTAGCATATCCATGGGCATTACTTTCGCTGAAAGAATCAACCCTGTCTGTCTTCCAAAACTAAAAGTAATCTTGGCCAAATTGATGATAGCCATGATAATAACTGCCAGAATATTGCCGGAAATTATTCCCAGCAATCCAAGAGAGAATCCTTCCAATATAAAAAGAGAAAGAATTTTTCCAGGGAGGGTGCCAATGGCCGCAATGGTTCCAATCTCTCTAATCCTTTCATAAACAGCCATGATCATTACATTCATTATGCTAATAAGGACAATAGCGATTAACATCAATTTGATAAAGAAGGACATGAGATCAATCATTCTGGCGATGTTGTAAAAAGGAGAAAGCTTTTCCCAAGTATGCACTTCAAACATAGGTTTCCCTTGTTTGTTAAGCTCTCCAGAAAGGATGCCTTCAAGCTTTTCGCTGAAGCTCTGCAGAAGGTCAAAGTCTTTTAGCCGGATAGCCACTTCACTCACTTCCATCTCCTCCATTCTTAAAACCTCCATGGCATCTTCAATATGTATGTACCCATCTCTTCCTCCTGGGCCGGTAACGCTTTCCAGAACTCCAGTTACTTTAAATTGTTTCCCATTGACCGAACCATCCTTGTTGGTGGCAATGATGACCACCGTATCTCCAATATTGACTTTCATACTCTTCGCCATGAGTTCGGGAATCCAGATTTCTCCCCTTCCAAGCTGTTTCCCTCCACCATTACTCACCCGGGATGGTAGAAGGGGAACTGTCTTTAATTCTCGATCCGGATAGACTCCGTTGAGCCTGATATTGGTTGTCTCGACAAAGGTACTAAACATTCCTCCGAATTTAATTCTTGGAGAATATGCTTCTATCTCTCCCTGTTGGTTAAGAATGGTTTCCAATTTTTTATAAGCAGAAAGTTTAAGATTCATGTTGAGGGGCAGGTTTTCGATAGAAGCCAGGTAACCCTTACGATGAACTTGCAGATGACCCAACATAGCATCCGTCATCTGTCCAATCATCATGCTTTTAAAAGAACTGCTTACTGAAATAAAGAGCAAAACGAAGACCACTCCTAAAGTAATAAGAGAAGCAGTAAGAAGCGTTCTCCTTCTGTATCTCTTTAGATTTCTGAAAGCGATTTTAAATAGATTAGCCATTATTCTCTCCCCCTTTGGTTTGTTTGCCAACTATTTCCCCATCCTCCAAGGTGTAAACAATCTCTGCCTCCCCTACAATTTTCTGATCATGGGTGGAAAAGATGAAAGTAGTCTGCAAATCATTTCTCATTTTTTTCATTATCTCCAGGATCACAAAAGCAGTCTTATGATCAAGATTAGCTGTGGGCTCATCAGCCAGAACCAATTTGGGGTTAGTCACTAAAGCCCTGGCAATGGCCACTCGTTGCTTCTGTCCTCCAGATATCTGATCAGGAAATTTATCCCGTTGATCAGCCATCCCCACTGCTTCCAGAAGCATCATAATCCTTTTTCTTCTTTCGCTTTCAGGAACCTTTTGAACCATGAGCATGGGGTATTCGATATTTTCAAATACCGTCAATACGGGAATCAGATTAAAGTCCTGAAAAATAAAACCAATGTTGTTCCCTCGAAACATAGCGCTCTGGGTCCGATCCATTTTTTGAACATCTTCCCCAGCGACCAGCAGGGTTCCTTTAGTAGGTTTATCTAAACAGCCGATCAAATTAAGTAAAGTCGTCTTCCCGCTGCCGGAGGGCCCGACAAAAGAAACAAAGGAAGCCGGCTCTATCTCGAAACTCACATCTTTCAAAGCTTGGACTAGGATCTCGCCCGATTGATAATCTTTACTCACTTTTATAGCCGCAACTTGATAATGTTTGCTAACATTCTCAGCAACAATTAAATTCATATTTCCTCCTCCAATATCTTTTTACTTTCGCTTAAAAATTATTAAATTCATTGGGCCTCCGAATATGAAAAAAAAATTGAACCGGAGAGTCCGCAGAGACCGCGGAGAACACAAAGATCCTTTTTTTAAAACTATTGAGGATTCATAGACCTCCGGAGAGCTTTGATAATAATTCCTTTTTTATCCTTGTGCCTTGAACCTTTAAATATTTTCTCCTCTGCACTACATACTTGCAAACCCTTCAAATTTTATTAATCGGAGCAATTAATTAAGAAATGAAACTAAATGCGGCAAGGGACAAGCCCTTGCCCTACATTTGAGATTTTTTTAATTT
>CAZAGD010000248.1:0-4935 GCA_964484485.1 uncultured Syntrophaceae bacterium
CTTTTTAACTGATGCGCAGCCCCTTCCTGTTTGATAGGCTTCAAGCACCTTCTCTCTTAAAATCGTCTCTTTTTTTCTGAGATCAACGCCTATTTTTCGGCATTTTTCGACTGCTTCTGGAAAAACTTTAAGTACATATTCTATATCTTCAGATTTTGTGTAAAGACCAATATTAATTCTGATCGAACCTATGGCAAGATCATCTGCTAGCCCTAAGGCCTCTAACACATGAGAGGGATGATTATGGAGTGATGAACATGCCGAACCAGTTGAAACTTGAATACCCTTTTCATCAAGAAACTCGGCTAATTTTTGGCCATCCAGGCCTGAGAAGCTAAAGTGAAGATTACCGGGAAGTCTAAGAAGAGGGTCTCCATTGAGGGAAACCCCATCTATCTTTTTAATAATTCCTTCGAAGAGAGTTTTAGCTAAAAGAATTTCTCTTTCAACCTCCTTTCGTAGCTCAGTTTTAATAAGCCGAAGGGCTTGGGCCATCCCAACAATGCCCGCAACATTCTCAGTCCCGGCACGAAAACCTCTTTCTTGATCACCTCCCCATATAATGGGCCTAATATTTATTCCTTTTTTGAGAAATAGTGCTCCGATCCCCTTAGGCCCATAAATTTTGTGAGCCGAGAAGGAAAGTGCATCCGCCCCAAGCTCATTTACATTGATTTCGGCCTTTCCAATAGTTTGGGCAGCGTCTGTATGAAAAATGATTTGTCTTTCCTGAGCTATTTTACTGATCTCTTTAATTGGCTGAATCGTGCCGATCTCATTATTAGCATGCATAATAGAAATCAAGATTGTTTTGGGGGTAATTTTCCTTTTTATTTCATCCGGATCTACTCTTCCATATCTATCAACCCTAATATAGGTAACTTGGAAGCCTTGTCTTTCTAAGAATCTACAGGTATTTAATACTGATAGATGTTCGATGGTGGATGTGATAATATGATTTCCTTTATTAATGTTGGCAAATGAAATCCCCTGAATGGCCAGATTGTTCGCCTCGGTAGCACCTGAAGTGAAAATGATCTCATCCGCCCTCGCTCCTATTAAGTGAGCGATCTCTGATCTTGCTTTTTCAATAGCTTCTTTTGCCTCCAACCCCATAAGATATGGACTTGAGGGATTGCCGAATTGATCCCTTAAATAAGGAATCATAACTTCCAGCACTTCAGCTCTCATAGGAGTTGTCGCCCCATAGTCAAGATATATATTCCTCGCAGGAAAATTACTCACCATTCGATTTAATTTGATTAGGATTCGCTGTATCCTTTGATTTTAGAGAATATATCTCAACTCTTCTGAATCTCCATTTTTTATAGAAATAGTATACCAAAAGTATAATCCCGGCAATAATAGTTGAGTTGACTGTTGGAAAAATCAAGGCCACGGCAGAGATTACAAGTAGTATTCTCTCCCATACCGTAATTCTTTGCTTTAGAAACCATCCTGAAACCCCCATAGAAGCGATTACCGCTCCAACGAAGGCAATAAAGAACATCCATAGCGTCATCCAACTGGCAGGCCTCAATACGAGGGCTGGGGCATAAACAAACATAAATGGAACGATATATCCTGAAAGGCCAAGCTTGGTGGCTTCCCACCCAGTCTTCATTGGATCTGAACCTGCAATGGATGCGCCGGCATAAAAGCAGACACCTACGGGGGGAGTTATGCAAGAGATATTAGCGAAGTAGAAAGCAAATAGGTGCGCGGCTAAGATATCGACTCCCATTCTTACAAGTGCTGGCGCAGTGAGAGCCGCCACAAGTATATAGGCAGCTGTACTCGGAAGACCCATACCAAGAATAAGGGAAGCCACCATCACAAGAATTAGGGCAATTATTAGCGTACCTTTCGAAATAGCTACAACTGCACTAGTAAAAGTAATACCAAGACCTGTGTGGGTAATCACACTCACAATGATTCCAGAGGCGGCACACGAAACGGCAAGCATAATTGAATTTTTAGCCCCATTAAATAATGCATTTAATAAGGCCTTAGGTTTCATCCAGGTATCTTTCCCTAAATAACTTGAGGCAACCGCGAGAAGGCAAGCCCAAAAAGCCGCCATAATAGCTGAAAATCCAGAGACAAGGAGCACGACAATGCCTATTACTGGCAGCAAAAGATAGCCTCTCCTCATAGCCTTTTTTAAACTTGGAATTTGATCAGCAGATAAACCCCTTAAACTCTCCTTCTGAGCTTCGAAGTGAACAACACTGAAAACCCCTACATAGTAGATAACTGCGCTTAAAAAAGCGCTCACTGCTATGGTGGCATAGGGAATACCTATAATCTCGGACATTATGAAAGCCGCCGCTCCCATGATGGGTGGCATATATTGGCCTCCACTGGATGCGCAGGCCTCTACTGCTCCAGCAAATTGGGGCCTATAGCCTATAGACTTCATCAGGGGTATGGTGAAGCTTCCAGTGGCATAAACATTGGAGACCCCCACCCCACTAACCATCCCAAATAATCCACTGCTGATTACGGCTACTTTGGCTGGACCTCCGCTCATCCTCCCTGTGAGCGCGTTGGCTATATCGCTAAAAAAGGTACCAGTTCCCGTAAAAAGAATAATGGCTCCAAACAAAACAAAGCAATATGCAAATGTTGCTGAAACTCCTGTAATAACTCCATAAATTCCTTCATCCGTAAGCAAAAAAAGAAGCTCTATTATCTGGTTAAACCTGAAAGGCTGTGTATGTAAAACCCCTGGCAGATAAGATCCCACAAATAGGTACAAAACAAAAATTCCCGTGAGGTAGGCCAGAGCAGGAGCAACAGCGCGCCTTGTCGCCTCTAAAAGAAGCGCGATTTGCATTGTACCTAAGATTAATTCTCTATTAAGTAGAGGCGTAATATGCTCCCATCGGTTTGCCAGTCTTTGAGATTCAATGATAATCATTAATCCTGGAAGAAGACTGAGAAGAGCAAGAAGGATATCAAGCAGGGTTGCCCTATCTTTTGGAGACTTGGTTGTTGCTGGGAATATTATGAAAGCAAGGGGGAGAAGAAATGTCAGATGAATGCCTCGCTGCAATCGAGGTTCGAGAAGACCAAAACCAGCAGTATAAAGTTGAAATAATGATGTAAGTACTCCCCATATGAATATAATGAGACCGATTTTCCCTTTTATTTCCCTCATCTCATTAAAATGGGGGAGCAAGAAAAACTTCTCCCCCAATACGGAAAGAAATTTTACAGAAGGCAGGTTTTATTTCAGGTAGCCTTTTTCTCTATAGTACTTCTCTGCTCCCTTATGGAGAGGGGCACCGAGGTTCTGCCAAGCTGTATTTGGATTAAATACCCTTGCACTTGCATGGATGGCATGCACCCTATCCGGGTTTTCACAAATGACTTTCGTAATAGCATATACTACATCCTCTGGAACATTAGCGTGCACGGCAATAGAGGTGATATGGAGAACGGTAGGCACAGGTTTATCAACCACGCCATAAGAGCCCACCGGAATCTCTCCCCTTGCCAGTGAATACTTCTCTACCATCCACTTGATCACTTCTTCAGGAAGAGGAAGTAGTTTAATTTTACGGCTTAGCAAAGAGTCCTGGATTGCTGGGGCAGGGATGGCGATATTTTCCCACAAAGCATCTACATGTCTATCTTTCATCATCGTTGCCTGATCCGTGTAGCCCGTATTTACAATTTTTCCTCCCCATTTTGTCACATCTTCATACCCCAATTTGTAATAAGAGAGCGCAAGTGCCAAAGTCCATTCATCGGTTGTTCCCTTCCTTTCGACGGCGATCTTTAGTGGGTATTTCTTTTTAATAAAATCCGCGAAAGAAGTAAGCCCCGTCTCTTCAGCAACTGCAAACTGCACATAATTATTTCCGAATCCTCCAGCAATCATCCTTATGTCGGGAGTTTTTTCCTTAAATGGATCCCTTCCATAATAGGTGGCTGCTGCCTGGGGCGCAAAGACCATAGCCATCTGAACGTCACCCTTGGCAACTCTAGGTGGATTGATGAGCCCTCCTCCAGGGACCACCTTGATTTGAATCTCAGGAACCTTCTCCTTTATTAACTCTGCGATACCCGCAAAGATGATATACCAAACTCCTCCTACTCCCCCTGCACTGCCCTGAAGAGTAATAGGAGAAACTTTAGGTTGAGAATATGCGTTTGGTTGAACTATTTGGAATAAAACTAAAAAAAATAGAATTACAATAATCCAAATCTTTTTCATTATGAGCCCTCCTTTCCAAAATTTTTTCATTGCCAACAACCTATTAACTATTCTTTATAATGCTTCCCCTTAGTTGTCGAGCAAACTCCGCTTTATTCTACTTATGAGTCCCCAGACTGGCTAATTTTTCTTGTTAAAAAAATTTTTATAATTTAAGCTACTTAAATAGAAAAAGAAAGTCAAGAAAAATCTTCAATTGGAGTAGTCCTTCACCCCTTTTCTCCAGTGAGGCCATATCATAAAGAGATAAAATGGCTTAAACAGGCCATAGGCAGGCCATAGGCAGGCCAGAGGCAGGCATAAATGGGGAAGGATCGGCACGAAGAGAAGAAGGACAATACTTACTACGGCTCTTCCGTAAAGGGGATGCGGATTTTAGAATGAAGCAATATTATTATAATTTTAAATACTCCCCTATTTATAGCAGATCTCTCATGATTGCCAAGGAATGCTCTTTTGCCTAAAATGGCGAAGTAAAGATTTGATAGAGCTTAAGCGGAGAGGAGGTGGAGTTATAGAAATCGTAAAAAATTCATGAGTAATTTAGCCATTATTCATAGCTGGTAATTAAGGGAAAGGAAGTTTCTGTAAAAAAATAATTTTAAAAATCTTCCGGCTTTTCTTTTCTCCTTCTTTTTGCTATAAAAATTTTAGGAAATAAATTCGCCTTTTCTTTTTTTCTTGGAGGGAACGGAGGAAGGAGGAAAAAT
>CAZAGD010000249.1:0-6171 GCA_964484485.1 uncultured Syntrophaceae bacterium
CAACGATTATGGATAGAAGCGGTGGGTAAATAGCGATAAGCACGCCGGCTAATATGAACATGATGCCAATGACCATAAAACCTCCTCATTGAAAATTTTTGAGTCTCTTTACTTTTTAATCCGTCCATAGTCATCTTCCAAGCGGATGATGTCGTCTTCGGCAAAGTCTTCCCCTCTTTGCACTTCGATAAATACAAGCTGATCCCGACCTATATTTTCTATGCGGTGGGCAGAACCTTGGGGGATATCAATGGCCTCGCCTGGCTTTAAAAAATATTCTTTCCCCTCCAAAGTAACTTTAGCCTCTCCCGCTATTATTAGCCAATGTTCGCTCCGGTATTGGTGCTTCTGATAACTTAGTCTCTTTCCTGGGTCGACCCAGATTTTCTTGGTTTTAAAGGTTTTTTCTTCCCCCAAAACCCGGAATCCTCCCCAAGGCCTTCTTTCTTCTCTTTTTTCTTTATCCAGAATGCGTTTATAAACTTCGATATAAGCTTCAACCATCCTATCTTGATGAAAACGCTCGGCCACTATCTTTCGGCATCCAGAGCGGTCAATATGAGGTATTTGTTTTAAAGCCGCTAAAGCTTCATCCAAATCGCTTACTATAAAACCGTTCCTCCCCGATTGAATAATTTCTGGAATAGCTCCCAAACCGCGGGCAATAACCGGAGTACCGCAAGCCATGGCTTCGACCAGGCTCAGTCCAAAAGGTTCTTTAAAATTAATTAGATGAATTAAAGCATAAGATTTCCCCAAGAGTTCACTCTTTCTGGCTTGGCCAACTGGTCCGATATATTGAATCAAAGAATTAAGATGAGGCTCAATCTCTTTTTGGTAATATTCTTGGTCTTGAATTATGCCGGCTATGATTAATTTTTTCCCGGCGCGGCGGGCAAGTTCTATGGCTTCGTGCGTTCCTTTGTCTCGATGGATCCTTCCAAAAAAGAGTAGATAATCCCCATGCTCGCCATAAAATTTATATTCGTCCACAGGGATGCCGTGGTAAATAGTGGCGATATAATCGAGTTCCGGAGATTTGTCAGCCTCACTAATGGCCACGTAATAAGCTTTTTTATTATAATGTTTATACGCAGGTAAAATTTTGGGGCTGGAAAATCCATGAATGGTGGTGAGCACAGGCGTACGGACAAAGTTAATCCAATTTAGAGGAAGAAAATCAAAATGGTTATGAATAAGATCAAATTCTTCGGCCTTTTCAAAAAGATGGGCAATGTGCATTCCTTCCCAAACTTTCGCATCCATATGAGGATCCTCTTCATAAGGGTGGGGACAGATGGCCTCCAGCTTGGCCGAAGTAATCGAATCCTTGGTAGCAAAGAGCGTCACGTCAATTCCTCGGCGCACCAATCCTTCAGTTAAAATAGAAACTATCCATTCCCAAGGTCCATAATGGCGGGGAGGAGTTCTCCAGGCTATTGGGCTGAGCATAGCAATCTTCATAAATTTCTCTCCCATTCGTAAATTTTTTATTTTTACTTTTTTATAAAATTTGCCTAATGATCACTTATTAATATTTATGATGACACGGAGAAAGTAATCTTTCAAGCTGCTCCTCCACTTGAAGCTTCAGGAGTTTTTTTCTCAATGCGTAGGGCAAGACTTTATAGCTTGCCGAATATGGCAAGGGACAAGCCCTTGCCCTACGGGCAAATATGGAATAGTGGAATCATGGAATAAAGGAATATTGGAATAATGAATTAGTGGGGAAAATGGCGAGGCGGGGAGCAGGGCGCAGGGCGCATTAGAGTGCTGTAGTTGGTTAGTGATGCAAATAATTCATCTCTGTGTGCTCTGAGTCCTCTGTGGCTTATAAATAAAAATTTCTCTGTGCCCTCGGCGCTCTTGGCAGTGAAACACTTCAGCATTTATAGCTTGCCGAATATGGCAAGGGGCAAGCCCTTGCCCTACGTTTGAGGATTTTGTTTGTGCCAAGTGATAATCCTTTGCCCTCTGCCGGACTGCTGCCTTATGATGACGAGGAGAACTCCTGGCCTCCTTTGATGCTTAGGTAAAAGAAATTTATGAATAAAGGAAAAGGTTAGGGAAGGAAAAATGAGAAAATTACGGCTTCGCAGTGGGCTCTAAAAATTATATTGACAAAGATCTTCATTAGTATATATGATTAATTATACATAAATGCATGGAGTATTAATATGGAAGAAAAAGCAATTCGTTTAAAAGCAGAAGTATTGAAAGCTTTGGCTCAGCCAACCCGCCTGAAGATTTTAGAATGTCTTCGGGACGGAGAGAAATGTATTTGTGAAATTGTGCCCGAAGTAAATGGAGAGCAGTCCAACATTTCCCGACACATTGCTCTAATGCAGAAGAACCATTTAATTACCACCCGCAAAGATGGGGTAAGAGTAATGGTAAAAGTAAAAGATCCAGAGGTTTTTGAAATCCTCGATAAAGTAAGTATTTTGTTAAAAAAACAATTAAGAGAACAGCGAAAGCTTTTAGCGGCTATATAGAATAACGCCTTGGGTGCGAGTTTGATGAAAAGAAAGGAATATAAGGATGAATTTTGTTATCGAGTTGATATATGCTGGCTTAGAAGCCTTAAAAGAATATATTGCCTTACATGTGCTTACCTGCCTGATTCCCGCTTTTCTCCTGGCTGGGGCCATGGTCACCTTTATTTCCAAAGAAACCATCATATATTATTTGGGGAGTGCCGCCAATAAACTAAAATCCTTTACTTTGGCCAGTGGAGGAAGTTTTTTTGTCGCCGCCTGCTCCTGCACGGTCATTCCTGTGGCCAGCGGCCTATATTATGGGGGTAGTGGGGTAGGAGCAGCCTTTATCATTCTGTGGGTTGCTCCGGCCGCTAATATCCTTGCTTTAGTTTACACGGGAGCAATCCTGGGCAAAGAAATGGTATTAGTGCGGGTCATCTCTGCCTTGCTCATGGCTTTTGTTGTCGGCTGGGTTATGAGTACGGCGTTCCGCCAAGAAGAACTTAAAAGAGTTGCCGCTGTGCCCATCAATCCGCAAAGTAAAGGGATAGTGACACGCCCAGACCTAATTCTCTTAATCTTAATAGTGGCTGACCTTTTGGCTCCCAATTACCTCGTTCAATCAGGTCCTTTTCTGCACAAGGTATATGTATGGGCAGCGGGCATGATTCTTATTGCTTTATACGCTTGGAAAGTTAAATCCCTTGAAGAAATTCGCCAGTGGATGACCGAAACTTGGTGGTTTGTGCGTATTATCTTTCCCTTGCTTTTAGGCGGCGTTTTTGTAGTAGGAGTAATTGGTAAAATACTTCCCCAGCAATGGATAGAACACTGGTTAGGGGGAGCAGGCATCTTCCCGTCATTTTTAGCAACTTTGATCGGGCAAGTGATGTATTTTGCCACTATGACCGAAGCTCCCTTCGTGCATAAATTATTGGGCATGGGCATGGGTAAAGGTCCAGCTTTAGCCTTAATGCTTACCGGTCCAGGAATGAGCTTGCCCAATATGTTAGCCATAATGCGGGTCTTCGGTGTAAAAAAAGGATTAGTTTATATTCCTTTGATAACGATATTAGGAACTTTGGTGGGCTGGTTTACCGGGAATTTTATATTTTGAATTAGAAAGCCACAGAGAACACGGAGGACACAGAGGCTTGCAAAAAATAAAAGAACTACTTTTCAAAAGGGCAAGACATTTTTTAAATTGATTTTGCATTTTTAGAAAATAATTTCTCTTTACAAAATACTTTCAAACCCTTTAAATTTTATTAAGAAAAAAATGACTTTCACAGAGCTCGCAGAGTGCCCAGAGAAAGAAATGAAAAAAATTATTAAAAAATAGAAATTTTTGCTCTATGTTCTCTGCGGGCTCCGCGAGAAATAAATTTTTGGCTGCGGCTTCGCCGCGCTGTGGACTCTACGGTTAAATTAATTATTCAAAAAAGGGAGGAGAAGATGAAAAAAATTGAAGTACTGGGGATGGGGTGACCCAAATGCAATCAGCTCGAGGAACGAGCTAAGGCCGCGGTGAAAGAATTGGGTATTGAAGCTGAAGTTATTAAGGTAAAAGACATAAAGACAATTAGTAGCTACGGGGTAATGATTACTCCAGCCTTAGTAGTTGATGGAGTTGTCAAGGTAGCCGGGAAAATTCCCAAGGTAGAAGAGATTAAAGAATGGATTAAGTAAAAATTATGAGAAAGGAAGGGATAAATGGAAGAAAAATGTATTTGCGAGGCAAATGAGATATTGATTTTTGCTTGTTCGGGTAGTTCCAATGTAGGCCAAATTGCTAATCTTTCAGCGCTTGAATTAACGCGTCAAGGAATTGGTCGTATGTTTTGCTTAGCTGGCTTAGGCGGCCACGTAAGCGGAATGGTAGAATCTACCAAAGCCGGCAAATTAATCGTAGCCATTGATGGTTGTTCCGTGGCTTGTGCTCAAAAAACAATAGAGCATATTGGTCTGCAACCCGGAGTATATATCCAGGTAACGGACTTAGGAATTGAAAAGAATCATTCTTTTGATTATCCGCCATCCGATGTTAATAGGTTGGTGGAATATTTAAAAAAGAATATAGGAGCGAAAAGAGCAACTGAAGAGAAGAATTAGGTCCAAATTATGCAATCTATTGATTTAAAAGAAAAAAAGTTTTTAGGCGGCCGGCAGAATTCTAAGCACAAATGGCGCGCTTATGTTGATGGGGAAGGAAAAATTGTTCTGCCCCCGGAGATGAGCTGGTATTATGGGTTGAAGCCAGGAGCGGATTTCGTACTTGAAGAAGTAGGGCATGGGCTAAAGATTCGTCTGCCAGTTAGTTATTTAGCTAAAGTATATATTGAGCCAACTAATCGTTGCAATCTGGAATGTCTGACCTGTATTCGCCGGCGCTGGGACGAGCCATTAGGCGAAATGGAACCCGAAGTATTTAACCGCATTATGGAAGGGTTGAGATCTTGCTCTCCTGTACCCAGGGTTTTTTTCGGTGGTTTTGGAGAACCTTTGGCGCATCCGCGGATAATCGATATGATAGCTCAAGCTCACGCCCTTGGAGCTTGGGTAGAGTTAATCACTAACGGGACTATGCTAACGCGGTCTATGGCTAAGGAGTTAATTCGCAACGGCTTAAGAAAATTATGGGTTTCTATCGATGGAGCGAAACCTGAAAGTTATGCCGATGTGCGGCTGGGAGCTGCTCTTCCCCAGGTAATCAAGAATATCATGAATTTTCGGGAGGAATGTCACTTAGCTCCTCCCCCCCGGCCGGAATTGGGGATCGTCTTTGTGGCCATGAGACGAAATATAGCCGACCTCCCTGAAGTTTTAAATTTAGGGACTAAATTGGGAGCAAATGAATTTTTAGTTACCAACGTCTTAGCTTATACGCCAGAATTGCGGGAAGAAGTTCTTTATACGCGGGCCTTAGGTGATTTTGCTTGGGGAGGGGCTTTGAAGCTACCCAAAATGGATTTGAACGAAGAAACTCGCGATCCTTTTTACTGGACCATGCGTAGCGGAAAGAATGTTTCTTTTCCAGGAGACCAATTAGGAGAAACCAATGATTATTGTCCCTTTATTGAGAGTGGGTCGACTTCCATAAGTTGGCAAGGTGATGTCAGCCCTTGCTTGCCTCTATTGCATAGTCATCAGCATTTTATCGACGATCGAGAACGCTATTCGCGCAAATATGCGGTGGGGAATTTACTCCAGAATGACCTTTTGACTTTATGGAACGATACTGATTATGTGGCTTTGAGGGAGCGCGTAAAGCGGTTCGATTTTTCTCCTTGTACTATCTGCGGCGGATGTGAACTTTTTGAAAAAAATGAAGAAGACTGTTTCGGAAACACGTTTCCTACTTGTGGCGGATGCTTATGGGCCCAAGGGATTATTCGTTGCCCCTAATTTAGAATGGAGAAAAACTTTAGA
Source organism: uncultured Syntrophaceae bacterium (assembly GCA_964484485.1). GTDB lineage: Bacteria > Desulfobacterota > SM23-61 > SM23-61 > SM23-61 > CAZAGD01. The sequence goes on from CAZAGD010000249.1 coordinate 5,910, forward strand.
GATCGGGAAAAAGAAGGGAGCTGATAATGCAAGTCCGAGTAAAATTGGTAGGGCTGACTGAAATCCCTCGAGCTTTTGAAAAAAACAAAGAAACTCACATAAATTTCACTGGAAAGACTGTTAGCGATCTTATTCAACATATAATCAAAGATGTAGCTCCCGAATTGCGCGAGCTCTTTCTTAATGAAGATGGAGTTATATCCTCAGATTTGGCCATCGTAGTAAACGGTTTTTGGATCTCGGGATCTAACCGGTCAAACAT
>CAZAGD010000250.1:0-26427 GCA_964484485.1 uncultured Syntrophaceae bacterium
CCGCCATTCTTTGCGGAAAGAAGGTGGATAAGTATATAGACGTTAATTCCCAGCCGATTTTAATTTCGCCCCGCTTGCTTCTGCCAGAGGCAGGCCTGAGCCGTATCAAGCTATTTACCAAAAAACTGATCGACGGTCAGCTAAAAATGCTGACCACCGATCAGTTTTTAATTGAAATCTAAAAAGTGATTGACGAATCAATTCTTGACCCAGCCCAAAGTGGGTGAATAGGGGAGGATAGGGTGGAAATATCCCTAATTCTCTATAGAGTTCTGCTCCCTTGGACTAAGGAGTAACTTACCCGGCAACTTTTCTCTTTACAATTTTATATATATAAACGATAATCTTAAATTAATTAGATAATGGAAAGCTGGCATGGGGATGAATTCATTTTTATCCCGAAAAATTAAGAAAGGGGGTTAAAAAATGAGAAAACATTATGTAAAAATTTTAGTTATTTGTTTTATTCTTCTCTTTCCCCTGAGCAGTTTTGCCCAGGGCACTTTAGAAAAAATTTCTAAGTCAGGTGAATTTGTAGTGGGCGTAAGAGATGGAGCTATTCCTTTTGGTTTTATTAGCAAGGAAAACGAACATGTAGGTTTCAGCGTGGATATGGCTAAAGAATTTCACAAAGCCTTGGAAAAGAAATTGGGGAAACCAATCAAATTGGTGTTCAAAACCACTAATCCCAAGACCAGAATTCCGCTCGTAGCCAATGGCACAATTGACATTGAATGCGGATCAACTACTCACACAGTGGACAGAGAAGAAACTGTAGACTTTACTTTAACTGTCTTCCTAACGGGCACGCAAATTTTAGTAAAAAAGGGGAGTGGCATAAAAAGTTATAAAGACCTAGCTGGCAAAAAGGTTGGGGCAGCCCAAGGGTCCACAAATGAAAAGGCAATTCGCGACCTCAATGATAAGGGAGAGATTAAACCGGCCGCCAATATTGTTGTTTATCAAGAGCACTCTCAAGGCTTTTTAGCTTTGCAGAGGAATATCTTAGATGCTTATGTTACCGATGGCATCTTGCTGGCGGGCTTGAAAGCCAAAGCCCCCAATCCGGAAGAATATGAAGTAGTGGGCGGGTTCATTACCTATGATCCTTATGCCTACATCGTCCGCGAAAATGATTCTAAATTTAGGGATTTCATTAATATCGAAATCATTAAAATGATCAAAGATGGGCGTTTCTACCAAATTTACGATAAATGGCTTGGCCCCAAAGGAGTGGTTCCTTATCCGATGAGCGAAGAATTTAAGATTCTCCTCAAGCTGCAGGCTTGGCCATAATCTGGCCGATTTCTAATCCGCGGAGCCAAAGATAGGGAAGTTTTATCTTTGGCTCCTTTTTTGCGTAAAATAATTTATTGAGGCGACAAATGTTAGCATATGAGTTTCGCTGGTCAGTGCTTTGGGAGCAACCATATGGACTATGGATGCTGCAAGGAATTTGGACGACCATAAAGCTCGGTTTAATCAGTTGGGTATTTGCCCTGGTTTTGGGAATAATTGTGGGTACCTGCCGCATAACCCCATGGAAGCCGCTGCGTTTCTTAGCAACTGCCTATACTGAATTTTTTCGGGATATTCCTTTATTGGTACAACTTTTTTTCTGGTATTTTGCTGCTCCCCGTGTTCTGCCTACCGCAATGGAATCTTACCTTTATCGCCAGCTTCCCCAAGCCGAATTCTGGATTACAGTTATTGCCCTCTCTATTTATACTTCTTCGCGAGTAGCTGAACAGATTCGTTCCGGACTACAATCCATTCCTCAAGATCAATTTCATGCTGCCCTAAGTACAGGTCTTACTTATTTTCAAATGTATCGTTTTGTAACTATTCCTTTGGCCATTCGCATCATGATTCCCCCTTTGACTACAGAGTTCTTGACGATTTTTAAAAATACTTCTTTGGCTATGACCGTCGGCGTCTTAGAAACAACTTTCATGAGCCAGCAAATTGAGGCTTATACATTTCGAGGGTTGGAGGCTACAACCGGGGCTTGCTTAGTTTATTTGGCCATTACTATGCTAGTCATTTCCGGAATGGGCCTGGTGGAAAAGAAATTGGCTATTCCTGGGTTAATTGCCCGAGGTCGTTAAAAGAAATGACTGTTTTTGATTATAAAGTAATTGTGGATAATTTGCCCTTTTTGATGCGCGGCCTAATTACCACTTTCCAACTGGCTTTGATCGGCATATCCGGTGGCTTGGCTTTAGGAATATTAGTAGGCATGGCGCGGCTGAGTTCCCGTCCTTATATTTATTACCCGGCCACAGTATTCGTCAATTTCCTAAGGAGCATTCCTCTAATCTTGGTGATTTTCTGGTTTTATTTTTTAGTTCCCATTATAGCGGGCCGGCCTCTCGGAGACTTTCTCTCTGCTTCCGTAGCCTTCATCGTCTTTGAAGCCTCTTATTTTGCGGAGATCATCCGGGCCGGAATACAATCCATTCCCAAAGGACAGATGCAAGCAGCCCTTTCTACGGGCTTGGATTATAAACAAACTATGCGTTATATTATTATTCCCCAAGCCTTACGGAATATGATTCCTTCTCTCCTCACTCAATCCGTTATTATTTTTCAAGATACCTCGCTTGCTTACGTGATTGGCTTGAAAGAATTTTTGCGCTCCGCCAGCATCGTGGATGCCCGGGAAGTACGCAGCTTAGAATTATATACCTTTGTGGGCATCGTTTATTTTATCTTTTGCTTTACCATGAGTTATTTTACTAAAAAATGGGAGGCTAAAAAGGGGATGGCCCGATGATAGAAATACGTAATGTAAGTAAATGGTATGGAAACTTCAAAGTCCTGGATAATATAAATGAAGTTATCCATAGGAATCAAGTAGTCGTTATCTGTGGCCCTTCAGGTTCGGGGAAAAGTACGCTCTGTAAATGTCTCAATGGCTTAGAAGATTTTCAGCAAGGAGACATTATAATTGACGGAATATCTTTGAAAGACCCCAATACCAATCTCTATAAATTAAGACAAAAGATTGGCATGGTATTCCAAAAATTCGAGCTTTACCCGCATATGACTGCCTTAGAAAATATAACTTTAGCTCCGATTAAAGTTAAGAAAATGAGTCGCCAAGAAGCGGAGAAAAAAGCCATGGCTTTGTTAGAAAGGGTGGGAATACCTGACCAAGCTCATAAATACCCGGGTAATCTTTCCGGAGGCCAGCAGCAAAGGGTGGCTATTGCCCGGGCTTTGGCCATGGAACCGGAGATTATGCTCTTTGATGAACCTACCAGTGCTCTTGACCCTGAAATGATCAAGGAAGTTTTAGATGTAATGATTGACCTGGCCAAATCTGGTATGACCATGGTCGTGGTCACCCACGAGATGGGTTTTGCCAAAGAAGTGGCGGATGAAATAATTTTTATGGACCAAGGCCGCATTGTGGAAAGAGCGACTGATAAAACCTTCTTTTCTAATCCAAAAACTGAAAGGGCCAGAGAATTCTTAAATAAAATTCTTATATAATCAAGAAATCTTAAAAGTAAAACTTTATGCCAAGGCAGACGCAGACTATCGGCGTTTTGGGGGGCATGGGCCCAGAAGCAACGCTCCTCTTTTTTAAAAAAATTCTGGCCAATACAAATGCATCCAGGGATCAAGACCACGCCCGCTTAGTTATTTTTAATGACCCCCAAATTCCCGAAAGATTACCGGCCATCGAGGACCAAGGAGAAAGTCCTCTGCCCATGATGATTAAAGGACTTCTTTCTTTAAAGAGCGCGGGCGCTAATTTCGCTGTTATTCCTTGCGTTACGGCTCACTATTTTCTTCCGCAATTGAAAGAAAAGAGCATCCTCCCCGTAATTTCCATAATTGAGGCAACTATCTCTTATATAAAGGAAAACTATGCTCTTATCAATTATGTGGGTTTAATGGCCGCCTTGGGGACCATTAGAACTGGGTTATTCCAAAGAGAACTGGCTAAGAAAAAAATTTCTACTTTAATATCCGAAGAATCAGACCTGCAAAAGGTTCAAAATAATATTTTTGCTATTAAAAATACGGCTTTTGGTAATCGGAAAAGAATCAAAAGAGAGCTTATAAAAATCGGCCAAAAATTAATAAAGAAGGGGGCCCAAGGAATTATTATCGGTTGTACTGAACTCCCGATTATATTGACCCCTGATTGTTTTGATGTGCCTACATTTGATGTCTTGGACATCTTAGCCCGCGCTGCCCTGGAAAAAGCCGGAATAAAAGTCATTCCTTAATGTTTTAGGTTAATGGCAGCAGAAGGGAACGAAAGACCTTCATTTTAAGACTAAAATTATTTTTTTAGTATTTCGAGTTTTAGTTTACATAATATATCTTATCGGACGTTAATAAATTAAAAATGATCCTCTTATCATAAAAAATAGCCACAAAATTTTAAGATGTTGCTTTAAGGAAAGCCCTCTTAAAGCCAGGTAGAGAACCTTCTATAACTTGATCTTCTACGCAATAAGCCAACCGGAAATAGCCTGGCGTGCCAAATCCTCTTCCGGGTACGGCAAGAATGTTTTCTTCCAACAAAATATTCACGAATTTAACGTCATCGGCCAGCGGAGATTTTGGGAAAAGATAAAAAGCCCCTTGGGGCTTAATGAAAGAATAACCGGCTTCGGCCATTCCAGCACAGAGCATGTCTCTTTTTCTCTGATATTCATTTACATCCACATGTATGCCCTGCAATTGCGGCAGAATTCTTTGCATTAGCGCTGGTGCATTTACAAAGCCTAAAATCCTATTACAAAAAGTTAGGCCATCTACAACTTGCTTCCAATTTTCCAGGCGCGGATTTACCGCCAGATAACCAATGCGTTCTCCGGGTAATGATAAATCCTTAGAATAAGAAGTAGCAATGATGCTGTGTTCGTATGCTTGGAGTATGCTCGGCACTTTTATACCGTCGTAGACTATTTTGTTGTATGGCTCATCAGAAAGCAGATAAACAATTTGTTTATTATTTTTTATAATATAATCAAGCAGTTTACCTAATTTATTTAAACTATTTTCATCATAAACTTTCCCTGATGGATTATTCGGGGAATTTATGATTATGGCTTTGGTCCGCGGAGTTATGGCTGCCTCAATTTCGCCAATATTTAAAGAAAAGTCTTCATTTGTTTTAACTAACTTTCCGATTCCATTATGATTATCCACATAGAAAAAATATTCAACGAAGTAAGGGGCTAAAATTAAGACCTCATCTTGGGGATCCAAAATAGTCTTCAAAGCCACGTTTAATGCTCCCCCAGCACCGCAAGTCATTACAATATGTTCCCATGTAACAGGAAGGCCATGTTCGCGGGAAAGATATTTAGCCACGGCCTCCCGTGTCTCTTTTAAGCCAGCGTTGGGCATATAGGCATGTTTGCCGGGCCGCTCATCATTAATTACTTCTAAGATGGCCTTTCTAACTTTTTCTGGTGGTTCAAGATTGGGATTCCCTAAGCTGAAGTCAAATACCTTATCAGCGCCAACCCGGGCTTTTAATTCTAGGCCCTGCTCGAACATCTTTCTAATCCAAGAAGCCTGTTCCATAAAATTTTTAATTTTATTTGCTATCGCCATTTAAACTCTCCCTAATATCTTTTTATTATCTCCCGCATTACTTGCAGCGTATATTCCATTTCTTCTTGGGTACCGACGGTCATGCGTACGCCATCTTTTAACATTTCATCGTCAAAGAAACGGGTCAATATCTTTTTTTCAAAAAGATATTGATAAAATGAACGCCCTTCTCCTTTACGCGGTGGTTGAGGGAAAATAAAATTAGCCTGGGAAGGAATTATTTTATACCCTAATTTGCGGGCCTCTGCTGAAAACCAATCACGGGTAGCCACAATGCGGGCAATATTTTTTTGGTAATATTCTGGATCATTAAGAGCGGCCAGGACAATCTTTTGGGTAAGTTGATTGACATTAAAAGGATCCTTAACTTTAAACATCTCTTTTATTAATTCAGCTGGCCCCAAAGCGTAACCCAACCGGACGCCAGCCAAAGAATAAGATTTAGAGACGGTGCGCACTATAATTATATTTTTAAAATTGGCCAAAAGAGATAGGGCATTTTCCTTGGCAAATTCCGCATAGGCTTCATCAACGACTAAGATCCCTTGCATTTTTTTGGCCAATTGGGAAACTTGGGTCAGGGAAAGGCTATAGCCCAAAGGTGAATTAGGGTTGGCCAGGAAAAAAACTTTAGCCCGGGGTGGAGGGTCAGGAAGTTCTGGAGATGGTTCGGGCAAAGGTAAAGCAATTATTTCCGTACCATGAATAATCCCTAAAACTCGGTAAAGAGGGAAAGTCGGTTCATAAAAGGCCATAACCTCGCCGGGCTGGAGAAAAGTGCGCACGATGATGTTCAAAACATCATCTGAACCATTGCCGCAAATTATCTGCTCCGGAGCCAACCCATAAAACTCCCCCAATTTTTCCCGCAACTGGTGGCATAAAGGATCGGGATAAAATCTAAAATCTTGATAGGAAATTTTCTGCAGGGTTTCAGCCACCCGAGGAGACGGAGGATAAGGATTTTCATTGCTATTTAACTTGATATATTTTTCTTTCTCCGGCGGCTGAATTCCAGGAACATATCCTTTCATGGCTACGATACATGGTCTCAAATAATTCATTTTTTTCACCTTTCTAATAAATTAGCCACGCCAATTCTCGTTTTTTTAAGGCATTAACCACCTGGGCAAGAACAAAGCTATCTCCGGGAATAGGAAGAGCAAAAACGCACAAAAAACAAGGCTTATTAAAAAAGGAGCCACTCCTTTATAAATAATACCAAAAGGAACCTTGGCGATGTTCTTCACCACAAAAACATTTATGGCCACCGGTGGAATAACTACGCCAATCATAATCGTGATACCGATAACCATGCCAAACCAAATAGGGTCGTAACCAATTTTTACGATCACTGGATAAAAGATAGGGGTAGCCAAAATCATGAAAGCCAGATCATCAATAAAAGATCCGCCTAAAAGATAAATAAGGGCAATAATAACCATAGTTAAATAAGGGGGGTAATTAAGTTCAATAATCCAGTCGGCGGCGAGCATAGGTATTTTGGTTACGGCCAGAAAATGGCCCAGGATTGTTGAGCCAGCAATGAGCATGAGCACCATACAGGCAGTTTTTAGGGATTCATTGACCGATTTAAAAAAGCTTTTAAAATTGAGGTCGCTTTGGCTAATAGCCAAAATAAGCACTGCTCCTACCCCAATACTGCCTGCTTCCGTGGGGGTGAAAAAACCTTTCATCATCCCCCCGATGACTAAAAGAAAAATAAGCACTACCCACAGAACTTCGGGCAAGGAGGCTAATCTATCTCGCCAGGCAGCCTTTTCGCCTCGCGGTCCCAAAAGGGGATTCAGTTTACACCAAACTAAAATAATAAAAATAAAAAATAGGGCAATAAGCAACGAAGGAATTAAGCCAGCCAAAAATAATTTACCAATAGATTGCTCGGTGATTACACCAAAGACGATTAACGTAACACTGGGGGGCATGAGGATACCCAAAGTGCCCACGGAAGCCACTACCCCGGTAGATAATTTTTTATTATATCCATAACGATCCATTTCCGGAATGGCTACGCTGGCAAAAGTGGCTGCCGTAGCTGGCGAAGAACCACAAATTGCTTTAAAAGCTGTAGCGCCCCCCACCGTAGCCATGGCCAATCCACCCGGAATATGCCCCAAAAATTTATAGGCCGCGTTATATAATCTTTTAGCAATCCCGGCATTAAAGGCAATTTGTCCCATGAGAATAAATAGAGGAATTACAGTAAAACCATAGGAAGATAAGACATCAAATATGTCTTTGGCCAGTAGGTTGAAAGCAGCCGGCCAGGAGACGAGATAGCCAAAGCCTAAGAAGCCCACGATGGCCATGGCGAAGCCTATCTCAATACCCGTAAAAAATAAAGCTAAAACTAAAGTAAGACCTATTAAACCAATAAAACTTTCATTCATAGTTGCCCGTAAATACTCTAAAAATATCCGCCAATAAAACAAAAACTTGGATCAAGCAAACACCGCCTAATCCATAGGCAATATAAAAAAAGGGAAACTGCAGGGTCAAAGATACTTCCCCCGATATTTGCAAATCTTTGCCCATCTTAATCAAATTCCAGCCGATGATTAAGAAGAGGGCCATACCCAAAAGGCGGGTAGATACATGGAAAATTCGGCGGCCGGCCCCGGGTAATTTTCCGGTAAAAAAATCCACATAAATATGTCCGCGGGCCCAGGAAGTATATGGGATGGAAAACCCTATAGCCACTGCGCCTGCATAAGCTACTAATTCATATGTACCCACGATGGGATTCTTAAAAAAGCGCAAAATAATATCGGCAATAGTTAAAGTCATAAGCAGAATAAGGCTGCCGCCGGCCACCGCATGCAAAGCTCCACTGATTTTCCTAATGGTCTCTAAAAATTTCGCCAAGCTTTTGGAATTCTCCTTAATCGTCCGCAGAATTTTTTTATAATTTGGGCAGTTGTTGCTCACAAAATTGCAGAGCTTCCTCGCCGGGTAGCCCTTTGGCCCTCATCCGTTCTACATAATCTTTGAGGATGGGCTGCACAGCCTTGGCCCATCGTTCGTTTTCCGAAGCAGATAAGGAAATGATCTTGTTCCCTAACTTTAGAGTAAACTCCCGCCCGGCCCTATCGATCTCATCCCAATTTTTGCCGGTCTTTTCTATCCATTCTTCGTTAACCTTTTCGATAACTTTTTGAATATCAGCAGGCAAAGAATTCCATTTTTCTTTATTCATCACTACAAAGAAAGCTGTACTATAGGCCGCGCCAAAAGATTCAGTGGTAAATTTAACTACCTCACCCCACTTCCACCCTTGGAGAGCTTCTTGGGGTGCCATCGAGCCATCAACTACTCCGCGATTTAAAGCATCATACGTTTCGCCCATAGGCATAGCCACAGGCACGCCTCCTAAAGCCTTGACTATTTTAGCTGCCATTCCCGTACAACGAATCTTCATTCCCTTTAAATCTTCTAATTTATGGACAGGCTTCTTGGTATGTAATAACCCAGGACCATGGGCATGAAAATACATAACTTTAGTGCCCGAAAATTCGGCTGGTTGAAATTTGCGGTAATAGGCATTGATTAACTTGGTAGCCGCCAGGCCGCTTTTATAGCCTAAAGGTAAATCAATAACCTCGGTCAAAGGAAACTTACCCATGGTATAAGCGAGCACGGACATACCCAAGTGCGAAATTCCTTTTTCTACCCCATCATAGCATTTATCGGCAGGCGTGAGGGTTCCGCCAGGGAAAATAGTAATCTTCACGCGCCCTCCGGTGCGGTTCTCTATTTCTTTGGCCCATTCTCCTGCTAAAACCGTATGCTTATGAGGAGCTGGGAAAAAGATAGAATAAGAAAGCTCAATGGGTTTGCTCTGCGCCCAGCCCCATGAGGCGAAAGCAAAAAACAAACTAAAAAAGAAAAATACCAAAAAAGTTCCTTTAAGCTTCACGATTTTATTCCTCCTTTTTTATTTAATTGCCGCCAAATTAAAATTTTCCTTATTTTGGCCGGCGATCAACGACTTTAGGTATTTTCTCTTCACCTTTCCGCAAACTCTCCGGAGCCACCAGCTTAACTTTGGCGCTTACGCCAATCATTTCTCTAAACCGGCGTTCAATTTGCGCCGCAATATTTTGCAGATTTTTTATTTCATCAGAGAAGACCTGTTCATTTACTTCTACTCTTACTTCCAGCGTGTCTATTCCTTCTTGCCGGTCAGCGATCAATTGATAATGTGGTTCTACGCCCTCCATTTCCATCAGGATTGCTTCTACCTGGGAGGGGAATACTTTAACCCCTTTAATAATGACTATATCATCGGTCCGGCCCAAAACTTTTTTCATACGGATCAGGGTACGGCCACAGGGACAAGGGGAATAATCCAGAGCAGTGATATCGCGCGTCCGATAACGGATTAACGGAAAGGCCTCTTTCGTAAGCGTAGTCAAAACTAACTCTCCGGTAGAGCCCGGAGGCAACACTTGCAGGGTTTGGGGGTCGATGATCTCAGCAATAAAATGATCTTCGTACAAATGTAAGCCGTTTTTGTGCAAGCATTCGGCCGAAACGCCCGGGCCCATCACTTCACTTACTCCATAATTATCCGTGGCGGTAATAAACAGACGTTCTTCAATCTCCTGGCGCATAGTTTCCGGAAATGGTTCCCCTCCAAAAAGGCCCAGTTTTAAGGATAAACTCTTCGGATCAATTCCTGCTTCTTCCATATATTTTGCCAGGCGGAGAGCATAAGAAGGTGTTCCCACCAGGGCTGTGGTTTTATAATCTTGCATGATCAGCACTTGTTTTTGGGTATTGCCTGTGGACATAGGAATTACGGAAGCGCCGATAAGCTCGGCCCCCTGATGCAGGCCAAAAGCCCCCGTAAATAGTCCGTAACGAAAGGTAATTTGAACTACGTCATCTTTAGTAACCCCCCCCGCGGTGAGTACTCGGGCCGTCAATTGACTCCAATGGTGTAAGTCGTTCCTGGTATACCCGGTGACGGTTGGTTTGCCAGTAACCCCAGAAGAGGAATGGATGCGGACTACCTCACGTAAAGGAAGAGCAAACATCCCATAAGGGTAACTATGGCGAAGATCTTCTTTAGTGGTGAAGGGAAAATTGGCTAGATCCTTTACCGATTGGATTTCTTCGGGTAAAATCTTTAGCTCATCAAATTTCTTGCGGTAGAAAGCCACGTTGCGATAAACCCGATTTAATGTTGATTGCAAACGTTCTAACTGGAGCTGTTCGATTTCTTCCCGCGGCATGCATTCGTAGCGCTTATCCCAAATCATACCTCCCCCCTTACTCCCATATTTCGCGGTATTCTTTTCCTAAATAAGCGCGCTGCACTTCCTTGTTGTTCAAAAGATCGTGACTCTCACCTTCTAAGATAATCCGGCCGGTCTCTAATACATAGCCCCGATCAGCTATCTTTAAAGCAGCCTGGGCATTCTGCTCCACCAGAAGAATAGTGGTGGACTTTTCTCTCAAAACTTTAATGGTGCGCAAAATATCATTAGTAATGCGGGGAGCCAACCCCATAGAAGGTTCATCTAAAAGCAGCAGCTTAGGTTTGGCCATTAGGGTCCGGCCAATAGCCAGCATTTGTTGTTCGCCTCCTGAAAGAGTTCCGGCTCGCTGTTTAGCCCTTTCTTTCAGAATAGGAAAAAGCTCAAAAACGTTTTCTAAATCCCGCCAAATATTTTTTTTATCATCCTGAAAAAAACGCACATAGGCTCCTAAGATTAAATTGTCCAGCACGCTCAGGGGCGCAAAAATTTGTCGGCCTTCCGGGACCTGGCCCACGCCCAAGCGCAGAATTTGCTCCGTGGATAAGCCCGTAATATTTTGCCCATTGAAGAACAATTTTCCTTTAGCCACTGGGCATATGCCCGAGATAACTTTCAGCAAAGTGCTTTTGCCCGCTCCGTTCGCGCCTAAGAGGGTGACAATTTCCCCCGGACTCACATGGAGGGAAACATTACGTAATACCTGCATAGATCCATAATAGGCATTGACACTCTCTACTCTCAGCACTTTATGCTTCCTCTCCCAAATAAGCAGCGATTACTTCAGGGTGCCGCTGAATTTCTCGCGGGGGGCCTTCGGCCACTTTGCGCCCGTAATTCAGGACTAGTATTTCATCGGATACTTCCATAACTAAGCTCATATCATGTTCCACGAGCAAAACAGTAATTCCACGCTCCCGGATACGGAATATTGTCTCGGCTAATTTGGTCGTTTCCCGCATATTTAATCCTGCTGCTGGTTCATCAAGAAGCAAAAGCCGCGGTGCCGTGGCTAAAGCCCGGGCGATTTCCAAGAGTCTCTGCTCTCCCAACGGCAGAGCCGTGGCTAAAAAATTAGCTTTATCTGCTAGGCCCATAAAATGCAGTTCTGCTAAGGCCTGTCTTTTAGCCTCTTTTTCTTCTTGACGCATCTGGGGTAGTCTCAAAGCAGTACTAAAAATTCCGGCCTTTGTCCGGAGGTGCCGCCCTACCATAACATTTTCTAAGACGGTCATATTGCCAAAAAGTTCCAAATTCTGAAAGGTGCGCCCGATTCCTAAGCGAGCTATTACATGGGGCTTTAATCCATTTAGAGTTTTTCCAGCGAATAGCACAGTTCCGGCCGTGGGCGGAATGATTCCGGTCAGCAAATTAAATAGAGTGGTCTTGCCTGCTCCATTAGGACCGATAATAGACTTGATCTTTCCCTTGGCCACTACAAAATCAAGTTGATCAATAGCCCGCAATCCGCCAAAGAATTTACGTAAATTTTGAACTTCCAGAATTATCTCGGCCAAAATAAAATTCCTCGATTGTTCTTATTCCTTTAATTGCCAAAGAATCTTTTTTAAGGCGAACAAAATACCCCGGGGCATAAAAAGAAGCACGATCATCAAAATGGCCCCATAGGCTAACACTTCAAAATCTTCTAAGCCGCGCAGATATTCAGGCAATAAAGTCAAGACTCCCGCGCCTAAAAGAGCACCCCACAGCGTCTCGGCTCCGCCGATGACTACCATCATTAAAAGTAAGATAGAGAACATTAAACCAAAAGAGCTAGGGCTAATGAAAGTAACAAAGTGGGCATAGAGACTCCCCGCCAAGGCAGCATAAATAGCACTAAGAACAAATATTTGTAGTTTATACCTGGCCACATCTATTCCTAAAGTGAGCGCCCCTAATTCGCTGCCATGGATCGCTCGCCAGGCCCGGCCAATGCGCGAGTTGATTAAGTTCAAAGAAAAAATCAATAAAAGTAAAAGAACGAGCCAAACTAAATAAAAGAACTTAATGCCTTCCAAAGACTCTCCCCCGATGGTTAACAAAGGAATTCCTGATAACCCAGAGGGGCCGCCAGTAAGAGGAATCAATTCATTAAAGATAATATAAAATATTTCTCCAATACCCAAGGTAGCTACCGCCATATAATGACCTTTTAATCTTAATGTTGGTTTACCCACTAAATAAGCTATGCCCCCGGCTAAGGTTATTCCCCAGATTATTCCCCAAATAGGAGAAAGCGCGTATTTAGCGGTCAAAATCCCCGAAGAGTAAGCTCCCAGGCCAAAAAACGCCGCGTGTCCCAAAGAAATTTGCCCCGCATACCCCATGAGCAGGCATAAGCCCATGGCTATAATAGCGTTGATCCCCCAAAAAACTAAAATAGTTATGAAGTATTCGTTTCCTCTGATCAACAAAGGGAAAAGGATTAAACCGGCGATGATTATCAAAACGGGATAAAAATCTTTTTTAGCCATCGCTCTTTAAAACTTCTTTAAAGCACTTTCTTCGGCGCTCCCCAGAATGCCGCTGGGCTTAAGCCATAAAACTACTAATAAAACTAATAGAGCTAAGGCGTCTTTATATCCGGAAGATACTAACCCAGCACCTAATGATTCGATAATGCCGATTAAAAAGCCAGCTACTACCGCTCCCATACTACTGCCCAAGCCTCCCAAGACCGCTGCGGAAAAACCTTTTAAAGCCAACATGGGTCCGCGATCGTATTCCATAAGGGTAACAGGAGTTATAATAATACCGGCAATGGCTCCTAAAGCAGCGCTCAAAGCGAATGATAGTAAAACCAATTTCCACACATTAATTCCTAATAAACGGGCGGCCAGGGGATTGCAAGCACATGCTATCATAGCTTTGCCGGTCAAAGTTCGGCTAAAAAACAGGCCGATACCCAATACGGCGCCTCCGGTAATGCCCAGTACCCAAAAAATTTGGGGTTGAATGGTAGCTCCCCAAAGATACCAGGGGCGATCTCCGCTAAACGCCGGCAAACCATAAGGGTCTTTCCCCCAGATAAACATGGCTCCTCCACGAAACAGTATTGAGCCCGCGAGAGTAATCATAATCAAAGTTATTAAAGAGGCGTTTTTTAGAGGGTGAATTGCTAAACGTTCAAAGAGGGCGCCCAAAAGAGTGACTACGATAACCGTGAAGATAAAGGCCAAGAACAAAGGAAGATGAAGTACCGTGCTGCTAAAAACCATTATTAATCCACCCAGCATGACAAATTCACCTTGGGCCAGATTAATAATTCCGGTGGCCCCATAAATCATGCTGAAACCCAGGGCTACTAAGGCATAAATACTGCCCAAAGTTAAACCCGTAAATAGATATTGACAAAGTTGACTTGTTAAATCCATACCTTGCCCATTCCACATATAAAAAGAGCGCTTCAGGCTCGCTCTTCTTTAAAATGAGCTAAAGCCGCAGCGCTCTTTTAAAAGCAATAATAACCAAACAATGATTGGACCAAATTATTTTTGGGGATGCCCAATTGCATGCTCTTATTATAGCTCTATTTTTTAAATCTGTCTTCTTTTTTTTAATCCGCGAAGGCCCAATCTCCTCCTCGCACCACGATCATTTCAAAGGCCTCTTTGGTGAGCCCCGTATGATCTTGGGGGGACATATTGAAAATACCACCTGTTCCTGGCCAATTTTTTATCTTGGTTTCTAAGAATTCCCGAATTTTTCCTTTATCGGGGCCTACGGCCTTTAAAGCATCTACGACCATCATCACAGCGTCATAGGCATGACCCCCAAAAGTGCTAACTTCCGCTTTAAATCGTTTTTCATATTCCGTTTTATATTTTATTAAAAGAGCTTTCTGCGGATGGCCTTCTTTTAACTTTTCCGCTACAACCAGGCGGCCTAATGGACAAATCACCCCTTCCGCCGCTCCGCCGGCGAGTTCAATATTTCTTTTGGACCCAAAACCGTGGCTTTGGTAAAGAGGAATCTTCATATCTAACTGCTTCCAATTTTTAGTAACAATTACCTGCGGTGGGCCAACCGACCAATTGACCAAAGCCTGGGCATCTGTGCCTTTGATCTTAGTTAATTGCGCGGTCATGTCTGAGTCTTTTGGTCCGTACCTTTCATCGGCCACGATTGTAATCCCATAAGCTGGAGCAACTCTTTTCAGCTCTTGCCGCCCCGTATCTCCAAACCCGGCGGTGACCGTGATAATGGCTATTTTAGATATGCCCTTCTTTTTCATATGGTCATAAATAGCTTCTACAGCAGAAGTGTCCGTCTGGGGCGTTTTAAAGATCCATTTATTTTGCTTCTTGGGCATCTCAAAGGTAGCAGATTTCAGAATTCTTTCCATCTCATCTTTAGGGGTAACGATCGATAGAGCGGCAGCGCAAGATATCAAAGGAGTTTGCGCTTTTTCCATGATGGGTACTACCGCCATACTTTCCCCAGTGGTCGATGGACCCACGATCGCTAAAACTTTATCTTTTTCTAAGAGTTTTCGGACGGATAAAACCGCCTGACTCTCCTCGCTCTTAGTATCTTCAATGATAATCTGTAACGGCCGGCCATTAATCCCGCCGGCGGCATTTACCCAATCTTCGATCATTTTGGCCGTATTCTTCTCTGGCTCTCCCAAAAATGAAGCTGCTCCAGTAACGCTAAATACGGCCCCAATTTTAAAAGGCTCCTTGCCGGCTCCCCAAGACAAAGATAAATTACCCCAAATTATAAAATTAATAATGAATATGAGTGTACCTATCTTTTTGCGCATCTTTACCTCTCCTCCTTAATTTATTAAAGGGTATACACCTTTTTCCCTTCTAAAATTTTAACCCCGTGCTCAGCCAAAATTTTAATGGCCCGGTCTGTTTCATCAAAACGGAAAATTATAAGGGCATTTTCGCCACTTTGTTGCACGAAGGCGTAAAGATATTCTACATTAATATTAGCGGCTGCGAGAATTCGCAAGATCTCGGCTAATCCTCCGGGACGATCAGGCACTTCTATAGCCACCACTTCGGTCTTTCGGACCGTGAACCCCTTTTTCCCCAACACTTCTTTGGCTTTTTCATTATCATTCACGATTAAACGGAGAATCCCAAAATCCTTAGTATCTGCCAAGGAGAGAGCCCTAATATTCACTCCTGCCTCTCCTAAAATCGTAGTTACTTCGGCCAAGGCCCCCGGTTTATTTTCTAAAAAAATTGATATCTGTTCGACTTTCACTTTTCCTCCCTCCTTCCTCCGTAGCTTAGGGGAATCAAATTTTTCGGCGATCAATCACCCTCTGGGCTTTGCCCTCGCTCCTTTGTAAACTCTTAGGTTGCACCAGTTTTACATGGGCAGTTACCCCTAACAAGTCTTTAATATCTTCTTCTATCCTTTTTTCCATAGCTTGCAAATTTTTAATTTCGTCCGAGAAGAATCTTTCCTGGACTTCTACCTGCACTTCTAAGGTATCCAAAGCCCCCTGGCGATCAACAATTATTAAGTAATGTGGCTCTACCCCATCAATATTCATCAAGACACTCTCGATCTGGGAGGGGAAGACATTTACCCCTCTGATGATCAGCATGTCATCGCTCCGCCCACTCACCCTTTCCATGCGCACATGGGTGCGGCCGCATTTACATGGTTCAGGATAAAGGACGGAGACATCCCGCGTACGGTAACGAATCAAGGGAAAAGCTTCTTTGGTCAAAGTGGTGAAAACTAACTCTCCTCTTTCACCATAAGGCAAAACTTCACCCGTTTGCGGATCAATAATCTCGGGTAGAAAATGATCTTCAAAAATATGCAGGCCCCGCTTGGCTTCGATACATTCAATACTCACCCCTGGCCCCATAACTTCGCTCAAACCATAAATATCAATGGCTTGCAGTCCTAACTTTCTTTCAATCTCTTCCCGCATCCTCTCCGACCAGGGTTCAGCGCCAAAAATACCTATGCGCAATTTAAGCTTCTTAATATCTACCCCCATTTCCGCAGCTGTCTCAGCCAAATATAAGGCATAAGATGGCGTGCAAGTCAAAACTGTTGAGCCAAAGTCTTGCATAATAATAATTTGCCGTTTACTATTTCCCCCGGAAATAGGAATTACCGAAGCGCCCAATTTTTCTGCTCCATAATGAACGCCGAGTCCGCCCGTAAAAAGGCCATAGCCATAAGCATTATGAATAACATCATTTTTTTGCGTACCGGCTGCGGCTAGCGAACGGGCCATTAATTCGGCCCAAGTATTAATATCTCGGCGCGTATAACCTACGACAGTCTGCTTCCCCGTTGTGCCCGAAGAAGCATGAATGCGCACTACCTGCTCCATAGGGACGGCAAAGAGACCAAAAGGGTAGTTATCTCGCAAATCTGCTTTGGTGGTAAAAGGCAAAAATTTTAAGTCATTTAAGGATTTGATGTGGCTTGGTTTTATTCCTGCTTCATCGAATTTGCGCCGGTAAAATGGTACAGTGGCGTAAACCCTTTCCACGATATTTTGGAGACGCTTGAGCTGTAAGGCCTCCAAAGCTTCTCGCGGCAGGGTTTCAAATTCTTCATCCCAGATCATTTGCATCCTCCTCCGATATAATCTTACTTATTTTTATACCACCAGAAGTCATTATTCTCAACTGGATCGAAATACCGATACTCGCCGTTGATTTCGATTAACGGGGCAAGATGAACCTCATCCGCCTCATGGATAAGCCGGTCAAAGGTAAGGAGCAGGCCAAGGACACTGCCATGTTTTTTAACTGCCTGTAAGGCATAATGGGAACATGAGGGATAGCTCGGGCATTTACCGCTATCTACGGGACTTATATATTCTCTATAAAACTTTAAAAATTGCAAAGTTATGAGCTGCCCCAAAGAAAAAAGCTCTTCTTTTTCTGCGGCAAGGTAATTAATCTGGACTTGTTTTTCTTCTTCCGGATCGCTCCATGATTCACCTTCACCCTGCGCCGGCACCGCAAAGAATAAATTCGAAAATATTAAAAAAGTAAACAAACACTTAAAAACTAAAGCTGAACACCAAGAAGGAAAAGCGGCCATCTCTATATACTCCTCCTCGCCAATAGCTCCCCTTCTCTAAGTCTTGTAAATATTCTTTCTTTTTCTGTTTATTATATTTGTGAGCGCTGGATATAGCACTATAAATATTGCCACTATACCACCCTAATTCGAAAAAGGTCAATATAGCTCCCACGGCATAATTTTCATGCTGAAATGCTTCCACCATTCCCCAAATAAAGGCGGCGTTAAGCAGGAAAGCTATGGTCGCATCGCGGTAGCGCTCACAGTAAAAATGGCCAGCTCCCGGTAAAATTGCCGCCAGCACTCCGGCGGCCCCTGGAGATTTTTGAGGAACCTCATTAATTTTCTCCAAGCCCTGAGCTAAATATTCTCCGCGGCCGAAGAGAGGGCTGGCTCGGTCAATTTTCCTAAATGCTAAAGCTGCTTCTTTATATTTTTCCTCTTCTATATAGGCCCGTCCTGCCTGATAATGAGCTTCATCTGCGACAGGTGTGCCTGGCGAAGCCAAGCTGGCTTGCTGAAAAAAGTGATGGGCCTGGGTATACTCTTTTTTACCTAAATAACTTAAACCTTTCAGGAGATAAATTTCTCCTTGGCGTGGGGAATGAGGAAATTGCTTTTGCAAGCGGTCCAGGGTAAGCAGGGCTTCCTCCCACTTTTTTCCCTTTAAATAGGACTTGGCCATCTGAAAATAAACTTCTTCAGTTTTTAGACTGTGGGGAAAGAAAAAAAGGAAACGTTTATATTCGGTTATAGCCCGATAATAATCTCCGGTATTAAAGAAATGGTCGGCTAAGTCCATCTGTAAATTTTCATCCAAGATTCTTACGCCCCCTTCTTGAGCCCATAAAAATAATGAAGGCTTTAGCAACAAGATAGCCCAAAAAAGGAGAAGGAAGCTTTCTCTTTTTTTAAAAATACAGAGACGAGGCAATTTAGGCGCTCCTCCCTAATTGAAACGCCCGTAAATTAGTCTCTTGGGTTTTGGCGGGCAAATGCCGGCGCAGGGCAGCCTCCCAAATTTCTGCCGGAATGGGTAAGAAGTTGGCCAGGGCGCCGAGCATAACTGTATTAAGCGCGCGCTGGTCCCCTGCTTTGCGGGCTAGTTCTCTTCCGGGAATACTCTTAAAAATTTTGGCCTTCGGCGCGAGAATCTCGGCTACTCCCGCTGGATATTTATCTTTACCCAAAGAAACCGAAGGAGGGTTGAGACGTTCCCTATTTAAAAGAATGGTGGCCTGAGGCGCCAAATAGTAGAGATAGCGGAGAGCCTCCAATTCTTCAAAAGCGATATAAATATCGGCCTCCCCTTCTTTAATAAGCGGAGAGTAGACTCGGGAACCAAAGCGCACATGCGTAGAAACGCTTCCTCCTCTTTGGGCCATACCGTGAACTTCACTCTTTTTTACATCAAACCCTGCTGCTAAAAAAACTTCGGTCAAGATATCCGAGGCCAGGATAATCCCTTGCCCGCCTACTCCCACCATTAAAATATTGGTAACTTGTTTATTATTCATGTTCTTCCTTTATAGCGGCAAATTTACAGACTTGTACGCAAAGCGTGCAGCCATTGCATAAGAATTCATCGATCACCGCCCGGCCCTTCTCTTTTCTTCCTTCTTGATCATGATTTCCTTCCTCCCAGGCAATGGCCGGGCATCCCAACTGCAAACAAGCTCGGCATCCTCGGCAAAGGTCAGGATCGACCAAGAAAGGTCGTCCAGAGACCATTCTTTCTCGCCGGGAAAGGACACAAGGAGCCCGTGAAATAATTACTGATGGGGCCGGCCGCTGCAATTCTTTTTTAATTATTCGCTCAGTTGCTTTTAACTGATAAGGATTTACTATACGCACATATTTGACACCTAAGGCTTTAGCCAATTTGGCCAAGTCTACGCGAAAGGTCTCTTCTCCCTTTAGCGTATACCCTGTTCCTGGATGATCCTGTCGGCCGGTCATCGCCGTTGTACCGTTATCCAAAATAATCAAAGTGACCTTACCTTTATTGTATACTACATCTAACAGGGGCGTAATCCCAGAATGGAGAAAAGTTGAGTCGCCGATCACGGCCACGACCTTCCCCTGTGCTTCTTCGCCTAAGGCTTTATCTAAACCCAGGGCATGGCCAATGGAAGCCCCCATGCATACGCAAGTATCAATGGCCTGCAAAGGAGGCAAAAACCCTAAAGTATAGCAACCGATATCGCCGGTAACAAAAAGTTTTAATTTACTCAAAATAGCAAATATGCCTCGATGGGGACAACCCGGGCACATAATCGGCGGACGAGGTGGTAAATTTTGGGTTATTTCCCTTGGCGAAGGCAAGGCATCACCTTTAAACCCCTGAGCTACTAACGAAGGCGTCAGCTCCCCGCAGAGGGGGAAAGCTGACTTACCCACCACCTCCAACCCTAAAGTGCGCACAAATTCCTCAATAAATGGGTCGAGTTCTTCAACCACAAAAAGTTTCTCTACTTCCTTAGCAAAAGTTTTTATCATCTCTGATGGCAAAGGGTAGACCATTCCTAATTTTAAAAAGGAAGCTTGGGGCATAATCTCTTTGGCGTATTGGTAAGCGACACCGCTGGTAATAATCCCTACTTTCTTGTCCCCCCATTCGATACGGTTACCAGCAAAAGTCTCGGCCAAGCGTTTTAGTTCTGTCATTCTTTTTTCTACAAGCGGATGGCGCAAGCGGGCATTTGCTGGCAGCATCACAAACTTCTTGGGGTCTTTGACTAGGCCCAATTTTTGGGTAGGTTCTTTTCGGTCTCCCAGCTCTACTACCGACTGGGAATGGGAGACACGCGTCGTCGTCCGCAGCATTACGGGTGTATCAAATTTTTCGCTCAATTCAAAAGCTAAAATTGTAAAATCTTTAGCCTCCTGGCTATCGCTTGGTTCCAGCATAGGCACTTTAGCGAATTTAGCGTAATGACGGTTATCCTGTTCATTCTGCGAGCTATGCATCTCCGGATCATCGGCCGTTACCAATACTAAGCCGCCCCGGAGGCCCGTATAAGATAGAGTAAATAAAGGATCAGCAGCTACATTGACTCCTACGTGTTTCATGGCTACTAAAGCGCGCGCTCCCCCAAAAGCCGCTCCCATAGCGACTTCCAGCGCTACTTTTTCATTCGGTGACCATTCCACATACACACCATCATATTTACTGAGGCTCTCTAAAATTTCTGTACTCGGAGTTCCCGGGTAAGCAGCGGCTACCTGAACACCGCCTTCATAAGCTCCCCGGGCAATGGCCTCGTTGCCCGATAAAATCACTCTTTTCTTCTCGATCATTTCCTTACCCCTTAAGTTCCCCGATTTTTCTTTGAATAAAATCGGCTATTCGTTCTGGTGGTTTCTTGGTTAAAGCTTTCTCATAAAATTCTAAGGCTTTGGGTTTCTGTTTTAAGCTTTCATAACATCTGGCTACTCCTAAGATCGCTTCTAAAAAATAAGGGTTGCGCTCTTCCTCAGTATTTTTTTGGTAATGTTCCAGAGCCTGGGCAAAATCCCCTTGGGCCTCAAAAGAATGGGCAATGCCATCAAGCGCTATAGCCCGGTATGGTCCGGATATACAACGGGTATAAGCAGCTACCGCTTGGGGATATTCTTTTAAGGCATAATGACAGTGGCCTATATAGAGGTGAGCCATCTGGGAAATTTTATCCCGGGTATAAAACGATAGTGATTCTCGAAATTTCTCTAAGGCATTTTGGTATTTTTCCTTTTGCTTTTCCGGAGCAGAGGTTGCCCAAAAAGCTTCCGTATAAATTTGCCGGGCTTGATGCTGAGTAGCTTGCGCTTTACCTTCTTGCCAAAGCAAAAAATAATAACCCGCCGCTCCGCTGAGCAGCACAGCCAAGCCAATTATGCCGTATAAAGTAACTTCGCGGCGGTGGGTACGGAAAAATTGTAAAATTTTCCCGGTAGTGGAAATAAATTCATCTGGTTCCTTGAGCAGTTTTTTGCGAGGTATTTTTTTCCCAGGCATGTTCCTCTCTTCTCCTTATTTTTTCCTTTTATGAATAATCCATTTGACAAAGGGGATTTTTCTACGGGAGGAAATTTATTATCTTTAGATCCTGAGCTTCAATACGCAAGGGGCCAAAATCAGCTTGGCCAAAAAATTTGGATTTTTTTTCTATTTTTACCTCATAGCTTTTTGGTTCCCGCAGGGAAACTTTTAAGATAACTTCCCGTCCCTCTAATTTTATAAATTCTATTTTGGAGATAATTTCAAAGGGAATAGCTATCTGGGCTTGTCCTCTTTTCCCAGCAAGAACAACTTTCCCCTCTTGGCTGAATTTGGACAAATTGGTCTTTACACCCAATTGGTCTATTATTTCCACTTTAAAATCTTTGGCCGGGATGGGAATTTTCTCCAAAGGTGCTGTTCCTCCCAGCTCACCCATGCCCATGAGCAATAAGCAAGAGGTGCCCAGAAGAAATAAGCATAAATTATTTTTCCTTAATTTAATCTTAGTTATCATTTGCTTAGTCCTCTCGGCAATTTATATTTTTTTAAATAACACTTTTTACTTTAAAAAACAACTTAAAAAAGATTTCTCTGGTAAGGCCTTAGGCAGGTACAAACTTTCCTTGATTTAGCCGCTCATATGATATATCATGCAAAAAAGGAGATTACAGAAAAAATGAAGCCCAAAAATAAAGAGGAAGAATATTTAATATCCGGACATGGAGCCTGCCCGGGTTGTGCCATGCCTTTAATTATGCGCCATACTTATCAAGCCCTGGGGCAGCAAACTATCACGGTGATCACAGCGAGCTGCTTAGGAACCATCTTGTGCACCTATCCTTTTTCACCCACGCGCGTGGCCACTTACGCTACTCCTTTTGCCTCATCTGCTGCTGCCGCCGCGGGCATTAAAGCCGCTTTGGAAATGCAGAAAGATGAGCGAACTAAAGTAGTGGCCCTAGTGGGTGATGGAGGAACATTCGATATAGGACTGCAAGCCCTCTCCGCGGCGGCTGAAAGGAACGAAGATTTTATTTATATTTGTTATGATAATGAAGCCTATATGAATACAGGCATCCAGCGCTCCTCAGCTACGCCGTGGGGTGCCTGGACGACGACCACTCCCCCAGCTAATTTAAAAAATCAACCCAAGAAAGATATAATAGAGATTATGGTCGCCCACCAAGTTCCCTATGTGGCTACGGCTTCCATCGCCTATCCCGAGGATTTTCAGCGCAAATTAAAGAAAGCGCAAGAAACCAGAGGGCTCAGCTTTATCTATACTCTCTCGCCTTGTCCGGTAGGCTGGAGATTCTCCTCCGAGCTTACGATTCAGCTTGCTCGCCTGGCCGTACAGACCAGAATTTTTCCTCTTTATGAAGTAGAAAATGGAGAGCGTTATCAACTTAACTTGGACCCCGAAAAAATTCCTGTAAAAGAATATTTGCAAAAACAGGGGCGTTTTTCTTACTTGCGTGAAGGAGACTGGGAAAGGATCCAACAAAATGTGGATCGCGAATGGCAACGCCTCCTTAACCGCTTACCATAGGCAAAATTTATTTAAGACAAGTAATGATTAACAGCCGGGCTTAAATAATTTTAAAACCAATTTGGCAAAGGAGAATAATTGGCTAATCATCTTAAGAAAATATGGAACGTCCAATCCTTTAACGGCTTTGATGATTCCTTTTGTAAGGAATTAAAGATCTCTCCCCTTACTGTTCAAATCCTCTTTAACCGAGGCATTAAAGATAAAGAGCAAGTGAGCAAATTTCTTTTTCCCACTTTGGCCGATTTGCCTGATCCCTTTTCCATGGGCCAAATAGACAAAGTTGCCCACCGTTTAAGCACCGCGATTAAAAAGCAAGAGAAAATCACCATTTTCGGCGATTATGACGTTGATGGCACAACGGCTACGGCGTTGCTGCTCCTTTTTTTAAGAAAAGTTGGCGCCCAAGTAGATTTTTATATCCCTCATCGTTTACACGAAGGATATGGTCTGAACATAGAAGCGCTGCAAAAAATCCGGAACAGCGGCACGGATATCTTAGTCACTGTGGACTGCGGAATAAGTAATCAAAAAGAAGTGCAATGGGCCCAGGAAAATGGTTTAGAGGTCATCATCACCGATCACCACGAAGTACCCGAAGAGTTGCCTCCGGCTTTCGCCATTCTCAATCCCAAGCAAAAGAATTGTGCTTATCCTTTTAAAGAATTGGCCGGTGTGGGGGTGGTTTTTAATCTGCTAATCGCCCTACGCCATGTCTTGAGACAAACTGCTTTAGGAAACCACCAAGCCCTTCCTAATTTGAAAGAATTTCTGGATCTGGTGGCTTTAGGCACAGTAGCCGATGTTGTCCCCCTGCTGGGCGTTAACCGCATTTTGGTGAAATTTGGGCTGACCCAGTTGCAACAGTCGACTCGGCCAGGAATTAGAGCCTTAAAAGAATTAGCCGCCCTGGGCGAAAGCCCGGTGGACACTAATATAATTCTTTTCCGCTTCGGCCCCAGAATCAATGCTGCCGGACGTCTGGGTGATGCCCGCGAGGCCGTCCATTTGTTCATCACGGATAATGAACAAGAAGCCCAACAGATAGCGTCCCGCCTTGAACAAACTAATTCGCTGCGGCAAAGAATAGAGGAAAAAATTTATCAATCCGCAAAGGAAATGATAATTTCCGGGCAGATGTGGCCCGGAAAGAAGTCTCTCGTCCTGGCTTCCCCAGATTGGCATCCCGGAGTTATCGGCATCGTCGCCTCGCGGCTGACCGAGGAATTTTATCGCCCCACCATTCTCATTGCTTGCCAAGAAAAGATTGCCAAAGGCTCCGGACGCTCGATTACTTCTTTTCCCCTTTTCTTAGGCTTAAAAAAATGCCAGCAATGGATAGAGGCTTTCGGCGGACATGCCCAAGCAGCCGGTTTATTAATTCGGCCTGAACATATTCCTTCCTTTGCCGAAGCTTTCGAAGAAATAGTGCGCCATAGTTGTCAAGAAGAAGATCTTATTCCGACACTTCCTATTGACGCCTGGGCTCAGCTTAGGCAAATAGATGAGCTCTTTTTCCCAGAATTGGAGGCTATGGCTCCTTTTGGACCGGGCAACCCCGAACCGGTATTAGCCACAAACGATTTAGAAGTTTTAGAGTCACGTTTAGTGGGCAAGAATCATATGCGCCTGCGCCTCCAGCAAGGTCGCCTAGTCCGGGAAGCCATCGGCTTTAATATGGCTGAACTTCATCCCCTGAGCAAGGAACGGATAAAATTAGCCTTCTCCCCTACCGTTGGGTTTTACCAAGGGAGGAAAACTTTGGAATTAAAAGTTGTCGATATCCAAAAAGAAGAAAGGTAATTCGGAGAATGAAAGTAGAGCAAAAGAAAAAAAAGACCTGCCCTTCCCCTAAGGTAATTTCTCTTGTCGATGAAATTACCGCTGCTCCATCTTCATTGATCCAAAATATTGACCTATTCATCTGCAAGTTAAAGTCCCTTTCGCCCCCGGAACAAGAAGAATTTTTCCTGCAATTAATTAAAAAGGAATTGCCCGAGCTCGCGCTGCTCTTCAAAAACATTTGGGGTAAAGATGAAAATATTGATCTGGCCGTAGTAAACAGCTTGGGATTTTGGTCTTCCCCCCAAGCGGTCGAGCTTCTCCAAGATTTTGCTTCCCAGGTTCAAGATAAGAAATTGATCAAGGCCATGCGGCGCTCCTTATTTCGGTTAAAAAGTAAAGGATGGCCAGTTGCGGAAATAACCGACCAGGAACCAGCTATTTTTTCCCCGCCCAAACTGGAGCCGGCCCAGGGTTACGTTACCGCCTACGATAGTGAAGGAGCGCGGTTGATCCTCATTAATCAACCGCAAATTCCGAAAGGAACCATAATTTGCCAAATATTTTTTAGTGACGAAGAAGGAATTTTAGACTTCTCTATCAGGGAGCTGGCTAAAAAGTTTTCGGCCGAATATTTGGACATCTTTAAAAAGAATATCCCCTCTTTAGTAGAGGTAGATCCCCACTACTGTCTGGGATTGATTGCCGAATCCATAGAGGCTGGGCAAAAGAAAGGTAAAAATCCTCCTGCTGATCTTGCTCAATGGCTTCCTTTTTTTGGATCTCCGCCGCCTCTTCCTTTACAACCTATCATTTATCAATTTTTATCAATGGAAGAAGTTAATTCCCGACCAGAGCTCTTAGATCGCTCTCCTCTGCTTTTCGAAAAGCCACCCTTTGATAGCTGGTTTTTGGAAAAAGAAGAATTACAAAAGTACTATGATCTTTATAAAGAAGCATCCTCCTCCAGATTGGTTTTGAGTCCGCAACAAAAAGAAAGCCGCTTGCAGGATATTTATGCTTTAGCAGCTCAACAACTTTTCCACCCGGACAAAAGATTTCTATATCGACGCCGCCTGGAAGAAATGGCTTACGTCTTGTTTAAACAAGGCCAAGAATACGAAGCCCGTATTTGTCTGGCCTCTGCTTTATCCTTAGAGAAAGAGAGTGGGCTGTTATCTCCGCATACTTTTTTATGTACCTTAATCCAAAGAAGTTTAGAA
>CAZAGD010000251.1:0-9118 GCA_964484485.1 uncultured Syntrophaceae bacterium
ATTATTAATGGGAGCATAAAATAAACGACATCTTAAGGCGTGGTTCGGCAAGCCCCAAGGGCTTGCCCTACGAGAAATTAAAAAAATCTCAAACGTAGGGCAAGGGCTTGTCCCTTGCCGCATGTCGTTTTATTTCTTATGTGTAATTACGAGAAAATTTCATTTGGGAAACTCGATAAAGCCAGACCACGGATAAGAGTGATAACTGTAAATATATAATTGCTCCGATTAATAAGCAGCTAACCTAAATTGTTTTAGATCATCTTTAAGAGAGAATGAAAAATGCGTGATAATTATGCTCACCGAACAGTTTCTTTTCAAGAGTCAGTCATCCGGAAGATGACGCGCGTTTGCCAGCAGTATGGAGGAATTAATTTGGCCCAGGGATTTCCCGAAAAAGAGCCTCCTGCAGAAGTAATTCAAGAAGCTTTGCAAGCTATTCGGAATGGGAACAACCAGTACTCCATAACCTGGGGGCAGAAAGCTTTGCGGGAAGCAGTGGCGCAGAAGGTGCAGAAATTTAATGGGATCAATGCTGACCCAGAAAGGGAAGTAACTATAACCTGTGGGAGCAGCGAGGGCTTGATAGCTTCCTTGTTAGGTTTGGTGAATCCGGGCGAAAAAGTGATCATTTTTGAGCCTTTTTATGAAAATTACTTACCCGGGTTAGCGCTCTGCGGAGCAACCCCCCTGTTTGTGCACTTGCGGCCTCCAGCGTGGGCCATTGACATGGAGGAATTAGAAAGAGCCTTTGCGCAAAACCCCAGAGCTATCATCCTAAATTCTCCGGGAAATCCATCAGGAAAAGTCTTCTCTCAAAATGAATTGGAGATAATTGCCCACTATTGTCAAGAAAGAGAAGTCTTAGTTATTACGGATGAGATATACGAACATATTATATATGACGGTTTAGAACATATCCCCATGGCCAAGTTGCCGGGAATGTGGGAGAGGACAGTAACGGTAAGTGGCTGTTCTAAAACTTACAGTGCCACCGGATGGCGAGTGGGTTATGTGGTAGCTCATCATAATATCATGGATGCTATCCGCAAAGTGCATGATTATTTGGTCGTCGCTGCGCCCACTCCCTTTCAGATAGCCGCCGTACTCGCCCTAAACCTCCCCGATTCTTATTATGATGAGCTCAAAAAATATTACCAAGAAAGGAGGGATTTCCTTTTAAAGTTATTTGCCGAATTATCAATTCCTGTTTTGCGCCCGGCCGGCGCGTACTACATGATGATTCAGATTGACCATCTTGGTTATTTGAATGATGAGGATTTTGCTATGGCGTTAGTGGAGAAAGCAGGTATAGCGACCGTGCCTGGCTCAAGTTTTTACCACCTTCCCGAAGATGGAAAGGATAAAGTGCGTTTGTGTTTTGCCAAGAAGTGGTCCACCCTTTATGAAGTTCAAGAACGCTTGACCAAATTTCTCAAAGGATAAAAATTTTCCGAGATGTTGGTGGAACATTAAATTTCTGATTAAGGAGGAATATATGGCCAAAAAGAAAAAACTCTTCCGCGGAGTGGCCGTCGTGGGCGGCGGATTGTCCAAACTCGGCCTTTTTAAAGAGAAAAATTGTAAAGACTTTTTTGCCGAAGCTTATTTAGAGATGCTGCAATCCGTGGATAAAGGAATTGATCCGCGGGATATTGAAGCCATCTATATTGGTAACTTCAGTAATGACTTCTTTGTCAAACAGGCCCACTGGGGTCCGATTATCGCTGATTTGGTAGGTCATGTACCCAAGCCGGTAACCAGGACCGAAGGAGCCTGCGCTTCCAGTGCTTTGGCCTTTCGGGAAGGCGTTTTCGCTATTGCTTCTGGTTTTTATGACATCGTCCTCGTGGGGGGCATCGAGCAAATGTCCAAACGTACTACTGAGGAAGTCACCGAAGGGCTGGGTACAGCAGGTAGTCCTTATGAAGTGGCCACGGGGTTTACCTTTCCCGGGGTTTTCGGGACTATCGCGACAGCCTACTTTGCTAAATATGGGGCGAATCGGGAGGACCTTTTTAATGTAACTATTAAAAGTCATAACAATGCTCCCTTGAATCCAAAAGCGCAGTTTCCTATGACCGTCCGTGACTTTATGAACGCCCGCATCGAGCGCTGCCGGCAGAAGGGTGAACCTATACCCACCTGGAAAGATGAGAAAGATTTTTTGCGGGATGTTTCGGTTAATCCTCCGATAGCCTGGCCCATGCATCTTTTTGATTGCTGCCCGATTAGCGACGGGGCTTCTTGCCTACTCCTCGTGGCTGAAGAAATAGCCAAGAACTTTACGGATAATCCTATTTATGTTGCCGGCATAGGTCAGGGAAGCGGTTATAGTTTGCACGCCACAAAAGATTTAACTTCTTTTGAGGCCACCCGTCAAGCGGCTAAAGAGGCCTATGAGATGTCGGGATTAACTCCGGCGGATGTGCAGTTTGCGGAGGTTCATGACTGTTTTTCCATTGCCGAGATTATTCACATGGAAGATCTTGGTTTCTGCAAACCAGGGGAAGGTTATAAGGCAGTAGCCGAAGGGTTAACTAAACTCGACGGCCCCAAGCCAATTAATACTTCGGGGGGTCTAAAAGCTAAAGGTCATCCCGTCGGCGCTACTGGCGTAGCCCAGCTTTATGAAGTATGGCTGCAGCTTAGAGGCCAGGCCGGCCCGCGCCAGATTCCGAATCCCAATTTACGCGTAGGTGGAGCTCATAACTTAGGAGGTACAGGTGGAACCTGTACCTTTGTTATTTTGGAGAGGAGGTGAGGCTATGGCAGAGCGTCCTTTCAATGATTATTCATATGAACAGTTCCTGAAAGAAGGGAAGATTATGGGGTCTCTTTGTAAAAAATGTGGAGCAAAGGCTTTGCCTCCCCGGCCAATTTGCGTCTCCTGTTATGGTACAGAGATGGAATGGATTGAATTTAAAGGAGAAGGGAAATTGGCCGCCTTCACCGATATTGTCGTGGCTCCCCCTTTTATGGTTAAAGAAGGGTTTGGGAAGAATAATCCTTATGTGGTAGGTGTGGTGGAGCTAAAAGAAGGCGTAAAAATTGTGGCCCGTTTGACAGGCATCGATGCCAAAAAGCCAGAAGAAATTAAGGTGGGTAGTCCATTGCGGGCCGAATTTATTAAGAGTGGTCAAGGGCCGGAAGAGAAGGTTTATCTTGCTTTTAGGCCAGCTTAAGAATTGACTCAAACCGCCCTCTCGCCCGCTAAACCGGAGTTGTAAATGGGCGAAAGGGCCTAAATAAAAACCATCGGCTGCGCTTATTTTGGAGGGCACCTCTTTAGACTTGGGCAAATGCGGCAAGGGCCAAGCCCTTGCCCTACATTTTTTAAAATATCAAGAAAACAGGA
This sequence comes from uncultured Syntrophaceae bacterium, assembly GCA_964484485.1. Taxonomy (GTDB): domain Bacteria; phylum Desulfobacterota; class SM23-61; order SM23-61; family SM23-61; genus CAZAGD01. The sequence continues at coordinate 3,359 of CAZAGD010000251.1, forward strand.
TGACCCCGATCTATGGAAGAGACACTATCTTCTTAAAAAGGCGGGTGCACGGTCATGAAAGTAAAAACCTCCATGCCGTTTGTTTCGGCTTTAGTTTTTTCGCCATTGATTACTTTGATCATATAATCAATCATTTCGGACCTTAATTCAGAGAGGGTCTTTCCTTCAATCAAGCAGCCAGCATTGATATCTATATCATCAATCATCCGCTGATATACTTGAGAATTGCTACCTACTTTAATTACCGGTACGGCTGGAAATCCAGCCGGAGTTCCTCGACCTGTAGAAAAAAACATCAATTGCGCTCCGCTGGCTGCTAATCCAGCCATAGAATCGCCATCATAACCAGGCCCGTCTTGAATGATCAACCCTTTTTCTGTCGGCCATTCGCCATAATCGACCACCTGATTAATAGTTGTTGAACCACCTTTGAAGATGCAGCCCATAGATTTTTCGGCTATGGTACTCATTCCGCCGTCCATGTTGCCTGGTGAAATTACCCAACTGGCTAAAGGTCCCATAATGTCTTTAGTCCGTTGTTCAGCTTGGGCAATCATAGTGATAATTTTTTGGGCAACTTCCTCATTTTTGGCGCGGCGGGCTAAAACATGGGCCGTACCAATCATTTCCGTATTTTCCCCAAAAATAACCGAGGCCCCTTTTTCTACCAGCCAGTCAGAAACAGCCCCCAAAGCGACATTGGCTGTTACTCCCGACATAGCATCAGAACCGCCACATTCCATGGCTACCAAAAGTTTATCCCATGGAAGGGGGATGCGGGTTTGTTTACTGATTTGGGCCCACATCTCGCGGGCCGCGGCTGCTCCTTTTTTTATAGTTTGCTTCGATCCGCATTCCTGTACATTAAAAATTTCTATAGGCTTTTGAGCTTTTTCTATGAAAGGAAGCAGAGCTTTGGTATTTGCCCGTTCACAGCCTAATCCGATGAGCACAACTGCACCCACATTGGGATGATGAACCATTCCAGACAAAATGCGAAAAAGAATTTGGGTATCGCGGGGACTTCCCCTTCCACAACCATGGGCATGAGTTATACAGGTAGCTTCGGGAACTGCTCGCGAAATATGATTAATTACTCCATTAACACAAGCAACAGTGGGTAGCACTAAGACTTGATTGCGAATACCAAATTTACCGTCGGGCCGCGCATAGCCCGTAATCTCCTTCATTTCTTGCACCTCTGGCTTTCCAAATTATGGGTATGGACCCACTCACCTTTTTTAATTTCTTTTTTGCTGACGGCGACAACTTCGCCATATTTAATGATCTCTTCCCCCGCAGGAATGTCTTGGCGAGCGACTTTATGACTCGCTGGTATATCCTCCAATACTAAAAAATTTTCTACCCCCTTCAGGAGAGCGGATTCTCCCTTTTTTAAATCTCGGAGAGCGACGAAAACGTTATCCCGAGGATGAATCAACAAGACGTTATCTGGCATTCTACCTCCTCAATGCATTTATGAAGTTAATATTTTTATTTTTTTAGATACATCATCGTGCCGTCTTGGACTACGCCTACTTTGGCCTTCTCCGGGAAATCTTTTTCCAAGATGGCCAAAGCTTCGGCCCAGGATTTAACGATTAAAGCATCGTCCGCGTGACAAATTAAGTCTAAGAAAGTCCGATCCGGAAAGGGGGTCAGGACAATTAATTTTTTCAAAATTTGCTGCAGAAAACCCTTAGGTTTTGGGGAAAAATGCCTTCCGCCATATTCATTCCCCCAAGCCCGCATTACATAATGAGGCACCTGTCCTTCTGGAGCATCAGCAATTAAAACTGCGACTCCCTCTTTTGGTTTTAATAACATGAGCGCCAAAAGAAGGGCGATGACGGCTTCATTGGCTTTGCCGTAGGCATTAGCGATGATTAGGTCATAGCCGCCACTATTTTTTATTCCGTAGTGTTCTTTAGCTTCTGCGCCGCCGATTTGATGGGTGGCGCGAAAATGACCGGCATAAATGTCGGTAATTCCGCCGCGACGGTTAATTAAGCAATCAACCTTGAAATTCAACCCAGCCGCATCGCCAGCCGCATCGCATTCGGCGCGCATGATGTTATTTTCAAAATTGCCTAAACCCGTCCGTTGGGGGTCTCGATAAAGCTGGTTGTGAAATTGATTGACAGTTTCTATCCCGGCCACCCCCGGGAGAATAATTTTGGCTCCCCCACCAAAACCCACATGGACATGAGGGGTAATGCAGCCGATACCTATTTTTAGATCGCAACTTAGGAACTCTCGATTAAACCAAAGTTCTACTCCCGTAGGTGTGCGACCGATGCGGACGGTGTTCTGAAAGGGGTCGTGGTTATAAACTGGATAATTTTCTACAATCTCTTCTCCTAATTTCTTGCGCGCGCTGATCATGTCCTGAGCTCCGTGAGCTCCCAAAGCCCAAAGAAAACGGATCTGCTCCCTTTTCATTCCAGATTCATGCAGGATTTCCAAGATATGAGGAGCAATCTCCTTCACGGGAGTAGGACGGGTCATATCATCGAAGACAATCACCGCTTGTTTTTTACCTTTGGCCAAATCTGTAAGAGATGGCCCGCTAAGGGGATGAACTATATTATGTTTTATCAAAGTGGGAGAAAGGGCTGGTTTTTCAAATCCAGGAGGATTTAGATTATCAATTTGCCAATGGTCAGGGAAAAATAACTCTCTTTCTTGATTTTCATACCATAATTTAGAAGGAACAGAGATTTTACTCACTTTATTATTTCTTTTTTATCCCCCTCACCACGCCTCTCCCCGTTGAGGAGAGGAAAAGATGGGGGAAACATTTAATGGGCTATTCGATTATTATCAGCCAACAAGGATGACCATCAACTTGCGCGGGCCATGCATGCCTTTAAAGAGCACTCCTTGAATATCACCGGTCATACTCGGTCCAGTAATGAAGACGAACTGGCTGGGCAGACTATTTTTATTAGCAAAAACTTGGTCGATAGCTTTTTCATAAGAGGGGACGAGCCGTTCAATCGGCACAACGGCGATGTGCAGAATAGGAGCAAGAGAGATAAGTCGAGCTTGATCTTTCCGGTGCTTTATGCCCAAAGTTCCTGATTCCGCCACGGCAAAATCAGCACCGGTAATGCCGGCATCTGCCTCCAAAAAGACAGCATCTTTGTAAGAATCGCGGTCGGCAAAGTCTAAAGGAGTCATAATTTTTATTCCCTGTTTTGCCCCCCAGGCAGGCAGATTGAGTTGACCTATAACTTCATCTGTAGAGATCATGACTTTTTTTAAGTTCTCAGCCTGCGCAATTTCAGTTAATTTTTCTACGGCTTCCTCATAATTTTTAACTCGATATACTACCCCAGTTTCCTCAACCAAACGCTCCGTAAATCTTTTTACCAATTCTTCCTGAGTCATGGATAATTCGGCTAAAGGGGGCAGGACAGGCCTGGGTCCAACAGGCTCTGCTGGAGCTTGTTTTAATTTTTGGATTATTTCCTGGCGGGCGCTGCTTTGTTCCATCGAAATCTCCTAAGCTTTTAAGTAGGCTTTGTTATATAAACTTCTTTCTTTAAATTTTTCCATCTTTCGTGAAAAGTGTTCTCGGCCATCATAGGCAAATCGCGTTGCCGAAACCAATCGGCAAAAGAGCCCTTTATTTGTCGAATTATTCCTTCCCGGGCATTTTTATTGATGAAGGGCCGAGCCATTTTAATCCCTAAATTCCAAAGCCAAGGGTGCTTTATAGCCCAAGCCCAAGCCTTAAAGAAACGGATTTCTTGAGGGGGGCGGGCCTTCCCCCCAAGATACGGATCAACAGTGACATCTTTATGCCGATAATATAAGAAGAGACTGGGATGATCGATTCCCGCCGGACAAACACTTTTACAAGCCCCACAAAGAGTCGTCGCCCGATAAAGGTCTTGGGTTTTTTCTAAGCCTAAAAGCAGGGGATTTAAGACTTGCCCCATTGGGCCAGAATAGGCCCAGCCGTAAGCGTAACCGCCGATTTGGCCATAAACGGGGCAAATATTTAGACAGGCCGCACAGCGGATACAACGGAGAACTTGGCGGGCTTTTAAGTCTTGGTAGATCTTGGTACGCCCGTTATCCACGATGACGATAAAAAGTTCCTCTGGCCCGTCTATTTCATCTTTCTTTTTAGGTCCACTGTCCATAGATACGTAGGCAGTTAATTTTTGACCAGTGCAGTTGCGACAAAGGAGTCTAATTAAGTGTAAAGCATCCTTCATGGTGGGAACTACCTTCTCGATACTCATTACAGAAACTTGGGTTCGCGGCGAAGCTTTGGTATAACGAATGTTCCCTTCATTCTCCACATTAATGATCGTACCCGTTTCCGCCACAGCCATGTTCACCCCCGTAATACCCATCTGCACATGGTGAAATTTGTCGCGGAGAAAGAGGCGGGCAGCATAACCGAGTTCCACGGGATCTAAGGTAGGCTCTTTTAGGTTGGCCTTGGCCATGAAAATATCCCTTACCTCTTCCACCGGCACATTAATCGCTGGGCCCACAATATGGAAAGGGGGAAGATTAAGCTGTTGGGCGATGAATTCACCCAAATCCGTTTCCCAGGGTTCGATGCCATTCTGGCTGAGAACTTCATTTAACCCTGTTTCCTCCGTGACCATGGATTTTCCCTTAGTTACATACTTAACTCCTCGTTCTTTAGCCAACTTCAATATATATTCATTAGCTTCTTGGGCATCTCGGGCCCAGAAAACTTGGGCGCCATTAGCCAAAGCATTTTTCTCAAACTGTTCTAATAATTCGGGGAGCCGAGCTATGGCTTCTTGACGGATAGCAGCTCCATAAGCTTGGGCCGCCTCAATATCGGTGAAAGTGCTCAGTCCTATACTTCTTTTCATATTCTGGATCGGGGGCATAACTTTTAAGAATTTTTGAGAGCGAGGATTTTGCAACTCTCTGGCCACTAATTCTTTGAATTTTTCTGTTCGTGGTTCCATTATGTTTTCTCCCTTCGGTAATCGGCTAAAAAGCTGGCCAAGTGCATTATTTTCTTTTGCGGATGATTGCGGCTGAGATAGCCGCCGATGTTTAAAAGACAACCAGGTTCGCCAAGAAGGAGTAAATCCGCACCAATGGCTAAATAATTTTCCACCTTATTCTTAACCATGCTCTCCGAAATGTCTGCATAATGATAAGCGAATTCGCCACCAAAACCGCAACAAGTATCGGCAGCATTGAGGGGAACAAGTTCTGCACCTTTCACAGCTTGGATTAATTTTTTCGGCTGAACAGAAACCTTAAGGCCGCGGAGAATATGGCATGATTCATGGTAAGCTACTTTTCCCGAAAAAGAAGCTCCCACGTCTTCCACATGTAAAACATCAACGAGAAACTGAGAAAATTCATAGATGCGCGAGGCGACCTCCTCGGCTCGGCGCCGCCACTCCGGGTCATTTTCGAAGAGCTCAGGGTAGTGGTATTTCACCATGCATACGCATGATCCAGAGGGGCTAACAATTATTTCATCTTCGCCGAAGACTTCGAGAAAGTGCTGGGCTGCCTTTTTGGCTTCTTTCTGATAGCCCGCATTCATCGCCGGCTGGCCGCAGCAAGTCTGTTCTTCATGATATACTGGGGAAATCCCTAATGAGCGGAGAAGCCTAACTGTTGCTTCTCCTATATGGGGTAAGAAGAGATCGACGGTACAGGGGATGAATAAAGATACTTTGTTCATAAAATTATCCCTTTCTTTGAGGAAAGGATTAACAATTGATTTATCTTCATCCTACC
>CAZAGD010000252.1:0-58381 GCA_964484485.1 uncultured Syntrophaceae bacterium
GCCACATGCTTCGTACATGGGCAGATCGGTGAGCAAGATCGGTATTTTCTTCTCCATGGCTAAGGCAATGGTTTCGCGGTCCGGCTCTTTACCGCGCACAAAGACCAAAGCTTTTATATTAGCAATTTCGGCCGTCCGGACTACTTGCAAGTTAGTCAGACCAGTGAGCAATAAAGATTCTTCTTTGGTAAAGGCCAACACATCGCTCATCAAATCGCAGCCGCAAGCCATTTTTATTTCCATTTGCATATCCTCCGGAGCCACAATCACCTGGGCATTAAGGATTTCTTTCACTTCTTCCAGCTTCATATTATTGCTCCTCTTCGGGAAAAGTAACTCATCTATCTCTCATCATTAAGCGCTTTAAATTACCATAACCAAAACTGGCCTGTCAAACTGGAATTGCCGGGGACTTAATCCAAGCAAAAAGGACAGATTTTCCTTATGGCTTAAGAGCTGGGTCAAGCTTTTGGGGGGCAAATGATTATAAATTGTGCTCTCTTTACATTAAGGCCACCATAGACTTTTTAGCCAAATCAAGGTACGGAGAAGGAATGATGCCGATCTGTAAGGTGGCCAAGACAGCAATAATGAGCACAATGATTAAAGCTGGCGAAGGTTCCAGCTTAATTAGCTCTTTTTCGGCTGGCCGCATATACATCATTACCGTTACCCGCAAGTAGTAATAAACCGAAAGGGCACTATTCAAAACGCCAATAATAGCCAACCCGATATACCCGGCCTTGACCGCCGCACTGAAGATATAAAATTTGCCCACAAATCCGGCCGTGGGTGGAATCCCGGCCAAAGAAAACATAAAAATGGCCATGGCTAAAGCTAACAAAGGATATTTAGAGGCTAAGCCACTATAGTCGCTAATGTTAACATTCTCTTCTCCTTTGCGGCCATAAAGGATGACCACCGCAAAAGCGCCCAAATTCATGAACGCATAGGCCAGTATATAATACAAAATACTCGCCACCCCCAACTCATTCGCCGCCACCATAGCCACTAGAATGTAGCCCGCATGGGCAATGCTGGAATAGGCGAGCATGCGCTTTATGTTTTTTTGGGCAATGGCCACAATGTTTCCCAAAGTCATAGTCAATACAGCCAATACCCAGAGCACCCAGCCCCAGTCTGTCTGCAAGGAAGAAAGGGCATAAAGAAAGACCCGCAAAAAGGCAGCAAAACCTGCTGCTTTTGGCCCCACGGACATAAAGGCCGTGATGGAAGTGGGTGCTCCTTCATAAACGTCTGGAGTCCACATATGAAAAGGAACAGAGGCTACTTTAAACCCAAATCCCACAATGAGCAAAGCCATGCCGATGAGCAGCAAAGGATCTGGAAGAGCCGGGATTTTACTGACAAAATCGTAAATTTTCTTTAAGTTGGTCGTGCCGGTAGCTCCATAGATTAACGCTATGCCATAGAGTAAGAAACCGGAAGAAAAAGCCCCCAATAGAAAATATTTCAGCGATGACTCATTGGCCTTTGGTTGATTGCGGAAAAAACCGGCCAATACATAAATGGAAAGCGAAAAGGTTTCTAATCCTAAGAAGATAATAATTAAATCAGCCGCCGCCGCCATGAGCATCATGCCCACCGCCGCGAATAAAATTAAAGCATAATATTCGCCATGGTCAAACCCTTCTTCTTGCAAATAACGAATGGACATTAAAATAGTCAAAGCGGCTGTGATCAAAAAAATTATTTTAAAGAAAAGGGCATAGTTATCCAAGATAAGAAAATTTTGAAAGCCATATTGTTTTTCCCCCCAAAGAGAAAAAGCATAAAGCAAAGCCCCAATAATGCTCACCAAGCTGAGATAGGGGATAAGCTCATTATTTCTCTTTCTCGCCCCAAAGCTCAACATAAGTAAAATTATGGCCGTAATAGTCAAAATTAATTCCGGGCCTATAGCGCTCCAATTAATTTGGGGAATGTGTATCTTCATGAAAATTTCCTCCACCAATTTCCCATAACTCTAATTAATTTCTTGGCCGCTCCGCTACTAAAAAACTCTCCGATTTAGCCATTTTTTCTCCCGCCTGGTATTTAGCTTGAACCTGGACCAAGTAATTTTTGACTGTTGGCTCCATACGGCTTAAAAAAGTCTGCGGATAAAGGCCAATCCAAACTATAAATAAGGTAACACTACTTAAAACTAAAATTTCTCGGGCTGAAAGATCTTTCAGAACCTTGTTTTCCGGTTTAGTTAATTCGCCAAACATCACCCGTTGATACATCCAAAGCATATAGGCTGCCGCCAGAATTATGCCCGTAGCGGCCAGAATGGCATAAACTGTCTTAGCCTTAAAAGTGCCCACCAAAATTAGAAATTCTCCTACAAATCCATTTAATCCGGGCAAACCAATAGAAGAAAGAGTTACCACCATGAAGAAAGCCGCGAAAATGGGCATTTGTTTCCACAGGCCCCCGAAATCTTCAATCATGCGGGTATGTCTGCGCTCGTAAATCATACCTACCAGCAAGAAGAGAGCACCAGTAGAAAATCCATGATTGAGCATCTGCAGGATTCCGCCTTCAATTCCTTGAATATTTAAAGCGAAAAGGCCTAACATGACAAAACCTAAATGAGAGACGGAAGAAAAAGCAATCAAGCGTTTGAGGTCTTTTTGCACTAAACAAACCAGGGCCCCGTAAATTATGCCAATTATAGCTAAGATAGAAACTAAAGGGATTAATTGGTAAGCGGCGTTGGGGAAGAGGGGAATACTAAAACGCAAGAAGCCATAAGTACCCATCTTTAAGAGCACAGCCGCTAATAAAACTGACCCCACCGTAGGAGCTTCGGTGTGCGCATCGGGCAACCAAGTATGGAAGGGAAACATAGGCACTTTGATGGCAAAAGCTACGCCAAAGGCCAAGAATAACCAAAATTGGAGATCTAAAGGAACAGACCATTTATAAAGTTCTAACAAATCAAAGGTATACTTTCCCGTAACGGCTCCGTGCTGAAAATATAGAACTAAAATAGCCACCAACATGAGCACGCTACCGGCCATGGTGTAAATGAAGAACTTAATGGCCGCATAAACCCGCCGCTTGGGGTTGCCCCAAACACCAATGAGTAAATACATGGGAATAAGCATTACTTCCCAAAAAACATAAAAAAGGAAAAGGTCTAAGGCAACGAACACCCCGATCATCCCTGTCTCCAAAAATAGGAGACAGATCATAAACTCTTTAACTTTTTCCTGGATGTCTGTCCAGCAAGCGATAACCGAAACGAGGGTAAGGAATGTGGTCAAAAGGACTAAAAATAAGGAAATGCCATCAATACCCAAAAAGTAGCTCATGCCATATTCAGGAATCCAAGGGGCTTTTTCTACAAACTGCATGCCCGCAAAATCAAGGCGAAATCCCCAAAATAGAGGAAGAGAAAAGATGAACTCCCCGAGGGCAACTATTAAAGTTACCCAACGGATGGTTTCTTTCTTTTCCTTATCAATAAATAATAAAATCACCGCCCCTAATAGAGGGAAAAAGGTGATCAAAGTAAGGATAGGAAAATTGCTTTCACTCATCAACCGCACTCCTTTTAGAAATGGCTGATTGGCTCTTTAAATTCTTTTACTTCCCATTTTTTAGTCATTCTTGGGCCCAATTGCTACTTACCAAAATAGATAATATAGCTAATTATCAAAACCACCCCGACTAATATAGAGAGGGCGTAGCTTTGCACATAACCAGTTTGCAATCTTTTAAAAATTTCACTTCCTAAGCGGAAGAGGGCAGCTATCCCATTTACTGTCCCATCCACGATCAGGTCATCGAATATTCTCCACAAGAAAACCGCCAACCGAATAAGGGGGCCGACAAAGAAAAAATTATATATTTCATCCACCCAATATTTATTAGCGATCATTTTGTAAGGAACCGCAAATTGGCTGGCCATTCTTTCGGGCAATTGAGGTTCTTTGATGTACATCCGGTAGGCCAGTAGTATTCCTAAACCAGCAATCCCCATAGAGACAATCATCATGGCTACTTCTAATCCTACAGAATGATGAGCCGCGGCCGCTTTCATCTGCTGTAACGGTGCCGGCAGGGCAAAAACGGGGGCTAAAAATTCGGCAAATTTGTTCCCGCCTTCGATAATTGGGAAACCAATAAATCCTCCAATAGTGGAGAGTACCGCCAAAACAATTAAAGGCCAAGTCATAATTGGCGGGGATTCATGGATATGATGGGCTACTTCGGGCGCTACCCGAGATTGACCATGGAATGTTAAAAAGACAGCTCGAAACATATAAGTAGCTGTCATAAAAGCTGCTATGGCCCCTATCAACCAGAAGACCAACCCGCCGTCTACCAATGCTTTCCAGAGAATCTCGTCTTTGGAAAAGAAGCCGGCAAAGGGGAAGATTCCCGATATGGCTAAAGTGGCGATGAGGAACGTCCAATAAGTGCGGGGCATATGCGGTTTTAATGCCCCCATGCGCCGCATATCTAACTCACCGGCCAAGGCATGCATGACCGATCCAGCTCCCAAGAAGAGTAAGGCTTTGAAGAAAGCATGCGTCATCAGATGAAAAATACCGGCGGTGAAGGCGCCTACGCCGCAGGCCAAGAACATGTAGCCCAACTGACTGATAGTGGAATAAGCCAAAACTCTTTTAATATCATTTTGGGCTAAACCTATAGAGGCCGCAAAAATTGCCGTAGCCGCCCCAATGGCCGCCACTATTAAAATAGAGGTGGGCGCCAGAAGGAAAAGGATATGACAACGAGCTACCATGTAAACGCCCGCCGTCACCATTGTTGCCGCATGGATCAAAGCGCTTACGGGAGTTGGCCCCTCCATGGCATCAGGTAACCAAGTATAAAGAGGTATTTGCGCCGATTTGCCTGTAGCGCCCATGAAGAGCAGGAGCGTGATTAAGGTCATGAGCGAACTTCCCATAGCAAATTTGGCCGGAGCAGCCGAGAAAACTTCTTGGAAATTAATCGTGCCGAAAGTAACAAATATAAAAAATATAGCCAAAAGGAAACCATAATCGCCGATGCGGTTGACGATGAAGGCTTTTTTGCCAGCATCGGCAGCGGATTTTTTCTCGTACCAGAAGCCGATGAGAAAATAGGAACAAAGGCCTACGCCCTCCCAGCCGACGAAGAGAAGAAGAAAGTTGTTCGCCGAGACCAAGAGAAGCATAAAAAAAACGAATAAATTAAGGTAAGTAAAATAACGGGGAAAACCTGGGTCATCGTGCATATAGCCATGAGAATACACATGAATAATGAAAGAAACCCCAGAAACCACCATCATCATAACCACGGATAAAGGATCGACGAGAAAACCGACCACCGCCTGAAACTCTCCGGATAAAATCCAAGTATAAATTATTTTTTCCACCGCACGCGCCGAGGGAGGCATCTTCAATAGGTCTATAAAGACCAAAAGGGAGAACAAAAAAGAAAGGAAAATAGCTGTGCAAGCGATAAACCCTACTGCTCCTTTGGATAATCTCCTCCCCCAGAAAAGATTAATCGCAAATCCTAAGGCTGGAAATAAAGGAATTAATCCTACATAATCCAACATGCTCCGATCTCCTTAAAGGCATTTAAAAATTTACTCCCGCCAAAATTAAGCATGATCATAATTTTGCCCATTTTTTACCATTTCATCAAATTCATCTCATCAGCATTAACCGTCTCCCTAGTGCGGAACATAGCCATGATAATAGCCAGGCCCACGGCCGCCTCGGCCGCGGCTACGGCCATGACGAAGAAAACAAAAACTTGGCCATCAATGGAATCCAAAAAGCGCGCAAAGGCCACGAAAGCCAAGTTAGCGGCATTGAGCATAAGTTCAATGGACATAAAAATAACAATGGTATTCCGCCGCAAAAGAAATCCCACCACCCCAATACTAAAAAGGATGGCGCTTAATATAAGATAGCTTGATAAAGAAACCATGAGTGCTCCTTTATTATTTCATAGCTGTTTTTTGGCTAACACAATAGCGCCCACAATGGCCACTAAAAGCAAAACAGAGGTTATTTCAAAAGGGAGGAGGTAGTCTGTAAAAAGGAGGCGGGCGACAACTTCTGTGTTGCCCAAAGCAGCTACTTTTTCCATAGGGAAATTACCTTTCGGCCCCTCGGGAAAAACTGAAGCAAAGATCAAACCTATTTGCCCCAGGAGAATAATCCCTAAAAAGACGCCCAAAATTCTTTGCAGCCTATGCCGAGCTACCAGCTTTTTTTCTTTTTCCAGGTTTAAAAGCATGATCACAAAAAGGAAAAGGACCATAATTGCCCCGGCATAAACCAAAACCTGAATAATAGCCACGAACTGGGCCCCCAAAAGAAGATAAATGCCCGCTAAGGAAAATAAAGTAACGATTAGATAGATAGCACTGACCACCGGATTCCTTTGGGCAATCACCATCAAAGCCGTTATCGTAGCCACCACCGCTAAAATAATAAAAAAACCCATTTCTAACATGGGATTAAGCCTCCCTATTTTTGATAGGCATGAAATAATTTATCCCGGTCATAGATTAAATCTTTCCGGGTATAATTTGCTGTCTCAAAATTCTCCCGAAGTACAATAGCCCCATAAGGGCAAGCCTCTTGGCAAAACCCGCAGAAGATACAACGAGTCAGATCGATTTCGTATATTTTAGGAAAACGCTTGTGCGTCGGACCTTCAGCGGGTTCTATGCGGATACAATTTGCCGGACATACGGCCGCGCAGAGTTCACAAGCCACGCATTTCAATTTCCCTTCTTCGTCCCGCGTTAGTTCGTGCAAACCACGAAAACGGGGATACATGACCATCTTTTCGTCCGGATATTGAATGGTTACTGGCCGTGTGAAGAAGGTACGTAAGGTTAATCCCAGACCCTTCAATAATGGTTTAATCATTAATCTTCCCCGTCCTTCTCATGGAAAATAATCCTTGACTCCCAGCCCTATCTCAGATTTAAGCCTGAAGAGAAATGATCAGGGCCGTGACCATAATATTTAACAAAGCCAAAGGCAAAAGCACTTTCCAGCCAAATTGCATGAGCTGGTCATAACGTAACCTTGGGTAGGTAGCTCTAATCCAGATAAAGATAAAAATAAAAATAAAAACTTTAATTAAAAACCAGATAACTGGCGGAAGGAAAGGCCCTTGCCAGCCGCCAAAGAACAAGGTCACCGCTACAGAACTAACTACTAAGATATGGGCATATTCGGCTAAATAATAAAGACCAAATTTCATAGAGCTATACTCTGTCTGATAGCCGGCCACTAATTCGTTTTCGCACTCCGTTAAATCAAAGGGCGTCCGGCTGCATTCAGCTAAAGCCGAGATAAAATAGATAATGAACCCGAGCGGTTGATATACGATAAACCACATGTCAGCTTGGGCTTCTACTATTTTGACCATAGAGAGGGAGCCAGCTAGCATCAAAACGCCAATGAGGGAAAGTCCCAGAGAAATTTCATAACTGATCATCTGGGCGGAGGAACGAATTGAGCCCAATAGAGAGTATTTATTATTCGAGGCCCACCCGCCCATGACTATACCGTAGACTCCTAAAGAAGAAATAGCCAAAAGATATAAGAGACCAACGTTTACATCAGCGACCACTAAGTCTATCTTATATCCCCAGATTTCGATGCTGTCCCCAAAGGGAATAACGGCATAGCTGACCAAAGCCGTAATGACGATAACAGCTGGGGCCAAAGTGTAAATGATCCGGTTGCTATAGGGGACAAAAATATCTTCTTTGAAGAAAAGTTTGAGGCCATCAGCAATGGGCTGTAAAAGGCCAAATGGCCCTACGCGGTTAGGCCCATATCGAACCTGCATGTGGCCCAATACTTTTCTTTCCATCAAAGTCATATAAGCCACGATGAGTAACATGGCTGTAAACACCACTAACACTTTAATCACGGCTATACCCACAAATGCCCACATATCACCCTCATGTTAATTCATACTTTTTCCAATTTTACCCGCCCTATGGCCAAATCCCAACCGGTAAGTTCATTTCCTCCGCCAGAGCTAAAGTGATAAGGAAGGAAAAGAACACCCGGAGCTGCCTGGCGAGATAAAGTTACTTTAACTTTGGTTTCCCCATACTTTGATTTCAGCAAAACTTCTTGCCCTTCCCTCAACCCTAACTGGTGAGCGTCATTTGGATAAATTTGCAAGTAACTTTCTTTGAAGAGTTGCTTTAACCCTGGGCTTCTTAAAGATAAAGATCCCGAATGGTAAAGAACTGGGCCAGTAATTAAATAAAATGGGTATTCTGTTTCTGGTTGCTCATCTACATATTCCGCGGCCAGAAATCTTGCTTGGCCCTGGGGAAACTCTTTTTCATAAAGCACCGCTGTTCCCGGATGATCTAATCCAGGACAAGGCCATTGGGGGCTAAGAAGCCCGTCAAGTTTTTCGTAAGCCATTCCTCCATAAAATGGTACGGCCACTCTTATCTCTTCCATAACTTCCCGCGCCGAATTGGGCACTAAAGGGGCTCCGGATAATTTGGCTAATTGGCGAAAGATCCATAAGTCCGTTTGGGCTTCCTCCGGGGGTAGTAGAGCTCGCCTTACTCTTTGCACCCTTCTCTCAGCATTGGTGAAAGTTCCCTCTTTCTCCGCAAAAGTGGCCGCGGGAAAAACAACTTGCGCCAAGGAAGCTATTTCGGAAAGAAAACAATCTTGGACTACTAAAAAATCAACTTTCTCTAAGGCCTTCTTGGTCAATGCTGCTTGCGGATAATTGACGATGGGATTCTCGCCCACCACATATAATCCTTTTATCTCTCCGTTCAAAGCGGCTTGCAAAATTTCTCCAGCACCTTTTCCCGGATTTTCGGGAATGCTCATTTGCCAAAGTTTCTCTAAGCGTTTTCTTTCATTTACATTATCCACCAAAACATACCCGGGAAGTAAGTGCGGGGTTACTCCCATATCCAAGGCTCCTTGGGCATTATTCTTTTCGTTTAAGATAAATACACCCGCGTTTTCTTTCCCTATTTGACCAGTCATTAAAGCCAAATTAGCTGCTGCCCGAGCCAAGGCGCGATCATGCTTCGTCGAAGCTTGGCCAGTAGAAATTAGAATCATACTATTAGGCCCCCGCGCATAAAGACGCGCTGCTTCTTTTAAGGCGGAAACAGACACTCCACAAATTACGGACACGTTTTCCGGGGTATATTGCTCCAAGGTCTTTTGCCAATGGGCGAATCCTTCTGTGCGTGTAGCAATAAATTCTTGGTTGGTTAATTCTTCTTGACCAATAATATACGCTAGTCCGTTGAGCAAGGCGACTTCCGTTCCCGGCTTCAAGATTAAATCCAAAGAGGCAAATTTCTTCAAATAAATATGGCGACTATTAATTACTACTAACTTGGCCTTGCGCCGCTTTACGGCCATCACCACTTCTGATTTAATGATCGGGTGGGTGGCGGAGAGATCGCACCGCACCGCCAGAATTACATCAGCCTGGCGGATTTGATTAAAAGAGTTCGTGGAGGCCGCCCAACCTAAAGATTCCTGCAAAGCTAAATTGGCCGCATAGCTATAACCCCCAGCATGGTCTATATTATTCGTCTGCCAAACTCCGCGCAGTAATTTTTGGAAGGTATAGAGTTCTTCGTTAGTCAGGCGGGGAGAGGCCAAACCAGCTATAGCTTTTCCCCCCTCCGTATCCTTCATTTCCTGGAACCGCTTGGCTACTAACTCTAAGGCTTCCTCCCAAGAGGATTTTACCAGAGTTCCATTCTTTCTAATTAAGGGGGTGGTTAACCTCTCTGGATGATGAATATATTCCCATCCGAATCGGCCTTTTACACACAAGTTGCCTTGATTAATTCCTAAATCCTCATTCGCCCGGACCCGTTTAATTTTTTCATCTTTGGTACCAATAGTGAGCGTACAACCTACTCCGCAATAACCACAAATGGTATTAGTCTCCCGCAAATCCCAAACCCGGGCCTTGTGTAGAAAAAGCCGGTCATTCAAAGCTCCTACAGGGCAAACCGAAACACAATTACCACAGAATTCGCATTGCAGGGGACGATCAAAATCAGTACCAATTTTAGTCTTCCACCCGCGGTTAACAAAAGAGAGTTCATTGGCGCCTACTACTTCGTCGCAGATCCGCACACACATGCCACAAAGAATACAGCGGTTGGGGTTTCTTTCAATAAAAGGAGAAACATAGTCTACCGGAAGGCGGGCTTTTTCGCCCTGGAAAGGATTATCAGCCACGCCATATTCGTAAACTAAGTTTTGTAATTCACATTGCCCACCCGCGTCGCAAACTGGGCAATCCAGGGGGTGGGAAATAAGGATAAGTTGCAGTTGAATTTTTCGGGCTTTAATGACTTCGGGAGTATTAGTTAAAATTTCCATGCCATTGCGCACCGGATTGAAACAAGCCGGAATTAAGCCGCGACGCCCTTTCTGCTGCACCACACATAGCCGGCAGGCCCCGAAGGGCAAAAGTCGCTTATTGTTACACAGAGTGGGTATTTTAACTCCGGCGGCTTTGGCTGCCTCTAAGATCATCGTCCCGCGCGGGACTGTAACTTGAATACCATCAATCGTCAAAGTGACCATCTTTGCCTCATTAAATTTCTTTATATTTTAAACGGCACTCTCTTAATTTATCGCGCCAAATTTACACACGCGAATACATGATTTGCATTTCGTACACAGATCTTTATTGATTTTAGCGGGCTGTTTTTTCTCCCAAATAATAGCGTTGCTGGGGCAAGCTTTAAAACAAAGCCCACACATTTTACATTTTTCCTCATCAACTTCAAACCGAATTAAGGGTGTACAGACCAAAGCCCGACAGTGCTTATCGCGGATATGTTCTTCATATTCTTCCCGAAAATGTCGAATGGTCGAGAGCACGGGGTTGGGAGCTGATTGTCCCAGGCCACAATGGGACAAGTTCATGATGTGCTGACCAAGGTCTTCGAGGAATTCCACATCTCCTTCTTGGCCTTTTCCGGCGACGATATCTTCTAATTTTTGGAGCATGACTTTTAGGCCGATCCGACAAGGAACACATTTGCCGCAGGATTCATCGACGCAAAAATTGGTAAAGAACCTGGCCGAATCAACCATACACGTGGAGTCATCGCAAATCACTATTCCTCCGGAGCCCATGATCGCTCCGGTAGCTTGCAAGGATTCATAATCTACAGGGGTATCGAGCAAACTTTCGGGAACAAACCCGCCTGAAGGACCGCCTAATTGGGCCGCCTTAAATTTTCTCCCTCCTTTTATCCCTTCTCCAATATCATAGACAATGGAGCGGAGCGTAATACCCATGGGCACTTCGACCAAGCCAATGTTATTTACCGCCCCGGCTAAGGAAAAGACCTTCGTTCCTTTACTTTTTTCCGTGCCTAAACTGTTAAACCATTTGGCTCCGTTAAGGATGATCTGCGGCACATTAGCAAAAGTTTCCACATTGTTTAAAACTGTGGGCATGCCCCACAGACCAGCTTCAGCCGAGCGCGGTGGTTTAACCCGGGGCATTCCTCTTTTACCTTCTAAAGAAAACATTAAGGCCGTTGATTCACCGCAAACAAAAGCCCCGGCCCCCGGATAAACATAGGCATCGAAATCAAAACCTGTTCCAAAAATATCTTTTCCTAAAAGACCATATTTCCTGGCCTGTTCGATGGCTAAATTAACTCTTTTGATGGCCAAAGGATATTCGGCCCGGATGTATAAATAACCCTCATGGGAGTCAATAGCCTTAGCGCAAATAACCATTCCTTCCAAGACGGCATGAGGATCAGCTTCCAAAATAGAGCGATCCATGAAAGCACCCGGGTCCCCCTCATCTCCATTGCAAATCACATATTTGGGGAAACGATTGTATTTACGCGCTTCTTCCCACTTTTCCCCGGTCGGGAAACCGGCCCCGCCTCGCCCTCTCAATCCGGACTCCTTTATCTCCGCAATGATCTGCTCTGGAGTCATTTGCGTCAAAGCCTTATGCATGGCCACATAACCATCTTTGGCAATATATTCCTCGATTGATTCCGGATCGATTAATCCCCGATTACGCAAAACCCTAAGCACTTGCAATCCGAAGAATGGAATATCCTTCATGCGCGGGATAGCTTCTTTTTTAACCGGTTCCTTATAGAAAAGCTTAGGCACGGGGCGGCCTTTGAGGATATGTTCTTCCACTATCAAAGGCATATCTTCGGGCTTTAGCTTCCCGTAAAAAATACCTTCCGGATAAACGACCATTATCGGACCTTCCGCGCAGAAACCGTTACAACCCGTAATAACTACTTTTACTTCCTCAGCCAATCCCCGATCTTTGAGCTCCTTTTCTAAACGTTCCCGCACTTTGAAAGCTCCGCAGGAAACGCAAGCGGTTCCGGCGCAAATTAGTACATGGGAACGAAAAACTTTAGTGGCCATTAAACCTTTCCTCCATCTTTAAAACGTGGTTTCGCTCCCCACGGCCAGAGCGTACTTTTCGACTACCTTTCCACCCAGGACGTGCTCCACAAAAATTTCCCGCATCTTTTCTGGGGTGAGATCGACATATTTTACCGGGGCTTCGCCAATTCTCTCTACCGTAATCATCGGCTCACGGCTACAAAGGCCCGCACATCCTGAGGTAGTGACAATAACATCTTTAATATCTCTTTGGGCAATTTCATCTAAAACCGCACTCATAATCGCTCGGGCGCCTGAGGCAATTCCGCAAGTTCCCATATGCACATTAACTTTGGCCCGGTAGCCCCCTTCCCTGAGCGTAACGCTTGCTTGCACAGATTCTTTTATCTTCTTTAAATCTTCCAAGGATATTTTGGCCATGGGTGATCTCCTTTTTAAGTATAGTCTTTTAAAATCTCTAAAGCTTTGGCTGGTTCCGGAATCCCATGGACATCCTCATCTACACACATAACTGGAGCCAGCCCGCAAGTACCCGGGCAGTTAATTACTTCTAAGGTGAACCTTAGGTCAGGAGTTGTTTGGTTAACGTCTATCTTGAATTCGCGCCGTAATAAATCTAAGATAGCCTGCCCTCCCCGTACATAGCAGGCAGTTCCAAGGCATACCCGCACTGTATGCTTTCCTCGGGGGGTCATGGTAAAGAGCGAATAAAAAGTAACTACGCCATAGACTTGGCTGGGGTGGAGACGGAGTCCCTCAGCAATATAATGTTGTACTTCTAAGGGTAGGTAGCCAATCACCTCTTGGGTTTCTTTGAGGACGGGAATCAAAGTTCCCTCTTTGAATTTATATTTTTCAATAATCTCGTCAATCTTTTTCCATTGTTCCGGAGTAATCTTGCTCGCTGAACTTTCTCCCCGGTCTCTTTCTTCATCCATATCTTCTTCCTTTTCCTTCCTCAAATTATATACTCTTTATCAAGGCCTAATTCTGCCAGTTGAGAAAAAATATAAGTTCTTAAAAAAGATACTACCCCAGGATCGTTCAGAGGAACTTCTTCCAAGATTGCTTTAATCTCTTTCGTATCCAAGGAAAATTTGACCCCATCTCTTTTGTGTTCATAGTAGATATCAACATCCGGATGACCCACTATTAAAGCCAATAAAGTTTCTCCCAAATTGCCTAAAGGTTTTCGGTCAATATGGGCATAAGGGAAGATTGCTTTTATTTTCGTTCCCTTTCCTGGGTGCGATTCTAACAGAAAATGGCCATGGCAAATTTCGCAGCTTTCTTTGAATAAGGGTAATCCTAAACCTACCCTCCGGGTCGTTTTCGTAGTAAAAAAAGGGTCTAAAGCCTTTGCTTGCATTTCGGCATCCATCCCTTGGCCATCATCTATGATCTCAATGCTTAATCTATCTTGGCTAATATCTTCCCCGATACGGATTTCTACTTTTTTTGCTCCAGCAGTCAAAGAATTTTCCACAATATCTAAGATATGCAGAGAAAGGTCTTGCACTAAAATCCTTTCTATCGTTTTCCCGAAATGCCCATTTGATAAAGTCGCCCGACAACTTCAAAAGCGGGGAGCCCCGAAAGCAACAAAGGTATCTTTTCCGCCTCCGCTTTCAATAACGTTTGTCGATCCGGTTCCCGGCCTCCTATAATGATAATCCCCACAATTTCTTTCAAACTTGCTACCGCCACGATATTTTGGTGGGTCTGCATAGTTACCCAGAGATCTCCTGCTTTAGCGTTAGCCATGACATCACTCAAAAGATCGCTCACGTAGCCAGAGGAAACTTCTTTGGAGAGCATGTCGAAAGCGCAAAGAGGTTTTAAACCTATTTTTTCCGCAATTTGCTGCAAGGTCATTTAAAATCTCTTTCTAACGGTCAATTTCAGCTAAGACTATATCTATAGAACCAATAATTGCCACTACATCCGCTACTAACCTGCCTTCCACCATTTTGGAAAGGGCACTTAGATTTATAAAAGATGGTGGTCGCACCCGAAAACGCCAAGGTTTATTGCTACCGTCACTTACCAAATAAAATCCTAGCTCACCTTTAGGAGATTCAATACTTGCATAAACTTCCCCTTTCGGGGTGGGAAAACCAGCACTAGCCAAGTGAAAATGATGAATCAAGGCTTCAATGCTTTGGGTAACTTTTTCTTTCGGCGGATAGACTACTTGAGGAGCATCGGCTTTAATGGGCCCCGGGGGCATTTTATCCAAGACTTGCCGCACAATCTCATTGGCCTGGCGCATTTCTATTAATCTAACTAAATACCGATCGTAGACATCACCATTCTTCCCTGTGGGAACTATAAATTCGTAATTTTCATAACCTGAATAGGGCATTGCTTTGCGAAGATCCCAAGCTACGTTGGAGGCCCGCAGAATGGGCCCGCTTAGTCCAAAATTAATAGCTTCTTCGGCCGAAATTGCCCCTACCCCTTGGGTGCGTTTCATCCAGATCTTATTCTTAGTTAAAAGGGTCTCATACTCGTCTACCCGCGCCGGAAACTGCCGCGTAAATTCTCGACATTTTTCCGTAAATCCTTCGGGCAAATCTTGGGCTACTCCGCCTACCCGAAAATATGAGGGGGTTAGCCGGGAACCGCAGACCATTTCAAACATAAAGAGAATTTCATCCCTTTCCCGTAAGGCATAAAATAGCGGAGTCATAGCTCCAATATCATGAGCGTGAGTGCCTAACCAAAAAAGATGACTCGCTATCCGCTGCAATTCACACATCAAGACTCTTATAGCCTGAGCCCGGGGAGGGACTTCTAAGCCTAATAATTTTTCTACAGCTAAAACATAAGCAAGATTATTGGACATTCCCGCCACATAATCCAGCCGGTCAGTTAAGGTAATGCATTGATGATAGGTTTTGCTTTCAGCCAACTTCTCTAATCCCCGGTGTAGAAAACCAATATCAGGAGTGGCTTTGACGACAACTTCTCCATCAAGCTCTAACACCACCCTTAATACGCCATGGGTGCTAGGATGCTGCGGTCCCATATTTAGAACCATCGTCTCGGGTTTAGCCATCTTTACTATTCTCCATTCTCTCTATTGCTGCCGCCTATCCGCGCAGCGGGTAATCCTTTCTTAAAGGATGTCCTTGCCAATCTGGGGGCAAAAGAATTCGGCGCAAGTCTGGATGGCCAACAAAGGTTATCCCCAAAAGATCATAAACTTCCCTTTCCAACCATTCCGCTCCTTTCCATACGGAAGTAACGGAAGACAATTTAGGACTTTCCCCGGGTAAAGGCACTTTCAAACGCAGGCGGCAGCGGTTCTTTAAAGAGCACAAATGATACACAACTTCAAACCTTGGTTCGCGGGGGAAATAATCTACGCCGCAAAGGTCCGTCAGATAATCAAAAAAAATTTCCGGTTCATCGTGCAGATAGCGGCAAATATTCAAGAGATCTTCAGCGCGCAGAATTATAGTATCTTCACCCCGAAAAGAAGAAGTGGCCAAAATGCTTTGCGGGAACTTTTCTTTTATTTTATTGCTGAGCTCATCCAGATTCATTATTAATTACCTTTCTCCCAGTTTCTCCTGGCTTATTTTTTCATGCAGCTTTAAAATCCCGTAGATCAAAGCTTCTGGACGGGGAGGGCATCCAGGAATATAAACATCCACAGGCAAATATTGATCGATCCCCTGCACGGTAGCATAGGTATCAAAAATGCCGCCGCTGGAGGCACAGGCCCCCATGGCAATCACCCATTTGGGCTCAGGCATCTGTTCGTAAATGCGAATGACAGCCGGCAGCATCTTTTTGGTAACAGTCCCGGCCACGATCATTAAATCAGCTTGCCGCGGCGAGGGCCGAAAAACTTCCATGCCAAAACGAGCCAAGTCATAACGTGCCGAAGCAGTAACAATCATCTCTAAAGCACAGCAGGCCAGACCGAAGCCCGCTGGCCAGAGCGAAGATTTCCGCGCCCAATTAACCAATTTTTCTAAAGAGGTGGTGAGGATATTATTACCTAAGCAAGTTTCTATTCCCATTCTAAGGCTCCTTTTTTCCATACATAAATGAAGCCTACCAGCAGAATACCAATAAAAATAGCCATCTCAATCAAACCAAATAATTTCAATTCCCGGAAAATGACCGCCCAAGGATAAAGAAAGACTACTTCAATATCGAAGATGATAAAAAGCATAGCTATAATGTAGAATTTAACCGAGAATGGTTTACGGGCTTGCCCCACTGGATCCATGCCGCATTCATAAGGGATCATTTTTTGGGGAGTGGTCTTTCTCTTTCCAATTATAGCTGAAAGAAAAATTGTAGTTAGAGCAAACCCTACGGCCACGACAAAAAAAATGAAAATCGGAATATAATCAATGAGCATAGCTTTATTCCCTTTGCCTAATTATCCTTTTAGGTTTTTGCCCTGCTTCTCTTCAAGTGCTTCCTAGCGTGTGGAAAACCCTTTTTTCAAAAAAAACCGAATGAATCTTCATTCGGAATTTCGGAATAATCAATTAGCAAAATCCCCAAATTCTGTCAAGTAAAATGTGCAAAGTTTTAAAAATATTTCTTTTAACATCTAAATTTTCCTAATTTTAATTAACGAGGGCCTTATATATTTTACTTTTTTTCCGCGCCAGAATTTTTAGGGCGAGGCCAAAGCTTTAGCGCTTATACGCTCCTCGCCCCATTAAAATAGAAATCCAAACCAAATCTGGGCTTATTTAATAGCAAGTAAGTTTCCCCTCCGCTCTTAATTTAAAAAACTTGTTGTTCATTGGTATAATCGTTTAATCATTAAATCATTTTATTATTTAGCTTTTTCTTTTTTCAGTTGTCAAGGGAAAAATGCAACTTGTCCACCTTCACTTTGCCAAAATAGTAACGGTGTAGAAAGGGCAATCATAAAAAATTTCTTGAGGAGGCTCGGAGCCAAAAGAGAGAGCAAGGCCGGGGTAGGAAGAGGAAAGCTGCCTTATGATCCTCACTGAACTTCCCTGCCTTTTTGGCAATTAAAATTAAATAAAAAGTGCAGGTGGGCAAGGGAAATGGGGCCGTATTTGAAGTTGACGCCTTCTTCAAGTTTATGTTATAAAAATTTAAAACTAATTGGCGCGGTAAAGATTTGTGACTTTAAAGCAAACTACCCCCAAAAATCTTCCAACGGCGTATCATCTCCTTCAACATGATGATAAAAAATTGATTCAGCAAATTCAAGGTGATCTACCCCTTTCCTTAACTCCTTATTCTGTTTTAGCACAGAAAATTGGCTGGCCGGAAAAGAAAGTTATCCAGCGTATTCGTTTTCTTAAAAAATTGGGGATTATTAGGCGTTTTGGGGCTATCTTGCGCCACCAAAAAGCAGGCTATTTAGGAAATGCCCTGGTGGTATGGAAAGTGCCCACCGAGCTTATATCTCCTTTTAGTCAATTAATAAGCAATTTTCCCGCCGTGAGCCATTGTTATCTGCGCCCAACTTTTCCTGATTGGCCTTACAATCTTTACACGATGGTTCATGGCCCCACTATTAAAGACTGCTATTTCTTGGCCCAAAAGATCTCGCAAACAACAGGAGTAAAAGAATACCGCGTACTTCCTTCTTCAAGAGAGTTTAAAAAATCAAGCATGCATTACATCCCTGAAGGTTAAATTCGAATCCAATAAGTTTGGAGGAGGTTATGAAAGTTTCCAAATCAAAAAAAATTTTTGCCAAGGCTCAGAAAGTTATTCCCGGTGGAGTTAATAGCCCTGTCCGGGCTTTTAAGGCGGTAGGGCTTGAACCATTCTTTGTGTCCCAAGCTCGGGGAGCGAAAATTTATGATGTCGATGGCCAAGTTTATATTGATTACGTTTGTTCTTGGGGACCAATGATCTTAGGCCATGCTCACCCGCAGGTACGCCAAGCAATGACTAAAGCCTTGGCCAAAGGCTGGAGCTACGGGGCAGCTACTGAGCTGGAAGTGCGCTTGGCCCAATTAATTTCCAAAGCTATACCTTCCATGGAGATGATTCGTTTGGTGAATTCAGGAACTGAAGCAACGATGAGCGCTATTCGTTTAGCCAGAGGATTTACAGGACGCGATAAGATAATTAAGTTTGCAGGTTGTTACCATGGACATGGCGACAGTTTTTTGGTCAGAGCCGGGTCCGGAACTATTACCTTTGGTATCCCTGATAGTGCTGGAATCCCTAAAGCTATTGCCGAAACTACTCTCGTCGCTCCTTACAACGATCTCGAAGCCGTGCGCCAACTCTTTGTCCAAAACCCGGCCCAAATAGCTGCGGTAAT
The DNA here is from genome assembly GCA_964484485.1 of uncultured Syntrophaceae bacterium. Lineage (GTDB taxonomy): Bacteria > Desulfobacterota > SM23-61 > SM23-61 > SM23-61 > CAZAGD01. The sequence goes on from CAZAGD010000252.1 coordinate 18,697, forward strand.
AGTTGAGCCCATAGCAGGCAATATGGGAGTAGTTCTACCCAGAGAAGGTTTTTTAAAGGGTCTGGAAGAAATTTGCCATGAGCATGGAGCTCTTTTAATCTTTGATGAGGTAATTTCTGGTTTTCGGGCCTCTTTTGGAGGAGTCCAACAACTATTCGGGGTCACCCCAGACCTTACTTGCTTAGGGAAAATAATAGGTGGAGGAATGCCCGCGGGGGCTTATGGAGGTAGGCGAGAGATAATGGAAAAAATTGCTCCCCTTGGCCCAGTTTACCAAGCCGGGACGCTCTCTGGTAATCCGATAGCCATGACCTGCGGGTTAGCTACCCTAAAAATTCTCCAGGACAAGAAAATTTACAAGAAAATTAATAAATTAACCGACGAGCTTTGCCAAGGATTAACAGAAATTGCCCAGCGCAAGGGAGTCCCCTGCCGGATAAATAAATTTAGCTCTATGTTCACCCTTTTCTTTGCTGAGGAAGATGTTTTTGATTATGCCTCGGCCAAAAAGGCAGATACTAATAAGTATGCCCAATTTTTCCAAAAAATGCTAAAAGGAGGCATCTGGTTTCCGCCATCGCAATTTGAAGCTTGTTTTGTATCGTTAGCTCATACCGAAAAGGATATGGCGCAGACTCTAAAAGCGGCTGCGACCGCCTTTGAGCTGAAATAATATTATCAAAACTCGCTAAAACATGAAGAAAAATTTTGGAATTGGAGGCTTAAAGAGATCTCGGAAAAAGTTCCTCGGGATGTAATTAAGTCATTCCGCGCCAGCATGAAGCAGGCTGAAGCAGGCAGGAATTCAGTATTTTCATAGTATTTCTGGACTCCCCCTTTCGCGAGAATGACCGAAAAGTTGGTTTTTCAGAGATCTCTTAAAAAATTCTTGACAAATTTTTAAAGATCATGATAACAATTTATGACTTGAATGAATATTCATTCATGTTCAAATTATTCACGGGAGGTATGCGGGAAAGTGAGCGGTTAAAACAAAATCTATTATATGGCTATGGATCAAAACAAAAAAACTCTTTATAAAAAAATTGCCAGGTTTAGTGCTTTGGGCATAGAAATGGGATTAGCCATAGCCATTGGGATAACAATAGGAATTTTTTTAGATTTATATTTTAAGACGAGCCCTTGGCTGACCCTTTTTTTTCTTCTTTGTGGAATAGCTGCTGCTTTCCGCTCTCTCTTTACCTTAATGAAAAGAATTGACAAAAATAGGGAATAATAATAAATTTCGAAAAATGAAAAACTTAATTCCGCAAGAGGGATCTAAATTGTGGGCATCCAATCCAATTGAAAAAAAAGCCGCCATAATTTTAGGTCTCCTCCTGCTTTCCAGTCTCTTGTTCCAAAGCTGGCCAGTTTTTTGGGGAGTACTTTTGGGCGGCTTAGTGGGTATCCTCAATTTTCACTGGCTATGGTGGATAACGGCTAAAGTTTTTATCGAAAATAAAAAAAAATACGGATTCCAATATCCTATAAAGTTTTTCTGTTTAGCGGCAATAATTTTTTTTATTTTACGCCGCGGGGACATTAATTTCTTGGCTTTTTTAATTGGCCTTTCTGCTTTTATCCCCGCTATTTTAGTAACTGCGTGGCCGAATATTTTTTTTAAACAATATAGGCTGAAGAAACTCTAATGGCCGAACATGCACCTTTTACTTGGCTTAGCTATTTACCCTTGATTGGGGATCTTCCACATCAAGTAGGCGGAGCTTTATTTATCCTGGTACTCCTTTCCTTTCTTTCATATTTCGCCTTTCGGCGTATCGCTTTTCTTAAGCCAGAGGAGTTGATTCCCCCTGAAAAATTAAATATTCGCAATATTTTTGAAATTTTTACGGAAGGGGTCATAAAATTTTTAGATGATATTATTGGGCCGCGGGGCCGGGAATTTCTGCCCCTTATGGGCACTCTTGCTTGCTTTATCCTTTTTTCTAACCTCTTAGGATTAGTGCCTGGTTTCTTGCCGCCCACTGATAATCTTAACACCACAGTCGCATGCGCCTTAGTGGTATTCTTTGCTACCCATTATTACGGAATTAAAACCCATGGTTTAAAATATATTAAACATTTTATGGGCCCCGTCTGGTGGTTATCACCTTTATTTTTTATCATCGAAGTCATTAGCCATTTAGCTCGCGTTCTTTCTCTTTCTATGCGTCTTTTTGGTAATATAATGGCAGACCATACTCTTCTATCTCTAACTCTTTTAACTCCTTCATTCCTGGCCATTCTTCTCCCTCCTCTGGCCATGTTTTTAGGTATTTTTGTTTCTCTAATCCAAGCATTCATATTTACTTTGCTTTCCATGGTTTATATATCTCTGGCCATTGAGGAGGCAGAACATTAAGGATAAACCAAAGAAAGTATTAAAACTCAGCTTTAATTAAATGGGAGGTATTATAATGATGGGAAAAAGAAGGGGCTGGATTCTGCTCATCGCTTTAAGTTTGATCTTTACTTTTAGCACCCTAGCCCAAGCTGCTGGGGAACCCCTGGGACAGGAAGCTAAAAAATTTATTGGCTTAGTTTGTGGCTTAGCCATTGGCATTGCCGCCTTTGGGGGTGCTTTAGGGCAAGGAATTGCCATTTCTAAAGGTTTAGAAGGAATTGCCCGCAATCCAGAAGCGCAACCAAAAATCTTCATACCTATGATTGTAGGGTTGGCCCTGATAGAATCCTTGGTAATCTATGCTCTGGTAATTTCCATTATGCTTTATACCAAACTCTAATTTCAGGAACCTCTGGATAATCTGGCAGGCCCTTCTGGAGAAGTCCAAAAAATTAAATATTTTGGCTCAATTTTTTAACCAAAAAAGTATTTAGAAAATTATCTAAGTAGTTAAAGGGAAGAGAGTTACATCTGGACTTCCCAAGGAGGGGATATATGGATGTTAGTGTACTTTATAACATTTTTCCCCAAGAGACCTTCGGTACTCTCATAGCCATCTATTTTTACCTTACCGGGTTAAGCGCCGGTTCTTTTGTCCTTTCCACGCTGGCCTATGTGTTCGGAGTCGACAAATATAAGCCCATCGGCAAAATCGGGGTTATTTTAGCTGCTCTATTTTTAATCTTAGCTCCGGTGGCCCTTCTCGTTCATGTGGGCCAACCTTTAAAGGCCTGGCATCTTTTTGTGCATCTCAACGTCACTTCCCCAATTACTTGGGGGTCATTTCTCCTCACCCTTTATCCCATTAACTGTGTTATTTATGGGTGGTTCATGTTTAAAGGGAACCACAAGATGACCCGCCTTTTTGGCACCATTGGTATTCCCTTAGCCGTTTTTGTGCATGGCTATACCGGTTTTATTTTAGCCTTAGGGAAAGCCCGGGCTCTTTGGAATACAGCGCTTATGCCTTTCCTCTTCTTGGTTTCGGCCATGGTTTCTGGAATTGCCTTGATGATTATCATTTCTCTAATCAAAGATCGCTTCTTTTCCCAAGAAAAAAAGGTTAATCGGGAACTCATCTTTGGTTTAGGAAATCTATTAGCGGCTATGATCCTCATTGATCTTTTTTTGGTGTTGAGCGACGTGCTCGTGCTCCTTGTCTCCCATACCGAAGCCCAAGAAGCGGCCCATTTATTATTAAAAGGGAAATTTAGCATTCTGTTTATTTGGGTAGAAAATATCATGGGAAAAGTTCTCCCAGTCATCCTCCTCCTGCTCCCGCGCTTACGTAATTTGACTACAGTGACTATAGCCTCCATTATGGTGATAGTAGGTATATTTATTATGCGCTATGTAGTAGTCTTAGGAGGTGAGTTTTTACCTTTGGTTTAGATTTCGAGGTTAACCCATGGTCAAGATCAGTAGAAGGAATTTCTTGAAATTTAGTTTTAGCAGCGCGGCCCTTGCCGGTCTAAGTGGTCCTTTATCGGGATGTTTTGGTCCACCGCCTGAAGCACCTCGCCAAGATACTCGAACGCTTAGCCCCGTGATAACCATACCGAGCACCTGCCAACTTTGCCCGGCCGGTTGTGGAATTTTGGGAGAGGTAGTTGACGGACGTTTAGTAAAAATAAAGGGTAACCCCAAACACCCCAATAACCTCGGTAAAATATGTGCGCGGGGTTATGCCGGGATAAACCTCCTTTATGATCCCGATCGATTACTTTACCCTTTAAAAAGAACAGGGGCTCGGGGCGAAGGAAAATGGACTCGGATCTCTTGGTCAGAAGCACTCCAAGAAATCTCCTCCAGGTTAAAAAAATTAAAGGAAACCAACCAAACTGAATCTTTTTGGATAGAGCTGGGACAAGCCCATTCCCCAGAACTGCTGATGCTTAATTTTTTGAAAGCATTGGGCAAGCCAACGTTATTCTCCGAAGCAGGTGGAACAGATCCAAATAAGAGTTTTGCTCAATTGGCTACATTTGGTACTGCAGGCCTTATCTATGATGTGGCTAAAGCACGCTATATCCTTAATTTCGGTGCCAATCCCTACGAAGATGGCAACCAATATATATATTTAGCTAAGGGCCTTGTAGAAGCGCGGATGACCAACGCGGCCAGACTAATTACTTTCGATGTCCGCCTTTCCCAAACTGGTGGGCGAAGTAATGAATGGATTCCTCTCAAACCAGGGACAGATGGGGTGGTGGCCTTGGCTATGGCCCAAAGTATTATCGAACAGGGACTTCATGACCAAGAATTTTTAGCCAGGTGGACAAACTTTCCTTTTCCTAAGCTGCAAGAATATTTGGCCTCTTATACTCCTGAAAAAGCTGAAAAAATAAGTGGAGTCAGAGCTAAGGATATTCGCCGGCTGGCTAAAGAATTTGCCCAAACAAAACCTGCGGTGGCGATTTCGGGGAGGGGAGTGAGCGGCCACCAAAATGGCTTCCACAATGAGAGATGCCTAATATTGCTTAACGCCGTAGTCGGTAATATTGATAGTCCAGGAGGATATTGTCTACCGCGCACTATGCCCTTAGGGGAACCCCAAATACAGAATCTTTTTTCTTCTTCTGCTCAAGCTTTTGCAGCTTTGGGACAAGGCCAAGTTAGACCGCAGATTTATTTTTCTTATTTGGCCAACCCGGCTTACACTAATCCAAATAGTGCCGAAATATCGCGCCTGCTCCGGGATGAAAAACTAATCCCCTTTATAGTGGTGGCGGAAACGCATCTTACGGAAACTGGAGCCTTAGCTGATCTATTGCTTCCGGTAGCGTCTTACTTAGAAAGCTGGAACTTAGAAACCCGACCAGCTATGAATTTGATTCCTTATGTAAGCATTCGCCAGCCAGTTGTTCCTCCTTTTGGTAATTCGCAATCCATCGGGGACATTTTTCTCCAATTGGCTAAACAGATGGGGGGACAAATAGCTCAAGAATTTCCTTATCAAAACAACGAAGAATTTATTGCTAAAACCGCGGCACGCTTACCCGCTTTAGCTCAAGCTGCTGGCTGGGCCTCTCTCCAAAAAGACGGCGTGTGGTTTGATTCATCAGCTAAACCTTCTTATCGCCTCTTTGAGAAAAAAGGATGGGCTACTCCTTCGGGGAAAATAGAAATATTTCTAAGCAAACTCCCCCAAAAGGACATCCCTCCGCTACCATCCTATGTACCTATCTCTGCTCACGAGAATTTAAAGGAGGGAGAATTAATTCTGACAGTGCATAAAACCAATATCCTGACCTGGCGACTGGCCAATGCTAAATGGATAGCCGAGATCATCCATGAAACCCCTCTTTGGATTAATCCGCTAACTGCCCAATCTTTAGGGTTGCGTAATGGCGAGCGTGTCAAAGTTTCTTCTGCGGTAGGTAGCTTTATGGTGAAAATTCGTTTTTCCCAGGGGATCCATCCGCAAACTGTTGCTTTAACGGAAGGGTTAGGACATTGGGCCTTAGGTCATATTGCTCAGGCAAAAAAGGTAAAAACTAATGATTTTGATACTGACCTTCTTTGGTGGGAGAAAGAAGGTAATGGGGTGAATCCTAATAATATTATTCCTTTAAATTTTGACCCCGTAGCTGGAGGGGTTGGCTGGAATGATACCAAAGTAACTTTGACCAAAATTTAAGAGGATTACCGAGTATGGCTATAAATTTACCCGCGCTGCCCAAGTTCTCCAAAAAGACCTGGATTATTATACTTTTAATTATTCTCGTTTTGGCTGCTATTCCTGGTTTGGCTTTAGTTCGTTTTACCACTTCTCATCCCTTTTTCTGTCTTACCTGCCATAAAAATCAGGAACCTGTTGAGCGTTGGCTTCCCTCACGCATGCATCCAGCTTCTATTACTTGCACCGAATGCCATTCTCAACCCGGGGTATTTATTTGGAGACATTTTTCGGCTGGAGACTCATTACTTAATGAAAATTGTCTACGTTGTCATCCCCTTGCCACAGTGCCAGAACAAATGACCTTAGATAAAGTTCGCTTAGTTAAAATTTCCCACAAGGTGCATGCGCAGCGGAAAATCTCTTGCCTCGATTGCCATCGGAACATTCAACATGACCCTCTAAATCCGCGTACTAACCGGCCGCGGATGGAAACCTGTTATCATTGTCATGAAGCTCATCCACGCACCCAAGCTTGTGACTTTTGTCATCCCATAAATCTTGTTTACCCGAAAAAAAATCCGTAACCTTGACTTTTCTTAGTCAGTAATTTCTTACTGAAGGGTGGAGATTTTGCTTTTTCGGCCGCAAATTTGGAAATAATAAATTCTGAGGCAGGGAGCAATTTTTAGTTATCCCTCACCACGCCTTTTTCCGCTGGCGAAAATGAAGTGCTTGTCACCTACCAAATATAAACCCCCACTTACCTTAACTCCCCCTTTTTCCCCCTCTTAATTTAAGAGGGGGAGGGGGGAGTTACAAAATTCCGAGATGGACAATAGATTAGATTTGTTGGGCAAACCATTGGCGAACTTGGCTAGCCATAAAGTCTCGCCCTACGAAATGAGAAGAAATAATAATTTTTATATGTAACCCAACCTTCAGTAAGGGATTACCCTAGCCAAAATATTTTACTTCTACCTACCCTTTTGCTATTATTGTTTTGATTTAAGGTATCATTTTTTCTTTAGCACTTTGTAAAGAATAGGGCTTCCCGGGCAGAGGAGCAGGCCCTCCGGCAAATAACAATTTTTGCTTAATATAAGTCAACCCGTTTAAGGGAGAATGAATATGCCCACGATTTTTATTGCTTCTACGGGTGGCTCGGCTGGCCGTTCCCTGGCCGCTTGGGCCTTAGCTAAAAAGTTACAAGAAAAAAAGCTGCGCGTGGGTTTCTTTAAACCCATTACTATTAAGCCCACCAATAAAATTTCGCCAAAAGATGAGGCTACTGATCCTGACCTCCTTCTGCTCAAGGAAGTCCTGCAATTGGAGGAGCCGGATAATCTCCTTTGCCCAGTGCAACTAACTTCTGATCTGCTTTCCCAAATTTCTAAAAAAGAGGCCGAATTGCTTTGGGGAAAAATCCAGCAATCTTTTCAAGAAATCTCGCGCACGAAAGATATTATCTTGGCTATGGGAGGGAAAGAAATTTTTTGGGGTGAAGGAATTCCTGATTTTTCAGATAGTATTCTGGTGAAAAAATTCAATGCGGCAGTTATTCTATTGGACCACTATCAAAAAGATAATTTAACTATGTTTTCTCTCCTCTCCCTTAATTCTTTCCTCGAAGGTAGAGTGCGGACTGCTATTTTAAACCACATTCCTTTGGAAAAAATGCCTCATTTAAAAGACAAACTAATCCCTTTTTTTCAAGGCAAGGGCATAAAATCAGTAGTGCCCATCCCCGAGGATTCGATTTTAGCCGCTAATTCGGTAGCGGCCATAGCAGAATTAATCGAAGGAGAAATTATTTGCGGAATAGAGTACAAAGGGAATCTTATCCAAGATTTTACTATCGGCGCAAAACATCTAACCGGAGCCATTTCTATTTTCAAACAGGTTTATAACCGAGTAATTTTGCTGCGCCTCCCTGAGCCAGGGACGGAACAGGCGGCCGTGGGTGGAATAATCCTCACGGGGGGCAAAAAGCCCGGAGAAATCCTTCTCCGCGTGGCCCAGGAAGCTTCCCTGCCCCTGATCCTGACCAGATTGGACACCTTTCAAACTGTAGAACGGATGGAGAAAACCAAGCCGATCTTGAGCGTTAAAGATAGCTTCAAAGTTAACCGGTTCCTTGAGCTTATTGCCCAAGAATCTCCCCAAGAAGAGTGGTTGGAGGCTTTATTATAAAAAAGGCTGCGGGAAAGAATCGGGGTAAAAATTTTATGAACAAAGTGTTCCAGAGAAGAATTTCCGGGTTTAAAGAATAATTATGCCCTGGATACAAAGGATAAACAATTTGGCCCCTCCCGTAAAAGAAGGATTATACCGTTTGCTCATCCCTCCTTCTCTATTCCATCGCTTCCATATAAATCCCTTGACCTTTTCCGATTATAACGGAAATAAATTAGTGCGCTTTTACTACCCCGCGAAAGAAGAAACAGTCATGGTGGAAGTTAAACGAAAGGCTGAAGATCAAGATCCCATTTATTCGATTCAGATCTCTGATGGGGCTGATTTCACCCAACTCAATTGGGATTTCCTTATTGTCAACGACCCGGAGAGCGAAAGATTTAATATTGATGTGGATGAACAGGGGAGAGATACTCTTTGGGGGCGTGCTTCGCGTAACCTACCGGAAGAAGTGCGCGCTTTGCGCGCGGGGTTAGCTCCAGGGCAAGTGCGCCGAGGATTGAGGTTAACCAGGGAAATTGTAGCCAGTTTAGAATTTTTTGCTAAAATTCTAAACGTCAAAGTCATTAGCTTAGAAGCCCTTTTTTATCATAACGCGATTACTTATGAACGTTGTGGCTTCACTTATTTTGAAGGTTTCAAAAGGATGCAGCGCATTCATCAAGCCTTTCAACCGGGAGGAAAATTGTTCGCTAAGCTCGATTCGTCTACCCCTTTTCGCCAACCCGATTTTGCGCGCACGGTACGGGGCCGATCGTGGGCCATTCACGACGGCATAATTAGTGAAATTGACGATGATCTCCTGGAGGAAGGATGGACTTCCCCCAAAATGTATTTACTCGTAGGCAAACCACGGCAAGTTTGCACTTTCCCCGAGGCAATTTATTAAGTCCTCTATGTAAAGTTATGTGGTCCAAATATTTATTCAACAAAAAATATCCGGAATTAAATTCAGTCCGCTTAATCTTGGGGATTTATGCTCTGGGTTTTCTCTACGGAACCAAGAACCACCTTATAGATATTTTTCAGGATGGTTTTTTCGGTTATACCTATGTTTCCTGGCCTATTAATTTATATTGGACGATGCTCACTTTTTTAGATCCCCTAACCGTGTTCCTGTTCATCTATCGGCCGTTAAAAGGAATCACTTTGGCCGTTTTAATTATGGCTTCTGACTTGCTTATAAATTTATCTGTTACTTTTTATTTTTATCAGCAAACCGGCATATTCACAGATGGCCTACTGGCCAAGCAAATTTCTTTTGGCCTTTTTGTTTTCATCACATCCCCTTATGTTAAGAAAAAAGTCATAAATTTTTGGCAAAGAATGGAAAATTGTTAACTGCTATTCATGGCCATGCACTTCCTTGTTTCCCAGGCAAATAAAAGTTATTAATGGGAGCATAAAATAAATGACATCTTCATGCGTGGTTCGGCAAGCCCCAAGGGCTGGCCCTACGAGAAATTAAAAAAATCTAAAACGTAGGGCAAGGGCTTGTCCCTTGCCGCATTTGGTTTCATTTCTTATGGCACGACACATTATCATTGGAACAAGTTGCTAAGACCAGACCATGAAGGAAAATAAGGGTGATAACTGTAAATGTTTATTTAGTCCGATTAATAACTAAAAAAGAAGGCGGGCAAGAAATAGTTTATGATCGAGGGTCAGTAAAAGTTGTGCTTGACACGCCGACTTTCTTTCATTAACATTTTAAAATAAATTAATTTTAAAAAGGAGGAATGAGCTTTGGGCAAAAAAATTCAAAAAGGTATTGCTTGGTACTTGGTGGTAGCGATGTTTTTAATCGGTATTGTTCCCCGGGCTTATGCCGGATTCTCCCCTTCAGAAATTACCCTCTTTTCTCCAACAGAAAGGGCCACCGATCTCCAAAAGGTAAAGAGCTTTTTGGAGAGAAAAATCGTGGCCGAAAAACTTAAAGAATTGGGCTTTTCCCCTGCGGAAATCCAAAAAAGGCTCCATGATTTAAGCGACCAACAAATCCATCAATTAGCCTTGAAGATAGATGAATGGAAAGTAGGTGGTGATTCTGGCTTAGGAATAGTTATTGCCCTCTTAGTAATTGCTATTCTTATTGTCCTCTTTCTCCAACTCACTGGACATAGGATAGTCGTCAAATAAATTTAAAATTGGCCATCTCTCTTCAAGATCACACGTTTTTACCTTCTCCAAGAGAAGGCGGTCTCCAGTTAGACCGCCGCTCTTTATGTCTGCTCTTCCTCATGACCATACTTCTTTCTTGCACACCTGCTGCCTTTTATAATAAAGGCGCCGAAACTGTTATTATCGAAAAGGTTCCCTTTTTTCCCCAAGAAAAATATCAATGTGGACCAGCTTCCTTGGCCGGTGTTTTGAATTTCTGGGGACAAAAAATTTCCCCTGAAGATATTGCCCAAGAAATTTTTAGCCCCACAGCTAAGGGCACGCTGAATTTGGATTTGTTTTTTTATGCCCAAAAACGGGGACTGCAGGCCCAACAATACCGGGGTTCTTTAGAGGATCTTAAAAAAAATATATCGGCGGGTATTCCCCTTATTTTGCAGGTAGATTATGGCTTCTTGATTTATGAACAAAATCATTTTTTGGTGGCCATCGGTTATAATAGCCAAGGAATTATAGTCAACTCGGGAATAGAAAAGGGTAAGTTTATCCCTAATTCTTCCTTTTTGCGGATCTGGGCGAAGGCTAATTATTGGACTTTACGCATAACTCCCCCATGAACAAATTCTGGCTATTCTCCAAAAATTATGTTTTTAAGGCGAGCGCAGTCCTTTTTGTTTTTCTTATTTTAAGTTGCTCCATGCCTAAGATAATCATCTTGCAGGACCCGCTCAGCCCTGAGGAGCACTTAAACTTGGGTGTAATTTATGAAAAAGAAGGACAATTAGAAGCCGCCTTACAAGAATACCAGAAGGCTGCGTCCAAGTTGCCTTTAGCATATCTTTACATGGGAAATGTTTATTTGCAGAAGAACGAATTTGTGGCGGCAGAAAAAAATTATAAAAAAGCTTTGCGGGCTCTTCCCGATAATGCTGATGCGGCCAATAATTTAGCTTGGCTCTATTATTTAAAAAGAGAGAATCTGGAACAAGCTGAAGAATTGGCCCGGCGGGCTTTAACTTTGAATCCCGCTAAAGGTCATATTTATTTAGATACCCTGGAAAAAATTCAGGCGACTAAAAAACTTGGCCCATGATTTTTTATTCCATCAAGCCATATAACTCCCGCCGTTTATATCAAGGCATACGCCGTTAACATAACTGGCATCATCCGAGGCTAAGAAAGCAATTACTGTGGCCACTTCTTCGGGCTGGGCAAGTCGCCTTAAAGGAATGCGTTCTAAGATGCGGCGTTGTTCTTCCTCCGCCCGCGCAGCCCACTTAGCTTGCACCCGCGCGGTGAGGACAATGCTGGGAGCTACAGCATTGACGCATATCCCGAAAGGGCCTAATTCCGCGGCCATGTGCTTGGTAAAACCTAACAAACCAGCCTTGGCCGAAGTGTACTGCGGGCCTGAAATGAGGCTATAATTTCGGCCAGCGTAAGAAGAAACATTGACGATGCGCCCATATTTCTGTTTTTTCATAAAAGGAACAACTGCGCGGGTTACTAAAAAAGCCGATTTCAAGTTCAAAGCTATGGTCTGGTCCCAATCTTCTTCGCGAATTTCTTCTACTGGAGAAACAGGTGTACCCAAACCAGCATTGTTGACGAGAATATCAATCCTCTTCCAATTTTCGATTACTTTATTTACCAGGTTATTAATCTGGTTGACATCCAGCACGCTCCCGGAAACAACCAAAGCTTCGCCACCATTCTGCCGGATAGTTGCCGCAACTGCCTCCAAATCGGAAACTGTGCGGGCCGCTAAAGCTACTTTCGCTCCCCTTTTGGCTAAAATCTGGGCGGTGGCCGCCCCAATGCCTCGTGAAGCACCGGTAACTAAAGCTATTTTATTTTCTAAAATCATTCAGGCCTCCTTTAGGAAAGTTCATAGTTCATTAATGATAAATCTTAAGCAAAATTTATCAGTCATTTTAACAAAAGAAGAGTTGAGGTCAAGAAGATTTAATGCTAAAAATTAAATAAACCGTCTCTTATGGAGATTTAAAATTGGCTACTTGGCGGCAACTTTTGCCTATATATTTAGGGGCCGTAATCGGTCCATTAGGGGGCGTGGGCGTAATTACTCTATTGCCCATCTTGGCCCGAGAATGGCAGACTAACATCCAGTGGATTTCCCTTACAGTCACGCTCTATATGATTCCTTATGTTATTTTTCAGCTTTTTTCTGGATCTATTGCTCAAGTTTTTAACACGCGTCGCACTCTTCTTTTCGGCTTAGGCATTTATAGCTTAGGCGGATTACTCTGTGGACTCTCTCCTACCTTAGAAATTCTCTTGGGAGCACGTTTTATCCAAGGTTTTGGCGCGGCTTTCATTGCTCCCCTTGTTTTAGCTTTAGTTGGCGAAATGGTCAACCCCCAGCAGATGGGCCGATCCGTAGGCATCTTGGGCATGATGTATACCCTCGGTGTAACTATGGGGCCTTTGATTTCAGGAATATTAGAAGTCAACCTGGGATGGACCTTTTTCTTTTTTTTCTTAACGGCTTATGCCGGGGGCGTGGGCTTATTATACTTTTTTACAGAAAATCGCTCCCCCCAAAACCCAAGCAGATCTGGCCGGTTGGCAGATACTCTCGTTTTTGTAAAAAAAGCTGTATCTTTTTCCAAAGTAAGGTTTCTGAGCTGGGCTGCTTTTAGTCTATTCTTTGGCTATATAGGTTTGATGACTTTTATTGCCGATAATTTGAAAAATTCTTTCGCCCTTCCCTCAGATCGAATCGGTTTAATTCTTTCCATGACGGGATTTTTGGGGATTTTGGCTTCGCCCCTTGCTGGTCTACTGGGCGATCGTTACGGAAGGATAAAAATAGCCTATTTGGGCGGGGCGATCATGATTGCCGCTATCATCGGTTTGGAAGTATTGACCTATTCTTTCTTTAAATACCTCATTCTTTTTGCCGTCTTTGGCACGGGAGCAGCCACGGCTTGGACTTCTCTGAATACTTTGGCTGTGGAAATTGTTCCTGATCTGCGCAAACCCGTGGCCTCGGTTTACAATTGTTTCAAGTTTTCTGGCTATGCTCTTTCTCCTCTCTTGCTCTCTCTTCTGTATGTCCCTTTCTCTATCTCAGCCGTCCACATGACTTGTATCTGCTTTGTCCTTTTTAGTTTATTTTTAGCATCCCGCGTGCGCCTCTGAATTCTGAATATCGTTATAAAAATCTAAAGCAAATGATCATAAGGGAAGATTAAAATCTAATTCTCTGATACAGAGGAACTAAATCTTTTAACATAGCCACCGAACGTTCCGGATTATATATCCCACAGGTACAAGGCCCAGCTAAAATTATGCTTCCTTCCCCAAAATTAATTTCTCCTTTTTTGACCCGGCGCAGGACATCTCGCACTAAACTGGGCGCTACCATCCCATGGCCGCACATAGTGGTAAATTGGCGAATGTCTGGCGGTGGAAGACGATCTGTCCGACCGTGAATACCTAAGGAAAGATTGATCGTATGGGGGTTAAGGCCTAATTCTGTGGATAACTCCCGCACGCGATCAATCATGCCGCTCACCATGATGGAAATCCCTTCGTCCATCTCTATTATGCGCTGCAGGGTTCTTTTAACTTTTTCCCGATCATTAAAAACACAATAGACCTTCGTCCCATCCTTTACACTCTGCACTACCTCTTCTGGTTTTACTCCGCTGTATAAATTTTGGCGCAGAGATGTGGCGATGAGATTCACTGGTCCTTGTGTATATAACATCTCCAAGAGCCTTTTTACCTTAGGGCCACTCCCCTCGTAATTGAACCCTCGTGCCGGATAAATAAAGAGGACAAATTCTTTTTCCAGCAAAGCCAATGGTCCTTCGCGATGCAAACTATGAGTCATAAATAGTTCCTTTTATTTTTTATTGGCCCTTCCCAAACCCATATTGATTTTGGCGTTCGGCCGCCAGGTAAAACCTGCCGCCTCAATGGTCTGAATAATTTCCGGCGGGATCTTCAATCCTGGTTCTAACCTGGTATAAACATCCACTACAAAAACGCTATCTACTTCTAAGGCTACTTTCTTTATGGTACGTAAAACATGGCCTAATTGAGAGCGAGGCACCTTAAATTCCATAATCGCGCTGAGCACTCTTTCGCCCATAAGTTCTGGTTTGAGATCGCCCGTTCTTTTGTCCTGAATCAAGTCATTGAAGGGATTTTCTGGTTCGATTTCCGTAATACCCGCTTGAGCCATCGTGCGCGTAATCTTCTGAATATTTGTTAAATCCATACCCAAAGTCGGCCGCCCCACTTCTATGGCAATACCAACTTCTTCTGGTCCGACCCGGTTGGTAACATCATTAGTTTTGGATTCTTCTGTGCCCCGCCCGGCAATGCCCGTTAAGGCATGCGTAGCGTTTGGATCACTAAAATACTTGCGCAGTGCCCGAGGATATTCGTAGACATAAGGAGATTCGCCAATGGCCTCCACCGGGCATATCTGGGAACGAAGGCAAGTGCCACACTCATAACATTTTTCCTGGTCGACTACACTTTTTAAATCGGCGAAGTAGATGGCTTCCGCTGGACAATAAGGGTGACATCTTCCGCATCCTACACACAATTCTTTGTTGATGAGCATGGTTTATTCCGTCCTCCTCTTAGAAAATAAGCTCTTTTATACTGGCGGCTATCCCCAGATAAAATCGGATACATAAATTGATAACCGGGCTTTATTAGATTTGTCCATTCATTTTCCTTCTCATTTATAACCAAATAATGGACCAATCCGGTCTGGGAGATATTACCCATAAAAACTCCACCCACCAATTTTTTCGCCTTTAAAAATATTTGGCGAAAAATTTTTTCTCTGGACGAGACATAAATGAGCTCCTTATCATAATCCCTATCTCCTTCAATAATATGGAGCGGGAAACCAGCCAAATTTAAAGAATTAGCCTTCGTAAAAATTTTAAGATTTAAAGGATTGGCGCGGTAAAAATTAGCGGCGGCCAGTCGGCCTTGTCTTACTGCTTGCGGCCAGGTCCAAAGATTAAGTTCTCGGCCATTGGGATGTTTAATAGTGGCTGCATCTCCGGCCGCAAAAATTCGCGGGTCTTTAGTTTGCAAGGTGGGGGAAACTAATAATTTCCCGTCAGTCAACAATTCGCTTTCTGGCAAGAAAGAAAGATGGGGACGAGCCCCGAGGGCCAATAGAAGAGCATCACAAGCGTACCATTGTCCCTTTATCTTTACTTTTTTTATTTGCCCACCAACTTCTTCTATTTGCGAAATGGTCTGCCCTAAAAAAATTCTTATTTCTAATTGATGCAAATAATCGGCCAGGAAGGTTGCCGCCTTGGCGGATAAAACTTCGGGCAAGAGATGATCTTCCTTCTCCACTAAACTGATTTGCCAGCCAGCCCTTCGTAAATAAACTGCCGTCTTCACCCCGACTAAACCTCCCCCTAAGATGAAAATTTGGTGATCTTTTTTTATCCATGCTTTTGCTTTTTTAGCCTCGGAAAAGTCGCGTACGGCGAAAATCCCTTGCCCATTATGCCGACCTTCTAAATGGGGAATAATCGGTTTCCCCCCCGGGGCTAACAATAATCGGTCATATTGAATTTCGGTCCCATCTTGTAAGTAAAGCATGCGCTTGGGGCGATCAAGCCTAATGACTCTCTTCCCCGTGATAATATTTAATTGCCCTTCTTCTTGGCTAATCTGATTTAGAAAAACCTTTTCTTCCCCAACTTGACCAGCCAAAAATTGGGGCAATAGAGGACGGCAACAGCCTATGGCCTCTTCTGCTTCTATAATAGCCACAGATTTATTCGGCCATATCTGCCGGCTTTCCCAAGCCGCGGCTATTCCTGCTGGTCCACCACCAACAATAACAATATCCATCTTTGACTCTTTTTGAATAACTTTTCCTAACGCTGCCTGATGAAAAAAACCTATTGTCTTTTATTTTTTAAACCAATCTATAATCTCTTCAGGCTGAGCAAAATGGTCATAATGGGTAAAACTTCCCCCCAATTCTCCAATTCTTTTTTGTATGAAAGAGCGGACAAGCTTACTTCCCCATATGGGGAGAGGAACCGCCACGCCCACTTTCAGACCTAAGGCAGCCAGACCAAGGCTAAAAGTCAGATCAAAGGAATTTTTAAAACTAGTAAAGAAGATACCACCTATGTTATTAATCTTTTTCCCTTCAGCTAAAACAGACAAAGCTGCCAGAATTGTGCTTTGCTTATCCAAAAGATGAAAAGGCAACTTTTTTTGCGGATTTAACATTCCTTTTTTGACCATCCATAGGCCCGCATCTCCCCAAAGAAACACCGTTGCTTTCCCCTCGGTCAAATTTGGAGCTACTTCTGTAGGTATCCAGCCCAAGGGTTGCCCCGGATGATCATCTCCACCTAAAAAGAATATTTTGGAGGGAGAAGATGTACGCAATAAATCTTTTAAGGCTAAAGGCCCCCGAAAAACTTCGGCTTCTTCCACCAAATCAGGCGGTGGATTAAAATTCACTGACCTATTATTTTTCTTATCTTTAATTTTTTTTATTATTTCTTTAAAGGAAGCTTTATCATCCGAATTCATTACAGGTATAGAAATGGATTGGCAAAGTTCCCTAACGGCTGGATCAATCTTTGGACCCGCAATGAGTAAATCTATTTTTCCTGAACTTAAGATTAATTCTGTTTCTCCAGAGGTTCCTACGCAGGGCAGGCATTTTTCATTAAGGATTATAATCTCTCCCAGGGATATTAATTGCCCTTTTTCCGCGCAGCTCTTTTTTATCTCTTCGGCGGCCATCTTTAACAATTTAAAGGAAGGGTAACCGTTTACCCCTATATTTATTTCTCTTTGGGTCAGGAGGCCATAACCGGCTAATAACGGTAATGGTTTTAGCTTTTCTTCCCCCATTTCCTTTTCCCAAATAAGACCTAAAGTTAAAAGGGCCAAACGAATTGCTTGGTTAACTAACGTCTCGGCAGGCTCGGCCGATCTTTCTAAATAGGAAATAGAGCGGTTTAAATCATTTCGCGAAATTCTCTCCCCTCCTAACTTTCTTTCTGCTTGGCCAAGAATTTTGCGGGAGAATTTGCCTCCCCTATTTTCCCCCCATAAATCAATTTTAGAGAGGGCGGCTAAGCTTCCTAAAAGAGTTAGGCGCAGAAAAGAAGCGGCCACCATTTGGTCTCGGTCAAGCCCGCAAAAACCTTTCTCTGGCCCACGACCGAAAGGGTCAATCCGACAAGGCCCATGCCCACAACCATAAGGACAACTCAGGCCCAACCTAAGAAAGCCATCTTGAGGCTGGAGTTTTTCAAATCGATCCCAGCTTAAAAATAACCCTCTTTGCCCAGCAGATTTCAAAAGTTCCTGACTCAAAGGATCAACTGTCTTAAGCTGTATGGTCTCCATAAATTTTTAAATCTCCTTTTTTAAACCGAATTTGCCCATCGAAGGACAAAAATTATCTAAGCCAGATCAAGGATAATTAGACCATCTTTATGTTCACTTATTTGCTGAATAATTTCTTTCCTTCTCTGGCGCGAGGCCTCTACCAATTCTTCTAATTCCACCAACTCCAGAGCCTGGCAAGGGCAAACATCAAGGCATACAGGTTTGTCCATGAAGGCGCAGCGGTCGCATTTCAAAGCGAATTTACGTTCTGGCCAAGGATAAATTACGCCGTAAGGGCAAAACATGGTGCACGTCCAACAAGCTATGCAGTTATCCTCCTTGACGATTACCAAATTACTCTTCGGATCACGAGTTAAAGCTCTGGTCAAACAGGCATCCAAACAAGGTGCTTTTAAACAATGGCGGCACTGCCAAGGAAAAGAAAAATTGTTTGTTCCTTCTACCCGCACTCGCGCCTGGGGAAGAGGTTCTTCTTGGACTGCTTTCCATAAAGTCTTCCCGTCGCTTCCTCTCTCTACGGCACAATAAATTTCACAGGTCTTACAACCGACACATCTTTCTAAATGAACCCCGATTACTTTCATAAAATTTTTTCCCGCTAAAAATTCTTAATTTTTATTGCCTGTTTTAAATATAACCTAAAAGTTTATAATGGCCATTAAAAATCTGCAGAGCTCTCCCATTTAGGGGGAAAAATTTGGCGAATAAGGTAATGTCTAATTCAAAAGGGGGCGAACTTTATAATCCTCCGGGAATAGAAGAAACCGCCATGCGCACAGCAATATTCAAGGCTGTTTGAAAAGCACCCCCATCGGCTAACCCTTGGCCAGCAATATCATGGGCTGTTCCATGAGCAGGCGTCGCCACGATAATCGGCAGCCCACCCCCGATAGTCACTCCGCGATCAAATCCCAAGATCTTCGTGGCGATCTGTCCTTGATCATGATACATGGAGACAACCCCCGAAAACTCACCCTTTCGAGCGCGCACGAATATAGTATCAGCAGGAAATGGCCCTAAGGCGGAAATTCCTTCTTGACGAGCCCTTTCTATAGCGGGGGAAATAATATTTTCTTCTTCGGGACCGAAAAGCCCTTTCTCGCCTCCATGGGGATTAAGGGCCGCCACTCCTATTTGAGGGTTTTTTATTCCTGCTTTTTTCATGGTTTCGTGAAGAAGTTTAATGGCCCGCAGGATGCCTTCAGGATGAAGATGACTGACTATTTCCCTAAATCCAATATGGGAAGTTACGCGGGAAGTCCACAGGGGTTCCAGATAATTTATTTCTCCATAATTATCAGCTTTAGTTAAGTGTGCTAAAAACTCCAATTCTGCATTATAGGGAGAGCCGCCCAACTTCATGGCCAATTTATTTAAAGGGGCAAAGACTACGGCCTGGGCTTCTCCGGCCATAGCTTGCGCCACGGCCATTTCCAAATATTCGAGGCAGGCTTTGCCCGCTAAAGCACTTACTTCGCCCATTTTATAATCACGGGGATCGAGGTTATGCAAATCAAAAATTTCCAGCAGCCCTTCTTCACCGCTGACTTCCTGCCAATTTTTGCGCGGCACGATCTTCAAAGCTAAGCCGGCTATATTAAGCGCCTGCTTCATTACGCGGGCATCACCAATGACTGCCGGTCGGAATTGGCTGCGGGTATTTTGGGCATGCAAAGATTTAACTACTAACTCCGGGCCAATCCCCGTAGCATCTCCCATAACGATGGCCACTTTAGGCCGCTGCTCAATCTTTGTTTCGGCCATAGCAATTTTTTTTGCCCCTTTAAACTATATTTTTTATTGCCCAGCTAATTTGCTTAGTAATTTTGCCGCCCGATGAGGATTGAAGATTCCGCAAAGGCAGGGTTTAGCAAGTTCGATAGCTGCCTTCTCCACGGTAATCTTGTTTTTCTTAATGTTTTCCACCATCCTTTTTACCAAATTGCCCGATACCAGACCATGTCCGCACATGGTGACAAAGTCTAAAATTTCTGGCGGCCAAAGTTTTTTCTTATTCCCGTGGATCCCTAAGGCGAATTCAATCAAGGGCGGCTTAATCCCAGCTTTCTGACAACAATCGAATACCTCGTCAAAAAGACCAGAAACAACAATAGAAATTCCTATATCCTTCTCCTTTAATTCTTTCAGGCAAGCAATCAAGCTCTCTTTGTCTTTAAAAACCACCTGACAGCCTACAGTCAATTTATCCATTATTTCTGCCGGATCCATGGTATATTTATTGCCTACTTTGCAATCGCCAAAGTGCAGATCAGTATATTTGGTCATAATCTGCGCTATCTGCTTCAATTTAGGCCCAGCGTCTTTATCATTAAAGCCCCGGGCTACGTGGGCAAGCATGGGGAAATCTTCCCTTAAACTTTCTAAATCTCCAGTACGATGTAATGTGTGGGTCATATTCTCTCCTTATTAAAGATTTTTTTTAATTAATCCCCTCCTCAGAGACAGGGTCATAATTAATAAATAACTAACTTTTGGTGAACAGGCCAGAGAAAGGGCCAGAGGCAGGCCAGAGGCAGGCCAGAGGCAGGCATGAATGAAGAAGCATCGGCGGGATAAGAAGTTGTTTAAAATTGACCAACGTTTTTCCGCAAAGGGCTGGCGGATAGTCAAACTAAGCAAGATGATTAAGCCGCTAAATCCGCCCGTACAAATGGAAGATCCAGTGCCTCATGATTCTTAATGAATGCCTGCCTCTGGCCCTTTCTCGCTAGCGCGACCCAGTCTCCCATGGAAGAGAGACTAATGCAATATTCTTCCCAACCCCAGGTTTACTTTACCATTCGGATAAACGGGATAACCCATTTCTCTTATTATTTTTAAAGCTGGCCCTTTCTCTTCCTCTTCGGGATAACTTATTAAATCCAGGGAAAAAACTGTATCTATATCTTTTTCAATATCGCGTAACGCTTTCAGTACCTCTCTAAGCTTTTCTGGTCGGACCACAAATTCAATAATCGCCGAAAGGACTTTTTCATTGCGAACTTCTGGCTTTAGCTCACCCGTTTTCACATCGGCAAACAAAAAAGTAACCGGATTCCGCGGCTCAAATTCCACGCCAATTTTAGCCAAGGCCATGGCAATTTTCTCTAAATCTTTTAAACGGGCACCCACTCCCGGACGACCAACTTCAACAGCCATGCCATAAGCTCCTCTTTTAAAACGGCCCGTGACTTCATTCGTCTTCATCTCTTCCGTTCCTCTTCCGGGAACGCCCGTTTGTTTATGTTCCACCATAGGATCGCTGAAAGCCAGCCGTATTGATCGCGGCCACTCAATTTCTGGCCGATAAATGGCTTCCGGCTGGCAAACTCCAGCCCTTAAACAAACGCTACACTCTACACATTCATCTTCATCAATAAAAGCTTTTTTCTTCTTAGCATTTTTTGCATCCTGAACATAAGTTATGGCCCCTACGGGACAATAATCACCGCAGAGTTGACAACCAACACATTTTTCTTGATCGATTCTCATATTCCTCTCCTTCTTCCTTTTAGACTTAAAGCTCCTTAGAGGTTTCGAAAAGTAATTTTTTTTAACCTCCCACGTAAACAGGCATCACCGTTATTTTACACCCTGGAGGTAATGGGTCTTTTTCCAAGTTAAAGGGACTCAAAACCATTTCCTCCTTAGTCACAATAGCACTCAAATTTGGCCGCAATTTCTTATTCTCCCTATCAAATAATTTTTCAGCAATTAAAGGGTACTTGGTCGCTAGACGATCTAAAAGGTCTAGGACGGTAGTCCCTTCTTCTGCTTCCATTTCTTTAGCGCAACGCATGGGAGAAAGCTTTTCAAAATCAGGTTCTAATTGGTCACTAAGCCACAGCCAAAGTTCTACTTGCACCCGCATATCAAATCATCCATCCTGGAATTCCCGCTAAAATTCCTTAAATCCAGCTTGCTCTACTCCTATTTTAGATCTTTTATAATCTCTGCCAAACCGAGACTCTCTAAAGTTTCCGGCAAAGGTTTTCCCGTTTGGGGATCCCAGCCCATCAAGCGATAATAATTCTCCACCATCCAAGACCACTTCTCCATAATATTCTTCCCCTGAGCCGGACCATCCACCGGAATAGAACCATACCGCTTAGAAGGCCGCTCATCTTCCACCCGCAATCCATGCTGAAAATTAAATACGCGCAATAGATTTACTATCCGCCTCCCCAAAGTGAAAGCATCCTGTAAACTCCACTGCCAACCCGTAACAGCATTAAAGCACTCCAAAACTAACTTAGGATGCGGGGCAGCAAAACGGCAAGTCCCCACACAATCATCAAAAAGGCGAATACCATTATATTTAGCATTAAAAGAAGAAACCTGTTCCGGCGAAAAATGATCCGTAGGCTCCTCTAAATCCACTAATTTGGGATGAATGCCACCCCAAGTCGCTTCGATGGTACTAGTATTAGTCAAACAAGTATCAAAGAGCTCGTACCAGCGCGTTGCTCCCCGATGATCATGACTGCGCGGAGCAGACCCTTTAGCTGCATAAATCGCCCAATCCGCAGCCGGCCCACCAACTTTCTGAGAAGCCCTCATCACTCCATCAGCCAAAAGATTCCCAAAATTACCCTGTCGGCGAGCAATGCGATTCAATAACTCCTTAACGGCCTCTACATTTCCCCAAGTCAACTCTAAACCCTCTGTATCTTTTTTAGTAAATACTCCCTTCTCATAACACTCCATCGCCCAGCCAATTACCCACGACCCTTCATTGCAATCCATACCTAACTTATCAACCTCGCGGGTTAACATGACCACGGCCCCTAAATCTGTATTGCCAATCTGCGGCCCCCAAGCAGCCATAAGCTCGTATTCAGGTTCTTCACCAACAAAACCAGTATAAGGACCCTCCGTAACCGTAACCTCCTTCACATGCGCAATCCGACACTGGTAACAGGGAACCGGCCGAATCTTAAAATGCGTACGCAAATACTGACCATTCATCTTCTCATGCTCAGGATAAATATTCGTGGTGTAATTCTTCACCGGCAAGGCCCCTTGCGCATAAAGAGTAGAAAAACCACCACCAGAACCCCACTTGTAAATCACCCCAAAGTTCTTAGCAAACTCAAAAAGCTCATTATTTTTTACCTTTAAAGCTTCTGGATCATGAATAGCAAAATTCCTTGGCCCCCGATAAGCCACCACCGCCTTCAACTTCTTCGCTCCCATGACCGCTCCCATCCCATTATGGGCTACCACATGACCCCGATCACCAACAATCGTAGCATAAAAAACCTTATTTTCCCCAGCCGGCCCTATGGCATAAACACTCACTTCCTTCTCGCGCACTCCCAACTCCTTACGTAATTGATCTTCTACTTGCCAAACATCCTTGCCCACCAAATGCCCAGCATCTCTCAGCTCTGCTTTTCCATCTTTAATTACCAAATAAACCCAATCAGAAGCTGCCCCCTCAAAGATTAAGCCATCAAAACCTGAAAACTTCAGATAAGCCCCAAAGTATCCATTCGCCTGAGACGAGCCCGCCAAATTGGTCATCGGACCTTTAGCCGAAACATTAAAAGTAGCCGCCCCATAAACACCACTACCCGCTAAGGGTCCAGTGGTCCAAATCAGCTTATTCCCTGGATCATTCCATTCCACCCCAGGCGGAACCTCTTCATACAAATATTTAGCCGCCAAACCCACACCACCAACCCATTTTCTTAAAATTGCCTCATCTAAATCTTCTACCCCTGTCCTTTTCTGGGTCAGGTCAATACGTAATATTTTACCCACATATCCAGGAACGTGAAAATTCGCCATAAAAATCCTCCTTAGATTTAAAATTTCTTTACTATACCTATCTTTTGAAAAAGTCCGTTCGCCAAATTTTCATACCCGCTTTATTTTTTCCATACCAGCGATGGTAACCAAGTGACTAAAGGGGGGTAAAGCGTTATTAATAAAAGCACTGCTATCAAAGGAATGAAAAAAACAAGCAAAGACCTTTGTAATCTGGCAAAGGGAACATCGGCTACCCTTTGTACCGCATATAACACCATGCCCACTGGCGGAGTCAAAAGGCCGATCATAAGGTTCAAAACCATAATTAACCCAAAATGCAATGGATCTATACCCACTTTCATGACTAAGGGAAGCAAAATAGGAGTCAGAATATTTATAGCTGCTAAACTCTCTAAGAAGCAGCCGACAATTAATAAAAAACCATTTATTAAAAGAAGAATAATCCAGGGATCAGTAGTTATGCTTAAAATCTTTTCCGCTATCCCCGAGGGGATCTGGTAACGCGCCAGAAGCCACCCATAAACTGAAGCCGCCGCAATTATGAATAATATAACGCAGGTATCATCTAAGGCTTCTCTTAATACTTTAAGCAGACTTTGCCAACTAAGCTCCCGATAAAGAACCATGCCCAAAAATAAGGAGTATAAAACCGCCACCGCCGCCGCTTCCGTGGGTGTGAAAATTCCCGACCAGATTCCCCCAATAAGAATGACTGGGCATAATAACGGGAAGATAGCTTTTCCTGAAGCTTTTAAAATAGATATAAACTCGGCCCGTTTCTGGATGGGATAACCCTTTTTTTTAGCAATAATGGATACGGTAATCATCATGAAGATCCCCATAAGAACCCCGGGAATTATGCCGCCGATGAAAAGAGCTCCTACGGAAACGTTCCCCAGAACGCCATACAGGACCATGGGTATGCTCGGAGGAATAATGGGCCCAATAGTGGCCGAGGCCGCAGTCACTGCGGCAGCAAAGTCAGGATCGTAGCCCTGGTCTTTCATGGCTTTAATTTCAATTTGTCCTAATCCTACAGCATCAGAAACAGCGGACCCAGACATGCCCGCAAAGATCATGGAAGCCAAAATATTCACATGTCCTAAACCGCCACGCACATGTCCTATGAGGACATTGCAAAAATTAAAAATACGGTCGGTAATGCCAGCTGTATTCATTAAGCGGCCTGCTAAGAGGAAGAAAGGTATGGCTAACAAAGGAAAAGAATTAACTCCGTAAACCATCCGCTGGGCCAGAATGCCAAAAGGAATATTAGCCAAGCCCCGATCGATTATAACTACAATCAGAGAGGTAATCCCCATGGAAAAGGCTACGGCCATCCCTCCAAAGATCAATAAGAGCAGAACTATCAAAAATAGCCAAACAAGCATATTCGTTTTAAACTATGTTTAACCCTCTAAAGGTTGTTTCGCAGAGGCCGAAATAAGTTGATAGAGATTAGCCCCCACAAAAACTATCATTAAAATCAAGCCAATAACTGGTCCTAAATATAAATACATCATGCTTAACCAAGTTATTGA
This sequence comes from uncultured Syntrophaceae bacterium, assembly GCA_964484485.1. Classification (GTDB taxonomy): domain Bacteria; phylum Desulfobacterota; class SM23-61; order SM23-61; family SM23-61; genus CAZAGD01. The sequence goes on from CAZAGD010000252.1 coordinate 43,757, forward strand.
CCCAGCAAAGATAGGCCTGGCTTCTCCCATCATTACTAAGGCCCCATACAAAATAACGACTAAAAACCCTAAGATTAAAATATAGAAGAAGAAAGTGACAAATTTAGCCGCTCCCCGATTAAGTTTATTAATAAAAAAATCAACGGCTAAATGTAGGTTACGACGGGTGGCACTAGCTGCTCCGAAAAAAGTTACCCAAACCAAGGTAAAACGAGCCAACTCTTCCGTCCAAGGCAATGGGTACATAAATACATAGCGAAAGAGAATTTGCAAAGTAGCTAAAATAATGAGGACTACAAAAAGGGCAAGAGCAAAACCATCAAAAACAATCGCTACGTTATTTAATAAATGAAGGAAAAATTTTTTTTCAGAACTCATTTGCTCTAAGGTTATTTCCTTTTTTAGGCGAATTTTATAGGGAACGATCTTGAAAAGTAGTCATGGCGAGGAGCAAAGCGAGGCGACCATCCCTTGAGATTGCTTTACATTGTTCGCCATGACACCTGATGCATGTCAGCCTATTTAAGTCTTTCTTTATAGTCCTGCTGAGGAAAGCCTCAGCAGGACTTAGGCAACTGATTTTATTTCCCGGAAATTTTCTGTACTTCCTCAAATACTCCTTTGGCCCATTTCTGACGGATTTTATCAATAGCCGGCTGAGCTTTAGCCATAAAGGGTTTAATATCCACGGCAACCACTTTCATTCCTTTTTCCGCCAGTTTTTTCTTATAATCTTCTTCTTGCTCTTTGGTTATCTTGTCCCCGTAGGCCGCAGCTTCTTTTGCTGAATTTAATACAATTTCCTGCAAATCCTTGGGTAAAGAAGATAGTACTTTATCACTCATTAACCAATGAAAACAGGCGTGCACGTGAGCCGTAAGCATAACATGACTCTGCACTTCATAAAGCTTGGTGGTATAAATTAAATAGAGCGGATTCTCTTGGGCATCAACCACGCCAGTCTGGAGCGCGCCAAAAACTTCCGGCCAAGCAACGACCGTGGGCAAGGCTCCCATTTCTTTCCACACAGTAACCCAATCAGGAATTTCGGGAACGCGCAGTTTTACTCCTTTAAGATCATCAGGAGTCCTAATTTCTTTTTTGGCCGTTAACATTCTGGATCCTCTTCTCTGAATCCCCACGATATGCACTTTTCCTTTATCCATGGCCGCTTTTCTAATTTCTTTACCCATCCATCCATCCCAGGCTTTAAACACTGCTTCCACATTAGGAAAGACAAAAGGAACTATTAAAGCTCCGTATTCGGGAGCATAAAGAGAGATGGTTAAGTCCCCAGACTGCGTTAGGGCAACTTCACCTTGTTTTAACTGCTCTAAGTTATCCCTTTCACCTCCTAACTGAGCCCCTGGGAAGATGTTAACTTTGAGCCGGTTTTTACTTTTACTTTCCACCATTTCCTTAAACTTCTGTACGGCGGCATGGTCTGGCCCGCCAGGGGCGGTGTGCAATGCGAAAGCTAACTCAATTGGTTTTTGAGCCTGCGCGCTACTGACCAGCAAAAAAGTTACTGCCAAGAAAAAAACAAAAAACAAAACTTTTCTACCCTTCTGCCAAATCATATTTTCCTCCTTCTTATTTTTTGAGAACTTAAAAGTTCTCTATTACGGCCCATAATCTCAATCTCCTTCTTTTCTTACCTTAACGCCTGCTGTTTCCTCGATCAATTCGATAATTGCGGACATGTCTTTCTTCCCTAATCCTTCGGCGGAAGCTCGGGTATAATATTGATAGGCCTGACTGGCCATAAAAAGGGGGATTTTCGTTACTTTGGCGCTTTCTAAAGCTAACCCCAGATCTTTGCGCAACAAATCGATGGCGAATCCTGGTTGCGTAAAATCGCCCTTGAGGATATATTCTGGCACTCGGTGGTCAATCAGAAAAGAATTACCGGAACTGGCCCGAATTATCTGGTAGAGCACCTCGGGAGCTACGCCTAATTTAGTGCCCATGACCAAAGCTTCGGCAATTCCCGCCATATTAATACCGACCAACATCTGATTAACCATTTTTACTGTTTCTCCCATCCCCACTCCGCCCACATGGTAGATGGTTTTCCCCAATGTTTGCAAAATATCCCTATGCGCTTCCAGAAGTTCTTTGTCTCCTCCGACCATTATGGTCAAAGTCGCTTTTTCAGCCCCAACTGTCCCTCCCGAAACAGGAGCGTCAAGGAATTTGACCCCTTTTTTATTGGCCTCCGCCGCGATCAGCATAGAAGTATGCGGGGCAATGGAACTCATATCTATGATCACTAATCCTGCTTTGGCCCCAGAGAGAACCCCTTCTTCCCCTAAAATCACGGCTTTAACTTCCTCATCAGCGGGCAACATGGTGATCACCACTTCGGCATCTTTAGCTACCTCCGCTGGAGTCTCTCTCTTTCTCGCCCCCAACGCCACAAGTTCAGCTACCGGTCGGGGATTGATATCAAAAATGGTAAGTTGATAACTTGCTTTGAGCAAGTTTTGGGCCATGGGTTTTCCCATAGCTCCGAGTCCGATAAAACCTATTTTCTTTTTCATCTGTTCACCCTCAATGCGCTCAACCGTTATGTATCCATGTATCCAATTTGCTTATAACCAATATTTATCGCCCTTGTCAAGATTTTTTCCCAAATTTAATTTCCCCCATAGCCCTAAACCATTCCCTTACTTCAGCATACTGGGTATCCACAAAGTAAGCTTGGGAAAATATGTAATTAAAAAGAGCGTAATTAACAAGGTAATAAAATAAGGTGGTAACTCCTTGATAACATCTTTAATCGGAATTCGGGCTATACTGCTTACCATGAAAAGAGATAAACCCATGGGGGGAGTCATTAGGCCGATCATGAGATTGAAAATAACTATTAGGCCTAAATGAACCGGATCAATGCCGCAGGCGACAACTGGCGGGGCCAGCATGGGAATAATCAATAGGGTAGTGGTCGTACTATCCAGAAACATGCCCACGATAATGAAAAATAAGTTAATTACCAGCAGCAGAATTATGGGATCTTGTCCAAATTTCATTACGATCTCGCGCACCATCTGCGGAACTTTTTCTACGGCCAAAATCCAACCAAAAAGAGAGGCAGCTGCAATAATAATCATTATACTGCAACTGGTTTTAATTGTTTCCAAAGCTGATTTTAGGAGGCCCTGAAAAGTTAATTCGCGATAATAAAAATGACTAATGATTAAAATATAAAGCACGCAAATACTGGCTGCTTCGGTTGGGGTAAAATATCCCGTCAGCATTCCGGAAATTAAAATAACTGGGGCCATCAGAGCCGGCAGAGCTGGTTTCATTACCCGTACGACTTCTTTAGCTGTCGGCCATTTCTCGGCCCGCGGCCATTTTCTTTTCCAAGCCAGGATAGCCACAGTTACCATAAGCATTCCGGTACAAAGGAAACCCGGAATTATTCCTCCTATCAAGAGCTTGACTGCTGAAACCCCAGTTACTGCCCCATAAATAATTAAAGGAATACTGGGAGGGAAAATAGGACCTACCGTTGCTGAAGCGATAGTCACCGCCGCGGCGTCAGCTTTGCGGAATCCCTTATCAATCATTCCTTTAATTTCAATTTGGCCTAACCCTCCCACATCTGCCAAAGCTGCCCCCGACATTCCTGAAAAAATCAAGCTGGCAAATACGTTTACTTGAGCTAAACCACCATGGACGCGGCCGACTAAAGTGTTAGCAAAGGTAAATAGCGCCTTTGTAATTCCCGTAGAGTTCATCAAATTGCCTACTAAAATAAAAACAGGCACGGCTACCAAGGGATAAGAATCTAAACTGTATTGTAAGCGCTGCCCAATCATATCCAAAGGGAGGTTGTGGGTTAATAAATAAATGATGGCTGGAATGGCTATAGCCAAGACGACTGGAAAGCCCAGGAGGAATAAAACTAAAAAGCCCAGAAGAATTATCAAACCCATTTTATAACCTTAAATCTTAATAGAGTCAGTCTCGTCCCAAAATTGAGTCAACCAAAATGATAGCGTATTGGATAGTAGTTAATAAAAAGCCAACTATCGTGGGAAAGAAAAAAATAACAATGGGAATTTCTAAAGTGGGGGTTGTGTCATAAAAATTATGAACGGTCGTAGTTAAAACTGAAAGAGTAATTATCCCAAAAATAATTAACGCCGCCATATTGATTAAAACTTTCATTAGGCGCTGGATCATCGGTGGAGATAAGGCTAACAGCTCGCTCATGCGGATATGAGCATCATCCTTAGTGACATAGCGCAAGCTAATAAATACACTCCAAATCAAAAAACACCTCACCAGTTCCATAGTGCCCATAAAAGGAGTCATCGCAAAAGCTCTTAGAACAGTGTCCAAAAGCACTAGAATAATTAAATTAAATAAGAAAATAACGCCCAGATAACGATCAACCGTCGTTAATCCTTGCCAAACCTTCTGCCAAATTAGCAATTCTTTATCTCTCCTATAATTTCCCCTGGCAGAATTTATCTGCCAGGGGGAGGATAACTTTTATTTAACGGCCTGGATGCGGCGAATATAATCAGACCATTCTGGAAAATCTTTCCGGATCTGCGCCATGACTGCCTCTTTGAAACCTTTTTTATCTAAGCCATCTTTTTCTTCAATGATAATCATGCCTTTTTCCTTGAATTTGGCCTTGAGCTCTACTTCCGCTTTCTTGGCCAAGGTAGTTTCGATATCGGCCGATTCGGTTACGCAGGCTTCTAAAATTTTTCGGTCTTCAGGAGAGAGGCTTTGGTAAGCTTTTTCGTTGATGAATACCGGTAGTAGATCCAGAATATGTTCGGTAATGATCAGATACTTTTGCACTTCATAATATTTGGCTTGCCATTGTTGTTGCAAAGGATTTTCTTGACCCTCAATCAATCCAGTCATCAAAGCGGTATGTACCTCCCCGATATCTACGGGCACAGGTATTGCGCCCATCCCCTTGAGCATGGACATCCACAACTTATTAGGAATACCGCGGATCTTGCGTCCTTTCATGTCTTTTACGGAATAGACAGGAAAGTTAGTAGAGAGATTGCGCCAACCTCTGGTCATGGTGGTCAATATGCGCATATTACCTTTTTTAATGAGGTGTTCATTCATTTCCCGCACTAATTCGGAAGTTTGCGGACGAGAAGCGCGCAAGCCTTGATCCATGTCCGTGTAGATATAGGGCAGATTAAACACGGTTATATCTGCATGGTATCTGGCTAAAGTGGCATGCACGTGGTTGCCCATGGTAATCGCTCCCGATTTAATTCCATCCATCATCTCACTGGGCGGCCCCAACTGGCTGGCTGGATAAACTTCTACAATTATTCTTCCTTTGGTGCGCTCTTTAACCAGATCAGCCATGCGGGTGGCAAAACGATGCTGGGGATCCCCTGTCTGCTCCACATGCGCATATTTGAAGACAATGGGCGCAGCCTTAATGGCCCGGGGAGAAGCAAAGACCATTAGGGCAGCTAAGGTAAAAACCAAAAGCACTGCTAAAAATTTTTTCATCTTCTTCCTCCTTTCCTCTTTTTTTTAAACATCGACTTTTGCTTAAATTATAAGCAAAAATCAATGGGACTCAATTTCAAAATTCTTTAGATTGGCAATTATCCCCCTTTAATATCCTCACCAAATCGCGAATTATAAAGCCTATAATTAAAGCACCAGTTATAGGAATTATTATAAACCATAAACTGCGCGGTAAATCTAATATAGGCGAGCGATCTACTGAGCGCATGGTTAGGAGCCAGCCTTCCCAGGTAAACAGAAAAAAGAAAAAAAGGGAGATTAATTGCAATATTATTTGTAAAAAAACGCCCGCCTTGGAGGAACCTAAAGTCTCGGGCAAAACCTCCACGCGGAAATGAGCTCTTTTTTTCCACAAAAAAGAAGCCCCCAAAAATACCATCCAAGCAAAATTTAGCTCAATAACTTCATCCGCCCAGCCCATAGAACTAATAGGGACAAACCGCACAAAAACTCCGGCGGCAATAAGTAAAAACAAGGCTATTAGGCAACTTACGCTGGCCCACTTAAGAAAATTATTAAGCCCCTCATCAAATCTTTTCCATTTTGCCGTCATTCTTTAACTTTCCTTACCCATTATTAAATTAGGAAGCCAAACTACTAATTCGGGAACAAGAATGATCAGAATGAGGGCCATTAAAAGGGAAACAATATACCATTTCAATTCTACGGCCAATTGCCAAAGAGGAACTTTGCCCACGCTGGAAACTGTATAGAGCACCATGCCCACTGGTGGAGTGAGCAAAGCGATCATTAAATTTAAGGTAAGCATTACCCCGAAATGCACAGGGTCAATTCCTAACTTGCTTATCAAGGGCATAAAAATAGGAATAGTCAAAAGCATTACGGAAATGGCCTCCATGAAACACCCCAGGATAAGCAAGATAATATTAATAATCAACAAAATGGCTGTAGGATTGGTGCTTAAATTCATCAGCGTCTGGATGGTGGCGTCAGGGACTTTTTGATGGATTAGCAACCAGCCGAAAAGGCCAGCAGCGGCAATAATGAATAAAACCAATACTGTCTGTTCCATGGTCGTAGCTAAAATTTTAAGCAATTCCCGCCAAGTCGTTTCTCGGTAAACTACCATGGTAATAAATATGGCATATAAGGAAGCCACGACCGAAGCTTCGGTGGGCGTAAATAAGCCACTTAAAATTCCGCCTATAATGATTAAAGGGGCCATAAAAGCTGTCCAGGCCCCAGCAGCACTCGCTAAAATCTCCCGGAAAGTTGCCCTTTCACCTCGCGGATAATTTCTTTTGCGCGATATAAAATAAACGGTGATCATTATCCCTGCGCCCATGATTAATCCAGGGATAAAACCTCCTAAGAAAAGGCGACCTACAGAAACCCCTGTGAGGCTGCCAAAAATGACAAAAGGAATACTCGGCGGGATAATAGGTCCTATAGTTGAAGATGCTGCGGTAACGGCCGCACTAAATGGTCGGTCAAACCCTCCCTTAACCATTGCTTCCATGGCGACCATCCCTACTCCCCCAGCATCAGCCACGGCCGATCCCGACATTCCGGCAAATATCATGCTTTCCACTACATTAACATGACCGAGGCCCCCGCGAAAGTGCCCAACCAATCTTTGACAGAAAAGAAAAATCCGGTGCGTCATTCCACCCGTGTTCATTAGGTTCCCAGTCAAGATAAAAAAAGGAATAGCCAAAAGGGTAAAGCTGGTGGTACTGGCATACATCCTTTCTGGGATCATTAATAAAAGATGCGGCTCTCCCAAAAAGATAAAAAATAAAGCCGCAGTTAAGGCCATGGAAACTGCAATAGGCACTCCCAACATCATTAAGCTTACTAAGACGGCGAAAATTGCTAAAGTGATCATAATTATTTTTTGTCGGGGAGCTGCTTTTTCGAAAAATCAGCTCCCCCCTGAGCTTATTTTTTCCGAGCTTCCTCTACAAATTTCATGAAGATTTTTACATTATCTTCACCATAGCGCTTAAAGATCTTTTCATAGGCCGGACCCATGACCGCCCGGAAAGAAGCAATATCTGGCCGGGTAACTTTTAACCCCGCCTGCTCAAATTTTTTAATTAAATCTTCCTCTTCATCATTTAGAGTCTTGCGTACCCAATTGCCGGCTATTTTAGCTTCTTCCATTAAAATCTTTTGTTGCTCAGGAGTCAACTTAGCCCAACTCATAGTGCTAATCACCGGCATGGCGCAAGCATAGGCGTGGCGCGTGAGCGCTATATGCTTCTGTACCTCATAAAACTTTTGATAATAAATGGCGCTTAAAGGATTCTCCTGGCCGTCCACCACATTCTGAGCCAAGGCCATATAAAGTTCAGGCCAAGCGATTTTGGTGACCACGGCCCCCAAAGTTTCAAAGAGCACTTGCAGATGAAATTCCGGAGGAACTCTAATTTTTAATCCCTTTATATCTTCTGGTTTCATAATGGGCTTTTTATTATTGCTGATGTTGCGGAATCCCCATTCCCAATTAGCCAACACCACAAAACCTTCTTTCTCAAATTGAGGAGCTAACCACTTCATCGCGGGACCATCCAGGGTGCGATGGGCATGGTCATAATCATCAAAAACAAAAGGAATCTGGGCAGTAGCGCAGGCCTTGACATAATATTCAAATTGTCCCTGAGTGTTAATACACATATCCAGCGTTCCTAATTTAACCTGTTTAACAACTTCCGGAGGAGACCCCAAGGTATTAGCCGGATAAATGGTTATCTTAACTTGCCCTTTAGTACGTTCTTCCACTTTAGCGGCCATTTGCTTGGCTCCGAGATGGATGGGGTGCTTTTCGTCAATATAATGGGCGATCCGTAGATTAACCTGGGCTTGAGCGTTAACCCAACTACCAATTAAAAAAAGTAAGAAAACTCCCCCTATCAGAAAAAATAACCAACTTTTTTTAATTTTCATTGCCTTGCCCTCCTTTTTTATTTTTTACTGCCAAATTTAATTTGTCCTGGCCTCCAAAATTTTTAGACTTTTATTGAATTACTTCCCCTTCTTAAATTCCTTGCGCAAGGAAGATAAAACATAATTAGCCGCGTGATCTAAATGCTTATTGAGTAAATTTAACGCTCCCTTTTTGTCTCTTTTCTCGAGAAAATTAATTAATTGGGCATGCTCTTCCCAAACTTCTCTCCACGTTTCTCCTGCCCGCAATCCTAAATACCTTAGCCGACTTACGATATTTCTTAAATTATTTAAAATATTTAAAAGATAGATATTGCCAGTAGAAGCGTAAATAATTTCGTGAAAACGCGAATTGAGTTCAAAGAGTTTGCGAATCTTAGTTTCCGGGTTTAATTTCTTCGCCGCTAAAATTTCTTGAGCTTGCAGCTTAAGGTTTCTTAAAGAGGTGACTTCTTCCGCTGATATTTTTTCGCAAGCCAAGCCCAAGGCATAAGCTTCTAAAACTTTTCTTATCCCGAAAACTTCTTTTACTGTTTCCTCGGCGATTATGGTGACGCGCACCCCTCCTTGGGGGAGTTTTTCTACTAACCCATCTTGTTCCAATCTTCTAAAGGCATCCCGGACTGGGGTACGGCTAATATGCAGTTTTTCCGCTACCGGAATCTGCATCATCCTTTCCCCCGGTTTTATATCGCCATGCAGAATTCTCCCTTTAAGATGTTCATAGATTTGATCAGCGAGGGAACGAGGAGGATGGATATAACCGCTTACTTTAATTTGATCAGTTAACCAGAGGGATTTGTTCATGGGGGCAAAAATTTTTTGGAAATTTATTTTGTATCCCTGTATCCATTTTCTTTATCAGAAGCCTGGCCTGCCTGTCAAGAATATTTTTGAGATCTCTGAAAAAGTCCCAGGGATGCAATTCCGTCATTCTGGCGCAGGCAGGAATCCAGTATTTTCAAAGCATTTTTGGACTCCCGCTTTCGCGGGAGTTATTGCAAAGAAGGTTTTTCAGAGATCTCTTTTTAAAAAATGTCTCTCATCCTTTGAGCGCGCCGGCTATTAATCCAGAAACGAAATAACCCATGAAAAATAAATAAAGAAGGGCGACGGGGATTGAACTTTTTAAAGAGATATTCCTAAATAAGAATTGATTAACGAGGGAAAGCGGCGGGTATTCCCCCATCTACAGGCAGGGTAGCTCCGGTAGTCGCGGCACTTGCTGCCGAGGCCAAAAAGACTACGGCATTCCCCACATGCTCGGCAGTTACTTGAATTTTTAGCAGATTCCGTTGGCGGTAATATTCTTTCAGCCCTTGAGGGTCAAGCCCCCGCGCCTTCATTCTTTCTGGGCCAACCATTTTCCAAAGCTTGGAGGGGACTTCTTCATCGCCAAAGACAGCATCTGGATTCACCATATTCACGCGCACACCTATTTCCGCCAATTCCATAGCGGCTATTTTGGCCATTTGGTGGGCAGCCGCCTTCGAGGCGCTATAGGCTCCAAAAGCGGCCCCCGGATCAAAAACATTCTTTGAGCTTACGACTACTATGTTCCCCCCTATCCCTTGCCGCCGGAAGATTGGTACAGAAGCCTTAATGACATTGAAAGTGCCCATTAAATTTACGGCTAAAACTTGGGTAAATTTTTTCTGATCAAGATCTTCTATTTTAGCTACATGAGCAATACCCGCATTAGGAACGAGGAGATCAATCCCCCCTAAGCGGCAACTAATCTCGGCCAAAACTTGGTTTACGGATTCATAATCTGTAACATCCAAAATAAATTTTTCTATTCTGTCTTCAGCATACTTATTCCGCAGAAAGTCATAAACTTTTTGCAGGCTTTCTTCATCAATATCAATAAGGGCGACTGTGGCTCCCGCCGCCAACAACCGATCCGCTATTCCTAATCCGATAGCTCCTCCCGCTCCGGTGATCACTCCTATTTGCCCTTGTAATGGCAAAGGATCAGGGGAAACAATTTTTTTAAGCTGCAATGGCCAATACTCCATGGCCAAAGCGTCGGCCTCTGGAATGGGTCTATATTGGCCTATTAAATGAGCTAAAAATTTGGCTTGCAGAGTTTGTTCAGCTATATCGGCCGCGATGCGCGCCTCTCGGCGGGTCATTCCTAAAGCTAATAGACCCACGCCGGCGACTAAAAAAACCCTGGGAAAGTGGTCAAGCTTCGCCGCCTCTTCTCTAAACTGAGGAGGCACTAGACCATTATAAGTGAGTTCAAATTTTTTGACCGCTTCTTTGATTTTCTCTATTAATTCCGTATCGCTCTCTGGAAGAGCATCTATAAAGCACCAAAGATTTTTAGTACGAATTACATGATCAGGAGTAAGCACGCCTGTTTTACAAAATTCCTTAGCTTCTACCAAGCAAGAGATTCCCCTCACTTCACCCTGGGCGCGCAGATCTATGAAAAAACGCTGCCGGTTTCCATTCCTCTGCGGAAATGCGCATACCCCCCTAATTATCTGATTAAGGCGAGCCAGAGAAAAAAGATTTAGCGCCGGAATTTCTTTCTGGACTAAGATGGCTTCTTTTCTTTTTGTTTTAAGGGCAATATATTCTTCGGCCAAATGAACATATTTTATCATCCTTTCGTACGAAGAACGGGCATCATTTCCAAAAGTAAAGATTCCGTGGTCTATAACCACGATCGCTTCCAGATCCGGCTGCTCGGCAATTTCTCTGAGCACTTCTTTAGCCAAGAGCAATCCTGGATGAGCATAAGGGATGATGCCAACCTGGGGGCCTAAAACTTCAATTAAAAGCTCCTTACCCTTCTCCAAATGGCCTAAAATTAAGATAGAATTAGCATGGGTGTGATCAATAAAACGGAAGGGAAGAAAAGCATGGACTAAAGATTCCACTGAAGGAGCGGGGCTGCGGAAAGAAATTTTATGCTTATGAAGCTGATTTTCCAATTCCTCATCAGAAATTTCGGATAGCAATTTAAGCTGCTGCAAGGGTTCAAGTTCTAAAGCGACGAAATCTTTAGGTTCTATGCAGGCCAAATCTAATCCGCTACCCTTAATATAAAGAACCTCTCTCCTTTTTCCCCAAAGATCTTTTTCCTTTATCTTAACTGATGTATTCCCACCTCCATGGAGGACTAAAGATGGATCTTTCCCAAGCAGCCGCGATGTATATATCCGCATCGCTAAGTCAGGAGGAATGTGCGGATAGTTTCTTACAAATTCCCGCGCTTCTTCTTCATTGAATAGGCTTTTCATATTAATTTAATAAATTTTTATTTCATCCTTTGTATGCCCATATTGCCCCTGCTCTATTTGGCGGCTTTATGCTTCTCGGTGAGGAAAATTTGCTCAGCCTCCGGAGCTGTGGCCTGTTCATGAATAATGGCCCGCAAAGCTTTCATCATGGCTACCGGATAATCATGTTGCCAAACATTACGCCCCAAGTTTAAGCCAATTGCCCCTTTTTGCATCCCATCGTATACAAATTCAAAGACTTCTTTTTCCGTTTCACATTTTGGGCCACCCGCCATAACCACAGGAACTGGACATCCATTGACCACCTTATCAAAATTTTCACACCAATAGGTCTTAACTATAGTTGCTCCAAATTCCGCAGCAATTCGGCACGCCAGGGCCAGATAACGAGCATCGCGCTTTTCTAACTCTTTTCCTACGGCAGTTACGGCCATGACTGGTATTCCATACCTCTGGCACTCATCTACCAATTTACCCAAGTTTACTAAAGAATCATACTCATAGTCACTCCCTACGAAAATAGACATACCCACAGCTGCGGCATTAAGCCGGAGGGCTTCTTCAACAGAAGTAGTGATTGATTCATGGGCTAAATCTTTGCCAATGATACTGGTTCCCCCAGAAACCCTCAAAATTATCGGGGGACAATTTTTAGGATCGACGCAGGCCCTTAAGACTCCACGGGTAACAAATAGACCATCCGCATAAGGAATTAAAGGTTTAATGGTTTCTCCAGGTCTTTCTAATCTAGTAGTTGGACCCTGAAAATATCCATGGTCAATGGGCAAGAAAAAGCAATGGCCATCAGATTTTATTAACCTTGCTAAACGATTTTGCATTCCCCATTCCATATTTAACCTCCTTAGCGAAGGCGATAAAAATTTTTAATAATATAACACTACGGAGTGCTAAAATTCCATAATTATTTTAAATTAAAAACCTTTTAAAAATTTTTTATAAAAATTCCCCTAAATAATGTTCTAAGCGCTTTTCCTGTAAAAATTCTTTACAAAAAGAAATTTCTTATTTTTTCAATATAATCACAATTAATATCAATTAGTTTCATTTATTATAAAAATTATGGTCCTTCATAATAGTGTCGGAATTTTTTACACTTTTTTACTGCCCTAATCAAATTTAAATAAATTTGTTTTTTAAATAAATTAATAAAATTAATTAGTTATAAAGCGGCAAGGAAATGGGCATTAAAATTGCTTATAAATAATTATAAAATTTCGTTTCTTTATATGAAAATGGGTAAAAATTATGATTGTTTATGAATTTTATTGGCAAGATGAAAAAAGAAATTCTCATTTATTAGCCATTCTCCCAGAGCGGAGAAAAAATCCCGAAAGAATTAGCCACGAATCAATAATGAATTGGGTAAAAAAATTTATTGGGGATCAAGAAAAATTAAAGAATGTATACTATGTAAAGGTCAATGTAAATTAGCTAAGAATTGCCCGCACTTTCCCAAAAAATTTTTAGCTAATTGTTGACATACTCCCAAATTTTTTGCTAATCTCTATCCACTCTTGAAATCTTTTATATCCCAAATCCTTTTATAGCCTTTTTAAAGCATTAAAATTTCTATTTTGGGGGGGCGAAAAAATTTTAAAAGGAGGTTTTTAATGGAAAAGAACAAAAAAATTAACCCTCTTGATGTAGCCATGAAACAAGTAGATATTGCTGCTGCTCATTTAAAATTAGACCCGGGTATTTTCGAAAAAATTAAATACACCCAACGGGAGCTTACCGTTCATTTTCCAGTAAAAATGGATGACGGATCCATTAAAGTTTTTACTGGATATAGAGTTCAACATAACATGACCAGGGGACCGGCCAAAGGCGGAATTCGTTATCACCCCGATGTTGATCTCGACGAAATAAAAGCTTTAGCTATGTGGATGACTTGGAAAAGCGCCGTAGTTAATATTCCTTATGGAGGAGCAAAAGGGGGAGTCCAATGTGACCCTAAAAATATGTCTCTGCGAGAATTAGAAAATATGACGCGCCGCTTTACCTGGGAAATAGCCATGATGATCGGCCCTGATCGAGATATTCCTGCTCCGGATGTCTATACAAACCCGCAAGTGATGGCATGGATAATGGATACATATAGTATTCTGAAGGGTTATTCAGTTCCCGGAGTAGTCACGGGAAAACCTTTAGAACTTGGCGGATCCTTAGGTCGGCATGAGGCTACAGGTAAAGGAGTTTTTGTCACGGCCCAGGAGGCCGCTAACTATTTAAATATTCCCATTCCAGGAGCCCGGGTAGCTATCCAAGGATGCGGCAATGTTGGAGGAATTGCCGCTCAATACTTTGAAAAAGCAGGAGCGAAAGTTGTGGCCATAAGCGATTCCAAAGGAGGAATCTATAATCCTCAGGGATTGAATGTTGCCTCAGTTTTAGATTGCAAAAAAAAATATTCCTGCGTGTTTTCTCCTGGATATAAAGAAGGCGATGAAATTTCCAACGAGGAGCTTTTGCAGTTAGATTGTGATATTCTCATTCCAGCTGCTTTAGAAAATCAGATTACGGAAAAAAATGCGGCCAAAATAAAGGCAAAAATAATCGTGGAAGGAGCTAATGGTCCCACCACCACCGAAGCAGATGAAATGCTTTATGACCGAGGTATATTTGTTGTCCCTGATATTTTAGCTAATGCCGGGGGGGTAACCGTTTCTTATTTTGAATGGGTACAAAACCTGCAGGAATTACTTTGGAGTGAAGAGGAAGTTTCCGAACGCTTAACGCGTATTTTAAGGAGAAGCTTTGGGGAAGTCTTGGATATTTCCCAGAAAAAGAAAGTAAACATGCGGACAGCCGCGCTTATATTAGGGATTGGTCGCGTCGCCGAGGCCACGCGTCTGCGGGGCATCTACCCCTAACGGCCCTGCCCAAGGTAGCTTCTTGGTGCGCCTAA
>CAZAGD010000253.1:0-8620 GCA_964484485.1 uncultured Syntrophaceae bacterium
TCATCTTTATTCCTGACAAAGAAGAGAAAGAAGAATCGGCGACCACAGAGCAGAGACATAGATTTAGAGTGAAAGGGGTTCCGGCCATCTTGCGTTTGCAATTTAAAAATGGCGACAAACCCCGGGCAAATGAACCATATACTTTAGAAATCGATGGTAACCTTTTTTCTGGAAGAACAGATAAAGAAGGGAGGATAAGTCATCCTATTCCTCCAAATGCTAAAAAGGGGAAGGTTCTTTTAGGAGAACATAAAGAAGAATATATATTAGAACTTGGCCATCTTGATCCCATTGAAGAAGTCTCTGGGGTGCAAGCAAGACTTAATAACCTGGGATTTGATTGTGGAAAAATAGATGGAAAATTAGGCCCAAAAACAGAAGCTTCTCTCAAAGAATTTCAAAAGCAATATGGGCTGGTGGTAACGGGGAAAATGGATGAACAGACTATTAATAAACTCAAGCAGGTATATGGTTGCTAATATTTTTCTTTTATTGCTCCCGTTAAAAAGGAGAGGCATTTAGGACGCAGAAAGTCTTATAAATTATAAGCTTCTCGCCTAAGGAGAATAATTGAGATGACTAACCCAGTTGCCAGAGAGGAAAAAAGTTATCAAGTTATAAATCGCTGTAGTTTAGCTGGCAAAATTCTCTTTGAACCCAAAAAAGGGAAAAAATTCCCATTGCGTTTTGCCCAAATTTGGTATGAATTAAATGGAGGAATACCAGAATATGGAGAAAAAGTAACAGATGACGATGGAAAATTTTTCTTCGAATTTGTGCCTAATTTAGATGGTAGGATAGCAATATCTATGAAAATTGTAATTGATGGAAAGGAAATTTGCGACTTAAAAAAGATTGGAGGAGGAGAGTATATTTTTTACTTTCCAAAAGAAAAAAACCAAAGCATTGGCAGTGTGGCCGAAGATCCAGTAAATATTGAAATAGTATTAGATAACGAAGAAAACCAACCTGATTTCATAATTCGCGAGATTATTATTTCAGCCTTTAAAGAAAAAAAAGAGGAATTAACAGATATTTTTTTGGACGAAATCAAAAATGATATCTACCAAATATTCAATCAATATCTATAAATCTTCATTTATATTATTGGGTAAATAGATGTCATCCCTTAATAAAACTTGGCCAGAGAATACGGTTGAGAATAAAATAAAATGGGCATCTATGAGTAACCGCCCAACTGAGTTTCGTATGCTTCATACGACAATCAAAGAAGTTAAAAAATTCTTTGAAACAAATTCGGGGTTATCATTACCCCAGATTGCTGAAGAGATATCAAAACTCGTTGATCTTTTACTGTGTTCTGGATTTCGGAGCATGAAGGAAGATGAGGCGGAATATGCAGAGGAAGTTGTTGAAATAAAAAATGTTAAGGACAAAATGCCCGATTTTTGGTTTTATAAGGGAGCTAAAAGGCAATATTGGATAGTAGATAATTTTGTTAGAAAATATGCGCCTTATTGGGCTGAGGAATTGCTAAAGGTTTCTCCCACTTACAATTTGGCTTATCTTATTAGTTATGCTGCTTATGCTTTTCACTTTCGGGTTGGTAATTGTGGTGAACATGCTATGTTTACGCTTACCTTATTGTTATGTGGAGGAAGAGATTATTTTAGCAAAAATGATATTTATGGTGCTAATTTTGTTATTACGAAAAGAAAGGGTAATCATGCTCAAGTGCTTCTTGTTAGGGGAAAGAGATTTGCCCAAATTATAAAAAGCTATTTTTCTCAAACGAAATTTAGTGAGAATAAAGAATTTTCAGTTTCAGAATTTGAAATTAAAAGCTGGACTGATCTTATAAAAGTTAATGAGATAATAATAAAGGATTATGAAAAAGCAAAACAAGAGAAGCAAAATGAAAAAAATGCAGCTGGTAATTTTTATGAATTGCTCAGTAAAATAGATAATGACGATATCGAAAACATTCATAGGAAATTAGAGCATGAAAAAGGAGAAAATGCTTACATTGCAGATGGATTTTGGGGGAAAGCTGAGCATCCCCGAGAAAGAATTAAAAACGAAGATACTCTTAACTTTAATGTTCATCCTCTGGATGGCTGGGGGACAACTCCTGATTTAAAAGTATTATTTTCAAGAATCTTATATGAATATAAAGATTTTTTGCTTTCAAATTTTCAAAACCCATAGGATGGTAAAAAAATTTTGATGCCTCCTATCAATGCTTCGGCTGAGGTAACCTTAATTACGTTAGCTATCGAAACCCCTGATGGGCAGCTCCCTCCGGCGCGCGTTCAGGTACCTAACGTTCCTATGCGTCTTACCAGCCTAATTCCTCCCATGCAGCAGCTTTGTAATGGAATTGTGGAATTGGCTATTAAACGGGAAGTACAGAAGGGAGCTAAAGTAAGTTGCCAAAAAGGATGCGGTGTCTGCTGTTGCCAGCTTGTTCCTTTATCTCCTCCCGAAGCATTCTTTTTTGCCGATTATATAAATTCTCTCCCTTTGAAACGGAAAGAATCAATTTTATCTAAACTGCAAGAGATTAAAGAAGCTATGGCTAAGAATGGTTTGCTTGATAGGCTGCGGCATATTGAAAATACTGGGGAGCATAAAGTATTAGGAGCAGATTATTTTCAGATGGGCCTGCCCTGTCCATTCTTGGAAGATAACACCTGCAGTATTCATTCCATAAGGCCTTTTTCCTGCCGAGAGTATAATGTAACTTCTCCACCAGAATTATGCCGTGATCCAATCAATAATGAAGTAAAGACAGTCAGGATTACCCGGAGTATGATGGTAGCCATGGCCAGATTATCCGCGGAACTATACCAAGTGCCCTTGATGACTGTTCCTTTGACTTTGTCTCTCGATTGGGCGGAGAAGCATGAAGCTTTTAGCCAACAAACTTGGCCAGGAGTATGGCTTTTTAATAAAATGATGGAATTTGCTACCGGGGCCGCTTTAGCTGATCAATCAGGGAGACCGCAAAGCTCGCAGAACAATTTATAATGAATTCTTGGCGATCTGCGTAAATCTGCGTCCGATAATTAAAATTCCTTCTTATTCTCTCTTAGGGAAGGGAAGGTGAAAGGAGACAAAAAAATGGCGAAATCGATATGGCTAAGTTCTTTGGTGCGGGCAGAGGAGGAGATTAAAAAATTAATCACCCAAATGAAAACTTATGGAATCGAAGTAAATGGGCATTTCTGGGAGGATAATTTAGCTAATATGGCTTGGATGAGTCCCCGAGAGGAACTAATAAAACCAGAAGTC
The DNA here is from genome assembly GCA_964484485.1 of uncultured Syntrophaceae bacterium. GTDB lineage: Bacteria > Desulfobacterota > SM23-61 > SM23-61 > SM23-61 > CAZAGD01. The sequence continues at coordinate 3,256 of CAZAGD010000253.1, forward strand.
GCCCTATGGCTAATCCTGGCCGATCAGAAAAGTCTGATTGCGCCCACAATTCGCTTTGGCCTTTCCCTTCTGGCTATTACTACCCAGGCTAATAGAGGCCTTTCTTTTCCAATCATTGTTCTATTAACGGAAGGAACTCCTCCTGCGGCAGCAGATCTACCTACTTCTTTAAAGAGTGTTGAATTTTTATCTCTGGCAGATACAGCCCTTCCAGCCAAGTTAGTAGCGAAAGTTCATGCTCCTTCCCCACCTATTTCTTCAGAATACCGCCTTGATGTTTATGGAAATGCCCAAATTGGGCAATGGTTTGAAATTGGGCCGACCCAGGCAACCTGGTCCGGAGCCATGTTTGGCATCTCCGAAGGAGAGATTACCTTCCATGCCGTAGGTCGCAAAGGTTTTCTCCCGGAGCGGGCCGTGCTTAATTATCCCTTAAAAGGGATCAAATTAAATTTAGGAGAAAAAGAATTTGTAGCTTGGGCCGCCCAAAATGAGATAAATTCCCAAAGTTCTTATTTTGTAAAAGTTAAGGGATTTCCAGATGCCATCCTCTTTGGCCCTTATGCCCAGGAAGAAGAAGCAGAAGTTTACGTGGTAAATATTAAATAAAATATTGATTATTCTCTAACCTGTACTCCAGTCAATTCTTCCCATTGGGTAATTACGACGGGGTAGTATAATTTGTTTTTTCCCGCAGCTCGGGCGCTCTCATAAGCCTGCATAGTTAGGGCGGTGAAGGGAAGAGGAACATGGAGACCCTTAGCCGTCTCCAGAGCAAGTCCTAAATCCTTCATCATGTAGTCAACTGAAAAGCGCCCTTCCGGAAAGAGGCCTTTGAGGACCGATTGCCCAATTTGATTTTGCAGGGCAAAGCTTCCCGCTGAACCGGCGCCCAGGGCGTCAAAAAGTACTTTTGGTTTAACGCCTGCTTTTACGCCCAAAACGAGGGCTTCAGAGAGGAGAGCAACGGTAGAGCCTAAAATGAGATTATTAATCATTTTTACCACATGACCGCACCCTACTTCACCCACATGGAAAATATCTGTGCCCATGGCTTTTAAAATATCGAGGCATTCTTCATAAACTTCTTTTTTACCGCCGACAAATATGCTTAAAGTTCCAGCTACTGCCGCCGGAACTCCTCTGGCGACGGGGGCATCGAGCATATGCCCACCTTTCTCTTCTAATTTAGCGGCCACTTCCCTGCTGGTTAAAGGATCGATAGTGCTCATTTCAATCAGGGTGGATCCAGGTTTTAAGCCGGCCATTATCCCCTGTTCACCCATAACAGCTGTGCGCACTTCCGCCGGGCCTGGAAGGATGGTAATTATTACTGGACACTTAGCAGCTACTTCTTGGCAAGACCTCGCCGAATTAGCTCCTTGGGAAGTGAGCGGCTCTATCTTTTCAGGTACAATATCATAAACTGTTAGGGCAAATCCTTTTTTAAGCAGATTTAAAGCCATAGGCCGGCCCATCGCTCCCAGACCAATAACTCCAATTGTTTTAGACATAAATCCTCCCCTTTCCCCTTCCTTAATTTATTTCCCTTCTTTCTGGCCAGTGGCCTTAACTTGATTGAAATAGTTAATCAGTTCTTTAGCCAGCTTGGGCGAGTGTAACAGAATAGAGACTTCGTTATTATTAGTTAAAGCATAGAAGGTCCAGTTAGTACTTCCCAGCAAAATAATTTGTTCATCCACTACCAGGCATTTAGCGTGCATTGTTTTGAGAGGCGAGTCGTAGATAACTTCTACGCCTCCAGCGGCCAAAATTTTTCCGGTTTGCTGATTTCTAACTGTGGGGCGATCTCTGCTCTCTTTGACTTCCAAAATAACCTCAACTCTTAAGCCACGTTGGCGCGCGGCAATTAATTCCTTGATGAGCAAGTTGGAAGGAGTTTCCGGATGTTTTTCATAAAAGGCCATTTCGAACATCATCACCCGAATAGAGAATTTCGCTTCCTGAATGATCTTTCGGGCAAGGGGAAAATAATTAGTATCGGTTATCAATTGGGCGTCTCGCGTAGAGGCACCTGGCGATATTGCCGGAATTAAAATTAGCCCAAGAAAGAAGAAAAGAAAAATTTTGCCTGGTAAATAAGGATTATTATTTTTCTTCATGAACTTCTCCTTCAAATTGGCTTGTCCTTCTTTTAATAATTCTTTCATCTCCCTCTTATAATCCCTCCTACCTCCCTTTAGAAAAGGGAGGATTGAAAGATAGAAACGCTGGCCCAACTGTGGAGCAGAAGTTCAAGAACCTGCCTCCCTTTAGAAAAGGGAGGATTGAAACATAGGGAAGCAGGTTAAAATTATAAAATATTTGACATATCCTTAACCATGTGTTAAGTATGAGAAAAAATTAAAAAATTAAAAAGCAGGCAGGGAGGCAAATATGGAGCAGCCACGTAAGAGCCTCGATAACCAGCAGTTCTTGAAACTTCGGCAATCAACGGAAAAAATCGCCCAGGCTTTGAATAAAAGGCTTACTGGACATTTGGAGATCCTGCGTCCCCTTTTTTTACCCAAACTCTTGCTCGGCGCCTACATAAAGACGGCGACTCCCGAAGACATTCCTGGATCAGATAAAGCCTTTGCCAGCTTGCAAGAGAAATATTCTGCTATTTGTGAAAATCCCTTTGGCTTGCCTAAAAAGCTCCCCCATCCTTTGCCGCCTATTTCTTCTCAATTAGAGGCAACTCCTTTTGAATATCCCCTTTACTTTGAAAATACCAAAGATAAACCAATTAGGGTGACCTCCCCTACGAAATGGATAATTTCCTATGGAGGAGGCTGCCCTTTAAATCGTCTGCGGGCCATGGTGGCCGGTACTGAACCCCGTCAGACAGAAGATATGCGTCAAGCTATAATTAATCATCTTACCTTGGGACTTTTCTTCCAAATTTCCCCTGCCCTTGGTCAATTGATCTCAGACCTCCGCTACGAAGTGGAGATAAAAAAACTTGCTGATCTTGGTGACTTACCTGTAGTTGTCCTTAAGGCTCCGGTGCAGACTTTTCTACCGCCTGATGATTTCATCCTGCAGATTACCCAATTATCGGGTATTGCCGCTTTCCAGGAAATAATTGACTTAGAAGCTTTGGAATCCATTCCTGACCCGTATAAGGAAATGCTGCAAAAGCTAGTAAGTTGATATAAATTTACCAGTCTAATTTGAGTTCAATCTTTTCCCCTGAAGGTAGAAGCTGACGGGAAGGTTCTATTTCTATCTTAACCTCAGCAGGTTTTTCAGGCTTTGGTTGGACAACTGAAATTTCCATCCCTTGGGGTGTTAAGTCACCAATCTTGGTGAAGAAAAGAGAGAGGTTTTCTTTTAACTTTTGTTCCAGTTGGGCAAGAGGAATCTCTTGGCCATAATTTTCCTTAAGCCAAAGAATGAATTGGGTGACTTTGGTTAACAGCAATTGGTAGGCAAAGGACCCCCCAGCTATCGTCGTCTCTCGAGGGCAGAAAGCCATATCTTTATTGGCCATGGAAACTAAAGGAATTATCCCCGCCCGAATAAATTGATCAATTCGGTCTTCGGAGAAAAGAACTTCCGTGGGATATGTTTTATTTCCTTCCCGAAGAGGCAAAGGTAAATTCTCCACAAAAATATTCTTCCAATCTGTTATCCGTGTCGGCCAGCCATATTTTTGCATGCTTTGATTGATAAGGATGCCCATAGCCCAAACCGGGCTTAACCAGAGCTCTTGGCTTTCTTCAAAATAGACTTGTTTGGGTCTATTTTCGGCGCCATAAGGATAGCGGCCCAAAAAGCAATTGCAGGTAATGGCTATCCATCGAGCGGCCAAAGTTCTTTTTAATTGCCGCCATTTAGCATAGGCGGCCTCTTCCAAGAAATGGGGAAGAAAAGGAAGTCTCGTAATTTCGGCCCAGCTTTCTAAGTAAAAAAATTGGGGTTTGATCCAACAAACCATTGGAACGAGCAGGGTCTCGGCCAGCGAAGCGACTTTTTGTAAATTTTCGATACTGACGGGGGAATTATCAAAGGGAAAATCCAAGATAATTAAAGAAGGAAGCTCAGTTATGAGGAAGGGAAGAAGATGATCCAAATTTTCCTGGAGATTCTTTGCTGAAATAGGGTAGATGTTTAATTCACCTTTGTGATTTTTTTTCATAGAGTTGCATAAATATTTAAATCCTAACCAAGTTGATTCGGCCTGCCGAAATGCCCGGTCTTTAAAAATTGATTTTAAAATTTGCTGGAGCTGCCATTCTAAAGAAGATAATACGTCAATGTAGGCACCAGTTAAATTTTTCTCTTCTTCCGGTAAAGCCACCATCTTTAATAAATCATCGATTTTTGAAGTTGTATCTTTTTTCTTTGGGGACACGGCAGGAGGGTATTTAAATTCGGCAGGGAGTTCTGGCCAGTTAGCTAATTTAGCCGCCACTTCCTCCTCCGCTAATCCTTTATCCCTGGCCTCTTTGAGAAATTCTCTTGCTTCCCACAGAGTCTTTAGAAAGGGAAGAGTTTGGACTAAGGAGTCCGGGTGAAAATCTTTGCTTTTCTTGGGACGAATGTTAACCCCCCCAGCCGGATGCAATTCTTTGGGCAAAGGCACATAAAAAGAAGGATTTAATTGGCTGAATATGTCGTCTGGATTTTCCATGTTGACTTGGAGGGGTTGGTCAGGCAATGAGCTTTCCATTCCGGAAAGAAAGGGAGCCAGGATTAAGATTTTATAAGGGAAAGAAGGGATTTCCATCATGCCTCCTTACCTTTCTCTCTCCCTATGGGAAAGAAGAGGAATGCGGGATGCGCAAATTAGCTAAAAATTAAAAATCTTCTTAAAGAAAGACGAACTCTTGGGGGAAGGTTTATCTCCTGGTTTTTCTGGTGGAGATTCCTCTTTTCCCGAACTGGGAGTGCGGGGAGGTGTTTCTATAGATGGCTCCATGGCTTCCACCAGACGGCCTTCCCCAATAAACCGAAAAGCAGGCCCCTCAGGACTCAACGAAAGATCGTCATTTAATTTTAGCGGGGCTTGAATAGAAACTGGCTGGCGGTTAATGCGCAGTAAACCTTTTCCTGTAAGATCTTTAACCCAGTATTGTCCTTGAGTGAAGAATATTTGCGCGTGCTGATCGAGGACAGCGGGATGTTCAATCTTGAAATCGCACCGCGGATTCTTACCGATAGTTATAGGTAATTGCTTGAATGACCGCAAGGTAGGTCCATATTGGATGACCAGATTGGCTTTTACCGGTTGGACGAATATCTCTTCCTGACGCGGAATATCAGGTGGAGTATACCTGGGTTTAACTTCTGGGGTTCGAGGAAGAGGCTCTGGCCGCACTTCTCTCCGCGGAGGCGGAGGTGGTGGGGGAGTTGGGGG